>NZ_JBHIRY010000036.1:0-49421 GCF_042138635.1 Paenibacillus medicaginis | reverse complement strand
GCCATTTTCGTATAAAAAGTCAGGTTTTCAGCACCGAGAAGGTTGAATGAAGATAGGGACTGAGGAGCGGAGCGTACATGGGGTACGTGAGCCCCGGAAGGCCCGGCTGAATTCAAGATTCGATGTCGAGTTCGCTTCTTGATTTACTTCGTGATCAAAAGATGACTTTTTGAACAACCTCTATAAATAATTTAGTTGAAAAGCTGGGAACAGGAGAAGTACGCTGCAACAGGGCATTTTTCAGAGAGAACGGTCAAGGGTGCTTCCCGGGGCTGCGAGCCGTTCAAATGACCTGCAGCGGAAATGCGCCTGGGAGCTGTGCAGTTGAACCGGCATGCTGGCCAGATTGTACCGTTTCGTCCGCGTTACTGGACGTGAAAGAGGAGGTGGCGTGTTCTGTCCTGTCTATGGAAGCACGGAACATGGAACACCTCAAGCAGAGTGGAACCACGGTGAAACGTCTCTGCAGCACAGGCTGCAGGGGCGTTTTTTTCTTGTCCTGTTTGCCAGTAATTCAAAAGACTCGGCGGCTGCCTTACAGAAGGAGCAAGGAGGGAAGGGCATGTTCAGGCAAATGAGATCTGATATTCAGACTGTATTGGATAACGACCCGGCGGCAAGAAGCAAGCTGGAGGTGGTTTTCACTTACTCGGGACTGCATGCCATTTGGGCGCACCGGATTGCGCATGCCTTTTATAAACGCCGCTGGTGCACACTTTCCCGTATCATATCGCAATTTTCCCGTTTCATGACAGGCATTGAAATACATCCGGGCGCCCGCATTGGAGAACGTCTGTTCATCGATCATGGCATGGGGATCGTGATCGGCGAAACCTGTGAAATCGGTAATGATGTCGTGATTTATCAGGGGGTAACCCTGGGTGGTACGGGGAAAGAAAAGGGAAAGAGACATCCGACCATCGGCAATAATGTAGTTATCGGGTCAGGGGCGAAGATTTTGGGCTCCTTTAAGGTTGGGGATCAATCCAACATAGGCTCCAATTCTGTCGTATTAAAAGAGGTTCCTCCGAACAGTACGGTTGTCGGTATTCCCGGCAAAATCGTGCGCCAGGACGGCAAACGCCAGGACCGGCTCAGTCATCAGCTGCCCGATCCGGTAGTCGATTCGATCCGCTCGCTGCAGGAGGAGATTGAACGGCTGCGCGCCGAGGTGACCGAGCTGAAGCGGGAAAAAGCAGGATGCAATTAACAATTACAATTTAACCAGCAAAGCTGGCCTGCTTCCGGCTGCCGAAGCTCTACGGCGGAAGGAGCACAGAAATAGGAGGAGTACGTTTATGGCGCTGCAAATCTATAACACGATGTCAAGGAGCAAGGAACTGTTCGAGCCGCTTGAGCCGGGAAAAGTGAAAATGTACGTGTGCGGTCCTACAGTATACGACTTTATTCATATCGGAAACGCGCGTCCGATCATTGTGTTCGACGTCGTCCGCAATTACTTGCAGTATTCCGGCTACGCTGTGAATTATGTGTCGAATTTTACGGACGTTGACGACAAATTGATCCGCAAAGCGGAGCAGCTTGGGACAACGGTGCCCGAGGTGGCCGAGCGTTTTATTGCGGCATACTATGAAGATTTGGAAGGCTTGGGCATCCCGCGTGCCAATGCCCATCCGCGGGTGACGGAGAGCATGGACATGATCATCCGCTTCATTCAGGATCTGGTGGACCGGGGATATGCCTATGAGAACGGCGGGGATGTTTTCTTCCGGACGGAGAAGTTTAAGGATTACGGGAAGCTGTCCGGTCAGAACCTTGAACAGCTTCAGTTCGGAATCCGCATCGGGGTCGATGAGCGCAAGGAACGCCCGGAAGATTTCGTGCTGTGGAAAGCCGCCAAGCCTGGCGAAATTTTCTGGGAAAGCCCATGGGGTAACGGACGTCCTGGCTGGCATATTGAATGCTCAGCCATGTCCCTCCATTATTTAGGGGAAACGCTGGACATTCACGGCGGCGGCCAGGATCTGCAGTTCCCGCATCATGAATGCGAGTGCGCCCAATCCGAGGCGCTGACCGGCAAACCTCTGTCCAGATACTGGATGCATAATGGATATATCCGCATCAACAACGAGAAAATGTCCAAATCGCTCGGCAACGGCATCCTTGTCAAGGACTTGCGCGCTCGTTACAAGAAAGAAGCCATCCGCTACTTTATGCTGTCGACTCATTACCGCAATCCGCTGAATTTTAATGATGAAACGATGGAGCAATCTGAAAAAAGCGTTGAGCGCATCGCGAATGCGGTGGCGAACCTCAACCATCGTCTTGAAACCTCAACTGAAGGAGATGGCAAAGTGTCGGCGGAGCTTCAGGAGAAGCTGGAGCAAATCCGTGCACATTTCCGCGAAAAAATGGACGATGATTTTAATACACCGGATGCTATCACAGCACTGTTCGAATGGGTAAGCGAAACAAACCGGGTGCTCCAGCAGGACGTAGTCAATAAAGCCGGGCTGCAGACGCTGCTGGACACTTTCCAGGATCTGAACCGTGTGCTTCGGCTGTTTTCAGAGGCTGGCGAGCAGCTGCTGGATGAAGAGATCGAGCAGTTGATCTCTGAACGCGCGGAGGCGCGCAAGGCCAAAAACTGGGGACGGTCCGATGAAATCCGCGATCTGCTCGCTGCAAAGGGTATTCTGCTTGAGGACACGGCGCAGGGCATGCGCTGGCGGCGCAAATGAGCGGGGAGCATATGAACCTGCCGGGAGAGGGCGTGGACGGAGGCTGGTTTCCGTACCCGCCCTCCAGGCCGGCCCGGCTGATCCCGCCGATTGCGCTTGCCTATATCGGAGACGCGGTGTACGAGGTGGCCGTCCGCCAGTACCTGCTTGCCCAGGCGAACCTGCGCCCGAACCATCTGCACCGCAGAGCGACAGGTTTCGTCTCAGCCAAGGCGCAGAGCAGAATTTTGCAGATGCTTGAGCCGGATTTGACGGAAGAGGAGCAGGATATTGTCAAACAATGTCGGAACGCAAAATCCGGCAGTGTGCCGAAAAATGCGGATGTCCTCGAATACCGTCATGCCACGGCGCTGGAAGGGCTTTTCGGCTTTCTGTACTGCGACGGCCGTCTGGATCGGCTGCGTGAGTTGATCGGCAGGGGTATCGATTTAATGGACGAAAGCAATAAATAAGATAAACGAGCGGACTGCCATGAATAGAGTGACCATAAGGCAGACCGCGCTTCAGAGAGGAAGTTCAGTATGGAAGAAGAATGGATTGCGGGCAAGCATTCCGTGATTGAGGCCCTTCGTTCAGGCCGTACAATCAACAAAATATGGCTGGCGGAAAATGCGCAAAAGCATCTGACACAGCCGATTATCGCGGAGGCCAAAAAAGCCGGTGTCATCATTCAGCAGGCTGACAAGCGCAAGCTGGATCAGATGGTTCCGGGCATTCAGCATCAAGGGGTAGTGGCTCAGGCTGCACCGCATGCGTATGCGGAAGTGGAGGATTTGCTCGCGGCGGCGGCCGAGAAGGGACAAGCTCCTTTTCTGATTTTGCTTGATGAAATTGAAGACCCGCATAATCTGGGCTCGATTCTCCGCACGGCGGATTGCACAGGCGCACACGGCGTGATCGTGCCCAAGCGGCGTTCGGCAGCTGTCACGGCGACGGTGTCGAAAACCTCCGCGGGGGCTGTCGAATACGTGCCGGTTGCGCGGGTAAGCAATCTGGCCCAGACGATCGATCGTTTGAAGGAAGAAGGAATCTGGGTCGTGGGGACAGATGTCAATGCTGCTGAGCCGGTTTTTGGCAACGGAGTGTTCACCGGCCCGGTGGCGATTGTGATCGGCAACGAGAGCAAGGGCATGGGACGGCTTGTACGGGAAAAGTGCGATGTGCTCGTCAAGCTTCCGATGGAAGGGCGCATCAATTCGCTGAACGCATCGGTGGCGGCAGGCATCGTGATGTACGAAGTGCTGCGCGGACGAATGGCCCGGGCCTAACAAATGGCGGATATGCGCGATGTTCTGCTGGTGGATGGCTATAACATGATCGGAGCCTGGCCCGAGCTGTCCGCACTTGCCAAGTCCGGCCTGCAGGAAGCACGGGACAGGCTGCTTGAGCGGCTTGCTGACCATCAGGCGTACTCCGGCAGAAGAGTCATCGTTGTATTTGACGCTTACCGGGTGCCGGGGCTTGGCAAAACCTTCTCACAGAGCAAGGTGCAGATCTATTTCACCAAAGAAAAAGAAACGGCCGATGAATGTATCGAACGGCTGGTCAGGGAGCTCAGCAGCCGAAGAAGGTCCATATATGTGGCCACCAGTGACCTGGTTGAGCAGCATGTCGCATTTGGACAGGGGGCTCTCAGGGTATCCGCCCGCGAGCTTCTGACCGAGGTGGAGGAATCCGAACGGGAGGTTCAAAAGCGGTTAGAAGAGAATACGGAGCGGCTTCAACGCAACACACTTGATGCTTCGCTTAGTCCGGAAATGAGAAAGATGTTTGAAAAATGGCGGCGGCAGTAGCGAAATCCCATTGATTTCAAGAGATATCATTTGGCTCCATATCAGACTTAAATTAATCTTTTTGTAGCGGGTGTGGTTGACGGTTCTCAGGGCCTTGGCGTATACTTGTCGTATATTTTGAGTAGTAACGGGTACCTTGCGTTGCAGCCGGAGGGATTGTTAGTGAGTGTCGACCTCAAAGATATCATGTTGTCAGTGTATGATTACAAGAATGATGAAGACATTGTCGTAGCGGTCCATGAAGGTGACAGTGAGGCGCTGGAGTTTCTGATCAATAAATATCGGAACTTTGTCAGAGCCAAGGCGAGATCCTATTTCCTGATTGGTGCTGACCGGGAGGACATCATCCAGGAAGGCATGATCGGTTTGTACAAATCGATCCGTGACTTCAAGGGGGATAAGCTTGCCTCTTTCAAAGCATTTGCCGAGCTTTGCATTACGAGACAGATTATTACAGCCATCAAGACGGCGACACGCCAGAAGCACATCCCGCTGAACTCCTATGTATCTCTGGACAAGCCTATTTATGATGAAGAATCGGACCGTACCCTGATGGATGTGATTTGCGGCTCGCGGGTAAGTGATCCGGAGGAACTCATTATTAATCAGGAAGAGTTTGTCGGGCTGGAAGACAAGATGTCGGAGATTTTAAGCGATCTTGAACGAAAAGTGCTGATGCTGTATCTGGACGGAAGGTCTTATCAGGAAATCGCCGTTGATCTCAACCGCCATGTGAAATCAATTGATAACGCATTGCAGCGGGTTAAGCGCAAGCTTGAAAAATATCTGGAAGTTCGCGATAATTAAAGAATGTACATTGCAGGAAAAAGGCTCGGTTATATGAGTCTTTTTTTAATGTATCAGTTTATTCAAAGGTTTATAACGCTTCGAATTGATTTATACTTGATTAGTATAATGCCGGACAGTTTGAGAGTTTAAAAAAAGGAAATCACTCCCTGTACGCCTTTGCAAAACTTGCTAGTTCGTAAAGGGAAGATGCGCTTAAACACTCGTTGACATGGTACACCCCTTATGATAAAGTGTTTTAGGTAGGCCTAAATTTGCGTTTTTTTAGGACCAATTTAGAGACTTCCTGTTCGTCGGATGTCTTCGGGAGGTGCACATCATGCGGGTAATTATCACTTTGGCTTGTACGAATTGCAAACAAAGAAATTACACAACGACCAAAAACAAGCGTAATCACCCCGACCGCATGGAGATGAAGAAATTCTGCAAGTTCTGTAACGAGCAGACTCCTCATCGTGAAACTAGATAGTTTTATGGAGGTGTAGTCGGCGTGAAACGCAGTTTCAAGTCTCTGATTTCCTTTTTCTCTGAAAGCTGGGCTGAACTCAAAAAGGTTCGCTGGCCCAATCGTAAAGAGCTGACTAACTATACGTTAATTGTCGTTGGGACGATTGCGTTTGTCACGATTTATTTTTGGGTTCTGGATATCGGCATTTCTGCTGTGATCGAAGCGATTATCTAGGAAGGGTCCCAGGTGGCTTGATATGGAAAAAAGATGGTATGTCGTCCATACCTATTCCGGGTATGAGAACAAAGTCAAAGCCAATTTGGAAAGACGCGTTGAATCCATGGGCATGGAAGACAAGATTTTCCGTGTTCTTGTTCCTATGGAAGAAGAACTGGTGAACAAAGACGGCAAGAAGAAGACCGTTATGCGTAAAGTTTACCCCGGATATGTCTTGGTCGAAATGATTCAAACCGATGATTCCTGGTATGTTGTCCGCAATACACCGGGTGTAACAGGGTTTGTAGGGTCAACGGGTTCGGGTTCCAAGCCTACGCCTTTGCTTCCGGAGGAAGTTGAGCAGATTCTGAAGCATATGGGCATGGTTGAGCCGAAACCGAAGATAGAATTCGACGTGAAAGAGTCCGTGCGGATCAAGGTTGGTCCATTTGCGAATTTTGTGGGCTCCGTGGAAGAAATTTTGGCTGACAAGAGCAAGCTTAAAGTACACGTCAACATGTTTGGACGGGAAACCCCGCTGGAGTTGGATTATACTCAAGTGGAGAAAATATAAGATTTTCGGCGGTTTCTTGTGGGAGGATCTAGCGATCCATTGACCACTATTGAGTCAAGGAGGTGTCACCATGGCAAAAAAGGTAATCAAAATGGTAAAACTGCAGATTCCTGCAGGTAAAGCGAATCCAGCGCCTCCAGTAGGTCCGGCTTTGGGTCAAGCAGGTGTCAACATCATGGCATTCTGTAAAGAATTCAATGCCCGTACTGCTGATCAGGCAGGTCTGATTATTCCGGTTGAAATCACGGTGTTTGAAGATCGTTCTTTCACATTCATCACCAAAACTCCACCGGCTGCAGTTCTGCTGAAAGTCGCTGCCAAGATCGAAAAAGGTTCCGGCGTACCGAACAAAACGAAAGTGGCTACCGTTAACCGCGATGCCGTTCGTCAAATCGCTGAACAAAAAATGCCTGACCTGAACGCTGGTTCCGTTGAAGCGGCTATGCGTATGGTTGAAGGTACTGCTCGCAGCATGGGTATCACCATCGTTGACTAAGCGTAAGCTTTGTTTTCCGGCATGATGCCGGTGATGTGGGAGGAGTATCCGCTAATACCACAAAGGAGGAAAATATAATGGCTAAACACGGTAAGAAATACCTGGAAGCTGTCAAGCTGATCGACAGCGAAGCAACTTACGAGCCTTTGGAAGCCGTTGAACTGGTGAAGAAGGCTGCTACTGCTAAATTCGACGAAACTGTTGAAGCAGCAGTTCGTCTGGGCGTAGACCCACGTAAACAAGACCAGGCTGTTCGTGGTGTGGTTGTCATGCCGCATGGTACTGGTAAAACCCAACGCGTGTTGGTGTTTGCAAAAGGTGATAAAGCGAAGGAAGCCGAAGCGGCTGGAGCTGATTTTGTAGGCGATCAGGACATGATCAACAAAATCCAGCAAGGCTGGTTTGAATTCGACGTCTGCGTAGCTACACCTGATATGATGAGTGAGGTTGGTAAACTGGGCCGTCTGCTCGGTGGTAAAGGCCTGATGCCTAACCCTAAAGCGGGTACAGTTACATTCGATGTTGCCAAGGCTGTTCAAGAAATCAAAGCCGGTAAAATCGAATACCGTCTCGACAGAGCAGGTCAAATTCACGCGCCAATCGGTAAGGTTTCTTTCACTGCCGAGCAGTTGGACGAGAACCTCAAAGCGTTGATCGACGCTCTGAACCGTGCCAAGCCTGCGGCTGCTAAAGGTGTATACCTGAAGAACATTGCGGTATCTTCCACAATGGGCCCTAGCGCACGCGTGAACGCAGCAACCTACAGATAAGATCAAGGATTGACATATTCAATCCAAGCTGTTATCATGTATGAGTTGCGTCAGATGACCGACCCTAACATTTGAATATGCTTACCGTAGACAGTAGGTGCCGGAAGGCTTAATTTCCTACCGAGGTGTTATGATAGAACGTTGCGTGTGGCGGCTCTGCCGCTCATGTTGATTTATCAAGCCTTCGTATATGCTACGGAGGCTTTTCTAATGCCTATGTAGCTCCGTTTTTATAGATTATAGAAACGGCAAAAAATTATCAGGAGGTGTACAGTTTGGCAAATGCAAAAGTGATCCAAGCAAAACAAGAAACCGTTGAAGCCGTAACTGCGAAATTGCGCGAGAGTGCAACTACCGTTGTTGCTGACTATCGCGGTTTGACCGTTGCCCAAGTAACTGAGCTGCGTAAGCAGCTTCGTGAAGCCGGTATTGAATTCCAAGTGCTGAAGAACACGCTGCTTCGCCGTGCGACTGCAGCAGCAGAATTGACTGACCTGGACTCGGCTTTGACCGGTCCTACAGCGATTGCTTTCAGTGCTGATGACGCAGTGGCTCCAGCCAAAATTCTGAACGACTTCGCTAAGAAGAACGATGCTCTCAAACTGAAAGGCGGCGTATTGGAAGGTCGCGTGGTATCTTCTGAGGAAGTTAAAGCCCTGGCTGAACTCCCATCCCGCGAAGGTCTGCTTTCCATGCTCCTCAGTGTGCTTCAAGCTCCTGTGCGCAACTTCGCGCTTGCAGTTAAAGCTGTTGCAGAGAAAGAAGAGCAAAGCGCGTAACCGGAATTCCGGACGCGATGTAAGACTGGCAGTATAGATTTTTACAAATAAAACTATTATATAAACGGAGGTTCAACCATGAGTAAAGAACAAATCCTGGAAGCAATTAAAGGTATGTCCGTACTGGAACTGAACGATCTTGTTAAAGCAATCGAAGAAGAATTCGGTGTAACAGCAGCAGCTCCTGTAGCGGTAGTTGGCGGCGCTGTAGGCGGCGCAGCTGAAGCTGAGCAAACTGAATTCGACGTAATCCTGACTAACGCTGGTGCTTCCAAAATCAACGTTATCAAAGCTGTTCGCGAAATCACAGGTCTGGGCTTGAAAGAAGCTAAAGAACTGGTAGACAACGCTCCGAAACCACTGAAAGAAAAAGTGGGTAAAGAAGAAGCTGATTCCGTTAAAGCTAAACTGGAAGAAGCAGGCGCAACTGTAGAAGTGAAATAATTGCCTTTACAGATAAGTGGCAAAATACAAACCCCTTGAGGCGATCTTCAAGGGGTTTGTTGCTGTATTAACCATACCCGAAGGATGTGGACGGCAATGCCTGACCATTACTATTCAAGCAACCCTGGCGCCGAGCATGACAGGCGTATACTTGAAGCGGAACTCCGCGGGGGGAAACTCTCTTTTGTAAGTGATGCCGGTGTTTTTTCCAAGCAGGGCGTTGATTACGGGAGCCGGGTGCTGATTGAGGCGATGGAGTTTTCCGAAAATGCTGCAATCCTGGACGTCGGCTGTGGATACGGCCCAATCGGCCTGACAGCGGCAAGACTGGCACCGGCTGGACAGGTGACCATGATTGATATCAATGAAAGAGCGGTTGAGCTGGCCAAGGAGAATGCAGAGCGCAACCGGATTAACAATGTCACTGTACTGCAAAGTGATTTATTCCAGGCAGTGTTGGGGAAACGGTTTGATGTCATTCTGACGAATCCGCCGATCCGGGCCGGCAAAGAGATCGTGCATTCCATATTCGATCTGGCTTTTGATCATCTGAATGAGGGCGGTGCCTTGTGGGTTGTCATCCAGAAGAAGCAGGGAGCTCCTTCTGCGAAGACGAAGCTGGAAAGCCTGTTCTCGCGTGTAGAGGAAGTAACGAAGGATAAGGGCTACCGGATTTTTAAAGCCACAAAATGAGGCTAAAATAGCAAAAAGACCGTTGACACGCGCCATGGTCTGTGATATTATTATAAAATGTCAGCATATAGGATGCCCTTTATGTCTTTAGTTCGCTGAAATGTCAATAGGTTATAACAGATGAGGCATATATTTTGTCTTGTCTACGTATAATATATACATTTTGGGCAAATCTACAAGGATAAGGTGCTTCCGGCAGAAAGATTCCACAGATTAAGGCGCTCTTTTTTCGAATATGTTCGAGCAAGGGCTTTTCTTCATTTGTGGAGAATGAATCTGTTGTATGAGTTCCATTATAAGGTACCAAACAAAGGTTCGCAATGAAATTTTTAAGTGAGTAGACATGAGGGGTGAGTTAAAGTTGGCAGGACATCTTGTTCAATATGGTCGACGCACTCGGCGCAGTTATGCACGTATTAACGAGGTACTAGAAGTTCCGAACCTTATTGAGATCCAACAAAAATCTTATGAATGGTTTTTGGAAGAAGGATTGCGTGAAATGTTTCAAGATATTTCGCCGATTCAGGACTTCACGGGTAACCTGGTTTTGGAGTTTATCGACTACAGCCTCGGAGAGCCTAAATATACAGTAGATGACGCGAAAGAACGCGACGTGACATATGCGGCGCCGCTTCGGGTGAAGGTCCGGCTTATTAATAAAGAAACCGGAGAGGTGAAAGAGCAGGAAGTATTCATGGGAGACTTCCCGCTGATGACCGAAACCGGTACATTTATTATTAATGGTGCGGAACGGGTTATTGTCAGCCAGTTGGTTCGCTCTCCCAGCGTCTATTTCAGCACAAAAGTAGATAAAAACGGGAAAACGGCATACACTGCGACGGTTATTCCCAACCGGGGTGCATGGCTCGAACTGGAGATGGATGCAAAGGATATTATCTATGTCCGCATCGACCGTACCCGTAAAATACCAGTTACTGTTCTGCTGCGCGCTCTTGGTTTTGGTACTGATGCTGAAATCCTGGATTTGCTCGGCAATGACGAATACATCCGCAATACGCTTGACAAGGATAACACGGATTCCACGGAGAAAGCGCTGATCGAGATTTATGAGCGCCTTCGTCCGGGTGAACCTCCAACACTGGAAAATGCGAAAAGCCTGCTCGTTGCACGCTTCTTCGATCCAAAACGTTATGACCTGGCCAATGTAGGCCGCTATAAAATCAATAAAAAGCTTCATATCAAGAACCGTTTGTTTAACCAGCGGCTTGCTGAATCCCTGATTGATACCACTACAGGCGAGATCATTGCCGAAGCTGGGCAAATGGTAGACCGCCGTCTTCTGGACGAAATCATGCCGCATCTGGAGGATTCGGTCGGCCACCGCACGTATCATGTTGCGAGCGGCGTGCTGGACAGCAACGACATCCCTCTTCAAACGATTGACGTGTTCTCGCCGATTGAAGACGGTAAAGTCATCAAACTGATCGCCAATGGAAATATCGATAAGATGGTTAAGAACATTACGCCGGCGGACATCATTTCCTCCATCAGCTATTTCATTAACCTTCTTCACGGCATCGGCAGCACGGACGACATTGACCATCTGGGCAACCGCCGTCTGCGTTCCGTAGGCGAGCTGCTGCAAAACCAGTTCCGCATCGGTCTGTCCCGTATGGAGCGTGTCGTTCGTGAGAGAATGTCCATCCAGGATGCGAATGTTATTACACCGCAAGCCCTGATCAACATTCGTCCGGTGATCGCTTCGATCAAGGAGTTTTTCGGAAGTTCGCAGTTGTCCCAGTTCATGGACCAGACGAACCCGCTGGCAGAATTGACACACAAACGCCGTCTGTCTGCACTCGGACCGGGCGGTCTGACACGCGAACGCGCGGGTATGGAAGTGCGGGACGTTCACCCGAGCCACTACGGCCGGATGTGTCCGATCGAGACGCCGGAAGGCCCGAATATCGGTCTGATCAACTCGCTGTCGACTTTTGCGCGTATCAATGAGTACGGCTTCATCGAAGCCCCTTACCGCTGGGTTGATCCGAAGACCGGCAAGGTAACAGTACAGATAGACTACCTGACAGCCGATGAAGAGGATAACTACATTGTTGCCCAGGCGAACGCGGAATTGAATGAGGACAATACATTCAGGGATGAAGTCGTTATTGTACGCTACAATAAGCAGTCCGATAACATCCTCCCGATGCCGAGCAGCCGGGTAGACTACATGGACGTTTCGCCTAAGCAGGTTGTGTCTGTGGCGACAGCGCTCATTCCGTTCCTGGAGAATGACGACTCCAACCGTGCGCTGATGGGATCCAACATGCAGCGGCAGGCTGTTCCGCTTCTTATTCCGAAGGCTCCTTTGGTGGGTACGGGAATGGAGCATAAAGCTGCCAAAGATTCCGGTGTATGTATTGTATCCAAGTATGACGGGATTATTGAACGTTCTTCCGCCAATGAAATCTGGCTGCGCCGTATTGAAACGGTGGATGGCAATGAAGTCAAAGGCGATATCGTAAAATATAAATTACACAAATTTATGCGTTCGAACCAAGGAACATGCATCAATCAGCGTCCGATTATCAAACGCGGAGCTGTGGTGAAGAAAGGCGACATTCTGGCTGACGGGCCTTCGACCGAAATGGGCGAATTGGCGTTGGGACGCAACGTGGTCGTAGCCTTTATGACATGGGAAGGTTACAACTACGAGGATGCGATCCTCCTCTCCGAAAAGCTCGTGAAAGAAGATGTCTATACCTCTATTCATATTGAGGAGTATGAGTCCGAAGCACGGGATACGAAGCTTGGACCTGAAGAAATTACACGGGACATTCCTAACGTCGGCGAAGAAGCGCTGCGCAATCTGGATGAGCGCGGAATTATCCGCATCGGTGCCGAGATCGGCGCCGGAGATATTCTGGTCGGCAAGGTAACACCAAAAGGGGTAACGGAGCTGACTGCGGAGGAACGTCTCCTGCACGCCATCTTTGGTGAGAAGGCACGCGAAGTGCGTGATACCTCCCTGCGTGTGCCGCATGGTACAGACGGTATCGTGGTTGACGTCAAGGTGTTTACCCGCGAGAACGGTGATGAGCTGCCACCGGGAGTTAACCAGCTTGTCCGTGTGTACATTGCACAGAAGCGTAAAATTTCCGAAGGTGACAAAATGGCCGGCCGCCACGGTAACAAAGGTGTCGTTGCCCGTATTCTGCCGGAAGAAGATATGCCGTTCCTGCCTGACGGTACACCTGTACAGGTTGTGCTGAATCCGCTGGGCGTGCCTTCACGGATGAACATCGGTCAGGTGCTGGAGGTTCACCTTGGGATGGCTGCCATGCGTCTTGGCATTCACGTTGCCACACCGGTCTTCGACGGAGCGAACGAGTACGACGTATTCGACACGATGGAAGAAGCCGGCATGCAGCGCAATGGTAAAACTGTGCTTTATGACGGACGTACCGGAGAACGCTTTGAGCGTGAAGTTACGGTCGGCGTCATGCATATGATCAAGCTGGCGCACATGGTTGACGATAAGATTCATGCCCGTTCCACAGGTCCTTACTCGCTCGTTACACAGCAGCCGCTGGGTGGTAAAGCCCAATTCGGCGGTCAGCGCTTTGGTGAGATGGAAGTATGGGCGCTGGAGGCTTATGGCGCTGCTTATACGCTGCAGGAAATTTTGACCGTGAAATCCGATGACGTGGTCGGACGTGTGAAAACGTACGAATCGATCGTCAAAGGCGAGAATGTTCCGGAACCGGGTGTTCCTGAATCCTTTAAGGTATTGATCAAGGAACTGCAGAGCTTGGGCATGGATGTCAAGATCCTGTCCGAAGACGAGCAGGAAATTGAAATGAAAGAAATCGATGACGAAGACGATACCACCGGTGATAAGCTGAGCCTGAATTTGGAGGGCACGGAAGTCGGAATCGAGTAAGTTCTTTCTGGCAAGTGAACTCGTCTAAGAGTACGTGTTCAAAAAGTCAGGTTTTCAGCACCGAAGCGTAGGCTTCCGAAGTGCGTTTTTTCAAAACGCTGGAGTTGAATGAAGCCAGGGACTGAGGAGCGGAGCGTACATGGGGTACGTGAGCACCTGAAATGTTTCCTCCGGAAACATGCTTCGGAAGCATGCGCTTAGGCCCGGCTGAATTCAAGATTCGATGTCGAGTCCGCTTCCTGATTGACTTCGTGATCAAAAGATGACTTTTTGAACAACCTCTAAGACAATGGCAATGTGCAGGCTCCCGTAACGGTCCATGAAGGCGGGCCGTTATGGAACCTAGTAATTAGGATAGGGTTAAGGAGGGTTGCTCCTTGTTGGACGTCAACAATTTCGAATACATGAAAATCGGGCTTGCATCCCCGGAAAAAATTCGCTCTTGGTCCCGCGGAGAAGTGAAAAAGCCGGAAACGATCAACTATCGTACGCTTAAACCGGAAAAAGAAGGACTGTTCTGCGAGAAAATTTTCGGGCCGACGAAGGACTGGGAATGTCACTGCGGTAAATACAAACGCGTTCGTTATAAAGGCGTTGTCTGTGACCGCTGTGGTGTAGAAGTAACCCGCGCCAAAGTTCGCCGCGAACGGATGGGTCATATTGAGCTGGCTGCTCCTGTATCGCATATTTGGTACTTCAAAGGGATTCCAAGCCGCATGGGCCTGGCGCTCGATATGTCTCCCCGTTCCCTTGAGGAGATTATTTACTTCGCATCTTATGTTGTAACAGATCCGGGCGATACGCCTCTGGAGAAAAAGCAGCTGCTTTCCGAAAAAGAGTACCGCAGCTACCGTGAGAAATACGGTTATGGCTTTCAGGCAGGCATGGGTGCAGAAGCTGTCAAAAAGCTTCTGCAGGATCTCGATGTCGATAAAGAGCTTGAATTCCTGAAGGAAGAGCTGCGCACAGCTCAAGGCCAGCGCCGCAACCGTGCGATCAAGCGCCTTGAAGTCATCGAAGCCTTCCGCAACTCTGGCAATCAGCCGGAATGGATGATCATGGACGTGCTGCCGGTCATTCCTCCCGAGCTTCGTCCGATGGTTCAGCTTGATGGCGGACGTTTTGCGACTTCCGACCTGAATGATCTGTACCGCCGTGTAATTAACCGCAACAACCGTCTGAAAAGACTGCTCGACCTCGGTGCGCCTGACATCATCGTACAGAACGAAAAGCGTATGCTTCAGGAAGCTGTTGATGCGCTGATCGATAACGGCCGCCGCGGACGTCCGGTTACCGGCCCGGGCAATCGCCCTTTAAAATCCCTCAGTCACATGCTGAAGGGTAAACAAGGCCGTTTCCGTCAGAACCTCCTGGGTAAACGGGTAGACTACTCCGGCCGTTCGGTTATCGTTGTAGGTCCTTACCTGAAAATGTACCAGTGTGGTCTGCCGAAAGAAATGGCGCTGGAGCTGTTTAAGCCTTTCGTAATGAAAGAGCTTGTAAATAAAGGGCTTGCCCATAACATCAAGAGCGCAAAACGCAAGGTTGAGCGCGTAAGCGCCGAAGTGTGGGATGTGCTCGAAGAAGTGATCAAGGAACACCCGGTACTGTTGAATCGTGCACCAACGCTTCACCGTCTCGGTATTCAGGCGTTCGAACCGATTTTGGTGGAAGGACGCGCCATTCGTCTGCATCCGCTCGTATGTACAGCATACAATGCTGACTTCGACGGTGACCAAATGGCCGTGCACGTTCCTCTGTCCGCTGAAGCGCAAGCTGAAGCTCGCCTTCTGATGCTCGCTTCCGGGAACATTCTGAACCCGAAAGACGGCAAGCCGGTTGTTACTCCGTCTCAGGATATGGTTCTGGGTTCTTATTACCTGACAATGGACAACAAAGAAGAAGAGGGCGCAGGTATGATCCTGGGCAGCGTCAACGAAGCAGTGTCCGCCTATCAGCGCGGAACCGCAGGTCTGCATGCACGCGTAGCTATTCCGGTCAAGACACTTGGTAAAACAAGCTTCACCGAAAAGCAGCAAAATGCGATGCTGATCACGACCATCGGTAAAATTATCTTTAACGAAATTTTTCCTGCGAGCTTTCCGTATATCAACAATGCGACACGCGCCAACCTTCTCGAAGGAACGGCAGAGGATTTCTTTATCTATGATAAAGGGGTCAACATTGTTGAAGCGATTCAAAATGCGCCGCAGGCAAACGGGGTAGGCAAGGACTACCTTGGCAACATTATCGCCCGCTGCTTCGAGATATACCATACAACTGAGACCGCTGTGATTTTGGATAAAATCAAACAGCTTGGTTTCACATATTCTACCCGCGCAGGTGTAACGGTAGCGGTTTCCGACGTTGTCGTGCCTGAAGAGAAGAAGAAAATTCTGGAGGAATCCGATGCCAAGGCGCAAATCGTCACGAATCAGTACCGTCGTGGTCTGATTACGAACGAAGAGCGTTATGACCGGATTATCGACATCTGGTCCAAGGCGAAGGATGAACTGACGGACGTACTGCTGAAATCCATGGACCGCTACAACTCCATCATGATGATGGTGGACTCCAAGGCACGTGGTAACAAGTCGCAGATTACACAGCTTGGCGGCATGCGCGGTCTGATGGCGAACCCGTCCGGACGGATCATCGAACTCCCGATCAAGTCGAATTTCCGCGAAGGCCTGACCGTACTCGAGTACTTCATCTCGACACACGGTGCCCGTAAAGGTCTTGCGGATACGGCGCTTCGTACGGCGGACTCCGGTTACCTGACTCGCCGTCTCGTTGACGTCGCACAGGATGTGATCGTCCGCGAGGATGACTGCGGCACGGATAAAGGCTTTACCGTCGGCCGGATTCAGGACGGCAAAGAGGTTATCGAGGACCTCTATGATCGTCTGGAAGGACGTTACTGTTTCGAAACGGTTCGTCATCCGGAGACGGGAGAAATTATTGCCCGCCGCAACGAACTGATCGATTCTGACAAAGCAGAGGCAATCGTTAAAGCAGGAATCGACAAAGTGCAAATCCGGTCCGTACTTAGCTGCCGCGCCAAACACGGTGTCTGCAAAAAGTGTTACGGCCGCAACCTTGCCACCGGAAAATTTGTTGAGATCGGTGAAGCGGTTGGGATTATCGCTGCCCAATCTATCGGCGAACCGGGAACACAGCTCACCATGCGTACGTTCCACACCGGTGGTGTTGCGGGTGACGATATCACTCAGGGTCTGCCTCGTATTCAGGAGCTCTTTGAAGCCCGTAACCCTAAAGGCCAAGCCACAATCAGTGAGATTGACGGTACGGTTAAAGAAATCCGCGAAGGCAAGGACCGCCGCGAAATCGATATCGAAGGGGAAGCGGAAACCAAAACGTACTCTGTTACCTATGGCTCCCGTCTGCGCGTAAGCGAAGGCATGGCCATTGAAGCCGGTGACGAGCTGACGGACGGTTCCATTGACCCTAAAGAAATGCTGCGCATCAAAGGTATCCGCGGCGTGCAGAACTATATCCTTCAGGAAGTTCAGCGCGTATACCGGAACCAGGGCGTAGAAATCAACGACAAGCACGTCGAAGTTATGATTCGTCAGATGCTGCGTAAAATCCGTATCATTGATGCGGGCGACACAACGCTTCTGCCAGGATCCTTCGTCGACGTCCATGAGTATGAAGCAGCCAATAAAGTGGCTATCCTGAACGGCAAGGAGCCTGCAGTAGCCAAACCCGTTCTGCTCGGGATCACTAAGGCATCCCTTGAAACGGATTCCTTCTTGTCCGCAGCTTCCTTCCAGGAAACGACGCGGGTGCTGACAGATGCTGCGATCAAAGGTAAAGTGGACCAACTGCTCGGCCTGAAAGAAAATGTAATCATCGGCAAGCTGATTCCTGCGGGTACAGGCATGAACCGCTACCGCAGCGTACAGATTGTGGAGCCTGACAATGGAGATGCTTCTCCGGAAGAGCTCGAAACGGTATCGGCTGACTAAGATCAACCGGCTGCACGTCAACATCACTATCAATAAGATTTAATAGGTAAGGGACATGGGTAAAGGAAGGGGAGAGCGCCTGCTTATCCCCTTCCATACCGTGTGCCAAAGTCTTGTTATTTAATACAAATTAATATCTTGACATTGCCTATTCGTCAGTGCTAATATAGCAAAGGTGCGTGAGTTGCAGGATTGTGATTAAGGTGTTTTCGGAGGAATGCGAAATGTCCAAAGAACAAAGTCTGCAGGATGCTCATGTCAAGATCGGTACCAAACAGACCATTAAGATGGTTGAATTGGGCTTCGCCTCAGAAGTATATTTGGCTGAAGACGCAGATCCGCGTCTCACTTCCAGACTTATTGAACTGTGCGACAAGCACGGAGTTAAAGTAACGCTGGTCGATACGATGAGTAATCTCGGCAAGGCTTGCGGAATCGAAGTGGGAGCTGCAATGGCTGCTATCGTAAAACAATAAGGTAAGGAACGTTTTTGTCAGCAGGGTTTAAGAGAATCCAAAAGGCAAAAACTTTTCATTTGTTCTTTTATGAACCGCCTGGGTCTGTGGACTTAAAAGTGTGTTTATCAAAAGATCATGAAGAATTGAGGAAGGAGGTGGCAGTACAATGCCAACTATTAACCAATTGGTGCGTAAAGGCCGCAAAGCAAAAGTCGAAAAGTCGAAATCACCAGCTTTGCAAAAAGGTTTCAACGCTTTGAAACGTGAAGCTACCGACATCAGCTCTCCGCAAAAACGCGGTGTCTGCACTCGTGTAGGTACAATGACTCCGAAAAAACCGAACTCCGCGCTTCGTAAATATGCTCGTGTTCGCTTGTCGAACCGTGTAGAGGTGACGGCTTACATTCCAGGTATCGGACATAACCTGCAAGAACACAGTGTCGTGCTGATTCGCGGCGGTCGTGTAAAAGACCTTCCAGGTGTACGTTACCACATCGTTCGCGGTGCTTTGGATACAGCAGGCGTGAACAACCGTATGCAGGCTCGTTCCAAATACGGCGCAAAACGTCCTAAAGCTAAAAAGGCTTAATGAAAATGTCCCGGCAGCAGCCGGTTGAACAATTGAGAAAGGGGGATATCCATGCCACGCAAAGGTCCAGTTACCAAGAGAGACGTACTGCCTGATCCGGTGTATAACAGCAAGCTTGTTACACGTTTGATCAACCGCATTATGCTCGACGGAAAACGCGGAGTTGCTCAAAGCATCCTGTACAATGCGTTCAAAATTATTCAGGAGCGTACGGGCAATGATCCAATGGAAGTATTTGAAGCAGCAATTAAGAATATCATGCCAGTCCTGGAAGTTAAAGCTCGCCGTGTAGGCGGTGCCAACTACCAAGTACCAATCGAGGTTAAACCTGAGAGACGTACTTCCCTGGGACTCCGTTGGCTCGTGAACTACTCGCGCAGCCGCGGTGAGAAAACAATGGAAGAGCGTTTGGCTGCAGAAATCATCGACGCATCCAACAACACCGGTGCTTCCGTTAAGAAACGTGAAGACACACACAAAATGGCTGAAGCGAACAAAGCGTTTGCTCACTACCGCTGGTAGGATTCAGCTCACTAATAAACTTCAATTTTGAAGGGAGACCCATTTCATGGCAAGAGAGTTCTCCTTGAAAAATACACGTAATATCGGGATCATGGCTCATATTGACGCTGGTAAAACGACTACTACTGAGCGGATTCTGTTCTACACAGGCCGTACGCACAAAATCGGTGAAGTTCACGAAGGCGCTGCGACGATGGACTGGATGGAACAGGAGCAGGAGCGCGGGATCACGATCACATCCGCTGCTACCACTGCTGCTTGGAAGGGTCACCGCGTTAATATTATTGATACCCCAGGGCACGTTGACTTCACGGTTGAAGTTGAACGTTCCCTTCGTGTATTGGACGGAGCAGTAGGTGTTTTCAGTGCGAAGGAAGGCGTTGAGCCTCAGTCTGAAACCGTATGGAGACAGGCAGACCGTTACGGCGTTCCACGGATCGCATATGTAAACAAAATGGATATCATCGGTGCCGACTTCCTGAACGTTGTTAACGACATGCGCGATCGTCTTCAAGCTAACGCTGTGGCGATTCAACTGCCAATCGGTGCTGAAAATGACTTTGTCGGTATCATCGATATCATTGAGCGCAAGGCTTATATGTACAAAGATGACCTTGGCCAAAATATCGAAGAAACCGAAGTTCCTGCAGAATATGCAGACAAAGTTGAAGAGCTTCGTATGGAACTGGTAGAGAAGGTTGCCGAGCTGGACGAAGAACTGACTATGAAATATCTTGAAGGGGAAGAGCTGACGGTTGAAGAAATCAAAGGCGCTCTCCGTCAAGGTGTCGTAGAAGTTAAGATCTTCCCGGTAATTTGCGGATCTTCTTATCGTAATAAAGGGGTTCAGCTGATGCTGGACGCTGTTATCGATTATCTGCCTGCTCCAATCGATGTGCCTGACATCAAGGGTCTCCTTGAAGACGGTACGGAAGCTATCCGTAAGTCTTCTGATGAAGAGCCTTTCTCTGCATTGGCCTTTAAAATCATGACAGACCCTTACGTTGGTAAGCTGACATTCTTCCGCGTATATTCCGGCGTGCTTCAATCCGGATCTTACGTATTGAATGCGACCAAGGGCAAGCGTGAGCGGATCGGACGTATCCTTCAGATGCATGCGAACAGCCGCCAGGAGATTACTGAAGTATACTCCGGCGATATCGCTGCTGCCGTAGGTTTGAAAGATACGGGCACAGGTGATACACTGTGTGATGAGAAGCATCCGGTAATTCTGGAATCCATGAACTTCCCGGATCCGGTTATCGAAATCGCGGTTGAGCCGAAGACAAAAGCTGACCAAGATAAGATGAGTACTGCTCTCGGCAAGTTGACGGAAGAGGATCCAACTCTGCGTGCACACACCGATGAAGAGACAGGTCAAACGATTCTGGCCGGTATGGGCGAGCTTCACCTGGACATCATCATTGATCGTATGCGCCGTGAGTTCAAGGTGGAAACCAACGTGGGTAAACCACAGGTTGCTTACCGTGAAACATTCCGTCAAGCTGCACGCGTTGAAGGTAAATTTGTTCGTCAGTCCGGTGGCCGTGGTCAGTATGGTCACGTATGGGTTGAATTCGAACCTCTGGAGGCAGGTACAGGCAGCCAGTTCGAGAGCAAAGTTGTCGGTGGCTCCGTTCCTCGTGAGTACATCGCTCCAGCTCTTGCAGGTATCGAAGAACAAATGAAGAACGGTGTACTTGCCGGCTTCCCGCTTGTAGACGTTAAAGCTACAATCGTTGACGGTTCTTACCACGATGTCGACTCCAACGAGATGGCGTTTAAAATCGCTGGCTCAATGGCGCTGAAAGCAGCGAAAGACAAGTGTAAGCCTGTACTGCTCGAGCCGATTATGAAAGTTGAAGTAACGGTTCCTGAGGAGTACATGGGTGACGTAATGGGTATGCTGAACTCCCGCCGTGGCCGTATCGAAGGTATGGACTCCCGCGGTGGCGCTCAAATTATTCGTGCTAAGGTACCTCTGTCCGAAATGTTTGGATATTCCACAACACTTCGTTCCGGTACACAAGGTCGCGGCGTATTCTCCATGGAACTGTCTCACTACGAAGAGGTTCCTAAGAACATCGCTGAAGAGATCGTCTCCAAAGCCAAAGGCGAGTAATAAGTTTTACAGGGGCGTCAGGTGCATGAATATATATTTGTTCGCCTGACGGTCTAAACATAAACCAAGATATTGAGGAGGATTTGTTCAAATGGCAAAGGCTAAGTTTGAGCGTAATAAACCACACGTAAACATTGGTACTATCGGTCACGTTGACCATGGTAAAACAACTCTGACTGCTGCAATCACAACTGTATTGTCCAAAACTTACGGTGGTGCTGCAGTAGCATTCGATCAAATCGACAAAGCACCAGAAGAAAGAGAGCGTGGTATCACGATCTCCACAGCTCACGTTGAATACGAAACTGACAACCGCCACTATGCGCACGTTGACTGCCCAGGTCACGCTGACTATGTTAAAAACATGATCACTGGTGCTGCTCAAATGGACGGAGCGATTCTGGTTGTATCCGCAGCTGACGGCCCAATGCCGCAAACTCGCGAGCACATCCTGCTCTCCCGCCAGGTAGGCGTTCCTTACATCGTCGTATTCCTGAACAAATGCGACATGGTTGAAGACGAAGAGCTTCTGGAACTGGTTGAAATGGAAGTTCGCGACCTGCTGAACGAATATGAATTCCCAGGTGACGACACTCCAATCACTCGCGGTTCTGCTCGTGAAGCTCTGCAAAATCCTGAAGGCGAGTGGGCACAAAAAATCGTTGAGATGTTCAAAGAAATCGACACTTACATCCCAACTCCAGAACGCGACACTGATAAGCCTTTCCTGATGCCAGTCGAGGACGTATTCTCCATCACTGGCCGTGGCACAGTAGCTACTGGTCGTGTAGAGCGCGGCACTGTTAAAGTCGGCGAGGAAATTGAAATCGTTGGTATCCACGAAGAAACTAAGAAATCCGTAGTTACGGGCGTAGAAATGTTCCGTAAATTGCTGGATTCCGCTCAAGCTGGTGACAACATCGGCGCTCTGCTGCGTGGTGTTGACCGTGCCCAAATTGAGCGTGGTCAAGTACTTGCTAAACCTGGTTCCGTTAAGCCTCACACGGAGTTCACGGCTCAAGTATACGTACTGACTAAAGAAGAAGGCGGACGTCATAAGCCTTTCTTCACTGGCTACCGTCCACAATTCTATTTCCGTACAACTGACGTAACAGGTATCATTAACCTGCCAGAAGGTACTGAAATGGTTATGCCTGGCGACAACATCGCAGTTACTGTACAATTGATCGCTCCAATCGCGATCGAAGAAGGTACTCGCTTCGCGATCCGCGAAGGCGGCCGTACAGTAGGTGCAGGCGCTGTAGCAACAATCTTGAAATAATAAGGGTTAACCCTTGAATATAAGTAACAATGTACTGGAACGAGCAACAGTGTACTGTAAAGGATTCAGAAGCCTCCGTCTTTCAGACGGGGGCTTTTTGCATTGCAGAGTTGGGGTAAGAAAATCTTTTAGGATTTTGCTTGCATTAGGCTTTTATATTCTATATAATAAGAATGTTGTTTGCGACTGTGCGATGATGTGAGAGGTTACTGACACACCCGGCCCCTTTGCCATGGAGCGGTGGTTAGAAAATTTTCACGGAGTATGTCCGATACCAAATTGGGCGATAGAAGGAGGGACTAAAATGGCAAAGCAAAAAATTCGTATTCGTTTGAAAGCATACGATCATAGAATTCTTGATCAATCCGCTGAGAAAATTGTTGAGACAGCGAAACGTTCGGGTGCAGGTGTTTCCGGACCGATTCCACTGCCTACTGAAAAACAAGTGATTACTATTCTCCGTGCGGTGCACAAGTACAAGGATTCCCGGGAGCAGTTCGAAATGCGCACTCACAAGCGTCTGATCGACATCGTGAACCCGACTCCACAAACTGTGGATGCCTTGATGCGCTTGGACCTGCCGTCCGGTGTAGATATCGAAATCAAACTGTAATAAACATGCGTGATTAAAGAAAGGAAAAGAGGTGTCAACATGAAAGGTATCTTAGGAAAAAAACTTGGAATGACCCAAGTATTTACCGCTGAGGGCAACGTAGTCGCCGTTACAGTTATCGAAGCTGGTCCTAACGTAGTTCTGCAAAAGAAAGACGTTGAGAATGATGGCTACGAAGCGGTACAGCTCGGCTTCTCCGATAAGAAAGAAAAGAATGCCAATAAACCTGAAGCAGGACATGCGAAAAAAGCAAACACTGCACCTAAGCGCTACGTTCGTGAATTCCGCAGTGTTGATCTGGCAGGATATGAGGTTGGTCAAGAGATCAAAGCCGATATTTTTGCAGAAGGCGAATTCGTTGACGTAACAGGTACATCCAAAGGTAAAGGCTTTGCCGGCGTAATCAAACGTTGGGGACAAAGTACAGGACCTATGTCTCACGGTTCCCGTTACCACAGAGGACCAGGTTCCATGGGTTCCATCCAAGCGAACCGCGTTCCTAAAGGCAAACGTCTTCCAGGACATATGGGTCATGATACGATAACTATTCAACGTCTTGAAGTTGTGAAAGTCGATGCAGAGCGCAATGTGCTGCTCGTGAAAGGCTCCATTCCAGGACCGAAAAACAGCTTCGTAAAAATTCAAGCAACGGTGAAAAAATAATCGCCTGAAGAAAGGAGGAACACGAAATGCCAAAAGTAGCAGTCTACAATATCAGCGGTAGCCAGGTTGGTGAAGTTGAATTGAAAGATACGGTGTTCGGTATCGAACCGAACCAGCACGTTCTTCATGAAGCAGTTGTTATGCAACTGGCATCCCTGCGTCATGGGACTCATAAAGTGAAAGGTCGTTCCGAAGTACGCGGCGGCGGTCGCAAGCCTTGGAAACAAAAAGGCACTGGTCGCGCTCGTCAAGGATCCATCCGCGCTCCGCAATGGAAAGGCGGCGGTATTGTTTTCGGACCGACACCTCGTAGCTATGCATATAAACTGCCTAAGAAAGTTCGCCGTTTGGCTATCAAATCGGCACTGTCTTCCAAAGTGATCGAGAACCAAATTATCGTACTGGACGCTCTGACTATGAGCGCTCCTAAGACGAAGGAATTTGTTGCCATTTTGAATAACCTCAAAGCAGATCGCAAAGCTTTGGTCGTAGCTCCTAGCTATGATGATAATGTGGCTCTTTCCGCACGGAATATTCCTGGCGTGAAATTTGTCGCGGCAGATGGCATTAATGTTCTTGACGTGCTCAAACACGACAAACTGATCATTACGAAAGAAGCAGTCCAGAAAGTTGAGGAGGTGTTCGCGTAATGAAGGATCCTCGTGATATTATCAAACGTCCGATCATCACTGAGCGTACGGCTGAAATGATGAATGACTTGAAATACGTGTTTGAAGTGGATATCCGCTCGAACAAAACGGAAATCAAGAAAGCGATCGAAGCGATTTTCAACGTGAAGGTTGCAAATGTGAACACTCTGCGTGTTCCTGCGAAGCCTAAACGCTACGGCCGTTATTCCGGCTACACCAGTGAGTGGAAAAAAGCTTTCGTAACGCTGACTAAAGACAGCAAACCGCTTGAGTTTTTTGAAACGGTATAATTGAAACTGTAAAGTAAGGAGGGAAATTCAGTGCCAATCAAAAAGTACAAACCGACATCCCCGGCTAGACGCGCAATGTCCGTCTCTACTTTTGAAGAGATCACGACAAATCAGCCGGAGAAATCCTTGCTGGCGCCTCTGAGCAAAAAAGCCGGCCGCAACAACCAAGGTAAAATTACGGTTCGTCACCATGGCGGCGGACATAAGCGTAAATACCGCATCATTGACTTCAAACGTAACAAAGACGGAATACCGGGCCGCGTTGCTACGATCGAATATGATCCGAACCGGACTTCCAACATCGCACTGATTCACTATGTGGACGGCGAGAAACGTTACATCATCGCTCCTAAAGGTCTGAAAGTAGGAGACGAAGTGGTATCCGGAGCGGGTTCCGACATCAAAATCGGTAATTCTCTTCCACTGGAAAACATTCCGGTAGGTACGGTTATCCACAACATTGAGTTAAAACCTGGTAAAGGCGGACAATTGGTTCGTGCAGCAGGTACGGAAGCTCAATTGCTCGGTAAAGAAGAAAAGTATGTAACTGTCCGCCTTTCTTCCGGTGAAGTACGCCGCATTCTGAAAGTTTGCCGCGCTACGATCGGTTCCGTAGGCAACGAAGACCATGAGCTCGTGAAAATCGGTAAAGCCGGACGCAGCCGCTGGTTGGGACAACGTCCTGAAGTCCGCGGGGTAGTAATGAACCCTAACGATCACCCACACGGTGGTGGTGAAGGTCGTGCTCCAATCGGACGCAAATCGCCTATGTCTCCATGGGGCAAACCGACTCTTGGTTACAAAACGCGTAAAAAAGGTAAAGCTTCTGATAAATACATCGTTCGCCGCCGCACGAAGTAATGCACGCTGTGCATAATGCGTGAACGAGCCACAAGGACGACGAATGTTTGACGAAGGGAGGATTTACACATGAGCCGCAGTCTTAAAAAAGGTCCATTCGTTGATGGATACCTGTTGAAAAAAGTTGAGGTGCTGAACGAGCAGGACAAGAAAGTCGTAGTCAAAACCTGGTCCCGCCGTTCTACTATTTTCCCTCAGTTCATCGGACACACTTTCGGTGTATACGACGGCCGTAAACATGTGCCTGTATACGTAACTGAAGATATGGTTGGCCACAAGCTGGGCGAGTTCGCTCCAACCCGTACGTACAAAGGCCACACGGACGACGACAAGAAAACAAGAAGATAATGAACCAGCGCCATGTTTGAGAGGAGGTAAACTCAATGGAAGCAAAAGCACACGCTAGATCTATACGGATCTCCGCCCGTAAAGTCAAACTCGTGATTGACTTGATTCGCGGTAAGCAAGTGGGTGAAGCAGTAGCTATCCTTCGCCACACACCTAAAGCTGCTTCTCCGGTAGTTGAAAAGCTGCTGAACTCTGCAATTGCCAATGCGGAGCACAACTATTCCATGGACGTAAACAACCTGGTTGTTTCCGAAGTATTCGTCAACCAAGGTCCAACGATGAAACGTTTCCGTCCGCGTGCAATGGGACGTGCAAGCCGGATTAACAAACGCACCAGCCACATCACTTTGGTGGTATCTGAAAAATAAGGAGGGAAAACGTGTGGGACAAAAGGTAAATCCCGTCGGACTCCGAATCGGTATTATCCGTGATTGGGAATCCAAATGGTACGCAGGCAAAGATTTCGGTGATCTTTTGCTGGAAGACGTAAAAATTCGTGAACACCTGAAAAATAAATTGAAGGACTCCGCTGTATCCCGTATCGAGATCGAAAGAGCAGCGAACCGCATCAACGTAACAATCCACACTGCGAAGCCAGGTATGGTTATCGGTAAGGGTGGTTCTGAAGTTGAAAATCTGCGTGGTGAAATTACCAAAATCGCAGGCGGTAAAAAAGTTCACATCAATATTTCTGAAATTAAAAACCCTGAGCTGGACGCAATTCTGGTTGCCGAGAGCATCGCACAACAGCTGGAGCGCCGTGTTTCCTTCCGTCGTGCTTTGAAACAAGCGATCCAAAGAACGATGCGTGCCGGAGCAAAAGGGATTAAAACTCAAGTGGGCGGCCGTCTTGGCGGTGCTGAGATCGCTCGTTCGGAAGGCTACAGTGAAGGAACTGTTCCACTGCACACGCTTCGTGCCGACATTGACTACGGTACAGCTGAAGCTCATACTACTTATGGCCGTATCGGCGTAAAAGTATGGATCTATCGTGGAGAGGTTCTTCCTACGGCTAAGAAACAAGCTGCTCAGGAAGGAGGCAACTAATCATGTTGGTACCAAAACGTGTCAAACACCGCAAGCAGCAACGCGGCCACATGAAAGGCCGTGCTAAAGGCGGAACAACATTGAACTTTGGTGAATACGGTTTGCAAGCTCTGGAACCATCCTGGATCACAAACCGTCAAATCGAATCCGCCCGTATCGCGATGACTCGTTACATCAAACGTGGTGGTAAAGTTTGGATTAAAATTTTCCCTGACAAACCGATTACACAAAAGCCTCTTGAAGTGCGGATGGGTAGCGGTAAAGGTAACGTGGAAAAATGGGTTGCAGTTGTGAAGCCTGGTAAGATCATGTTTGAGCTTGCAGGTGTTCCAGAAGAGGTTGCTCGTGAAGCTATGCGTCTTGCCGCTCACAAACTGCCAATCAAAACGAAGTTTGTGAAACGTGAAGAATTGGGTGGTGAAGTAAATGAAGGCTAATGAATTTCGTAACCTAACCACTGCTGAACTTGAGCAAAAAATTTCCGGGTTTAAAGAAGAACTCTTTAACCTCCGCTTTCAACTCGCTACCGGTCAGCTCGACAATCCTGTCCGCATCCGTGATGTGCGCAAGGACATTGCTCGTGCAAAAACCGTGATTCGTGAAAGAGAACTTGGAATTGGTTAAGATCACAGCTTGATCCATATTCCGTATGTATTCAGGAAGGAGGCCCACAATGAGCGAACGTAATGCCCGTAGAGTGCAAGTTGGTAAAGTAGTTAGCGACAAAATGGACAAAACGATTGTGGTTGCTGTAGAGACCTACAAGAAACATGATCTGTACCATAAACGCATCAAGTATACTAAAAAGTTCAAAGCTCATGATGAGAACAACACTGCGCAAATCGGTGATACTGTTAAAATCATGGAAACTCGCCCTCTGTCCAAAGATAAAAACTGGAGACTGGTCGAGATCGTTGAAAAAGCAGTAATCATCTAATGAACCTGCAGTTTTGCCGAAAGGAGGAAATCTAAATGATTCAACCATTTACACGTTTGGCTGTGGCTGACAACTCCGGTGCGAAGGAATTGATGTGTATCCGCGTACTTGGTGGTACGGGACGTCGTACGGCTCAAATCGGTGATCTGATCGTTTGTTCCGTAAAACAAGCAACACCAGGCGGCGTTGTCAAAAAGGGTGACGTTGTTAAAGCGGTTGTGGTTCGTACGAAGCGTTCCACTCGCCGTAAGGACGGGTCTTACATCGGATTTGACGAAAACGCAGCTGTTGTTGTTAAAGAAGATAAAAGCCCGCGCGGAACACGTATTTTCGGACCGGTTGCTCGTGAACTTCGCGACAAAGACTTCATGAAAATCGTTTCCTTGGCACCGGAAGTTATCTAAATAACAGATTCTGCGGAATTTCGAATAAAGCGAGTTCTTAGCCCTTTGTTATGAAGAAAGCAATAGGAGGTGTACGAAATGCCAAAAGTGAAAAAGGTTCTGGAATCCCACAACAACAAGCTTCACGTCAAAAAAGACGATACGGTTATGGTGATTACCGGCAAGGACAAAGGTAAGAAAGGCCGTGTTATCGCTGCTTATCCTCGTCAAAACCGTGTGCTCGTGGAAGGTGTGAACATGATCAAAAAACACCAAAAGCCTAACCAGCAAAATCCACAGGGCGGTATTATCGAGCAGGAAGCTCCGATCCACGTGTCCAACGTTATGCACATCGATCCCAAGAGCGGAAAAGTAACCCGTATCGGTTACAAAGTGCTGGAGAACGGTAAGAAAGTGCGTATTGCCAAACGTTCCGGTGAACAAATCGATAAATAAGACTGTGCAAGAAAGGAGGCCCATAATTCATGGCAGCAAGAATGAAAGAACGTTACCAGAATGAAATTACTCCTGCTTTGATGCAGAAGTTCAACTATACAACGGTTATGCAGGTTCCGAAAATCGAGAAAGTCGTAATCAACATGGGGGTTGGCGACGCTGTCCAAAACTCCAAAGTGCTTGATTCGGCTGTCAACGACATGCAGCTGATCGCTGGTCAAAAACCGGTTATCACACGTGCGAAGAAATCGATCGCCGGTTTCAAACTGCGTGAGAACATGCCGATCGGGGTTAAAGTAACACTGCGCGGTGAGCGTATGTACTACTTCCTGGATAAACTGTTCAACATCACGCTTCCGCGTGTACGTGACTTCCGTGGTGTATCCACCAAAGCCTTCGACGGCCGCGGCAACTATACACTGGGTCTGAAAGAGCAGTTGATCTTCCCTGAGATCGAGTATGATAAAGTTGATAAAGTGCGCGGTATGGACATCGTTATCGTAACGACTGCCAAAACCGACGAAGAGTCCCGTGAGCTGTTGACTCAATTGGGAATGCCTTTTGTAAAATAATGTCGGCTTAACGTAGTGGGTTTATGATAACCCGATTCTCCGAAAATATTTAGGAGGTGTCAGGCTAAGTGGCAAAAACTTCGATGAAAGTGAAACAACAACGCACGCCGAAGTTCAAAGTTCGTGCATACACTCGTTGCGAGCGTTGCGGTCGTCCACATTCGGTGCTGCAAAAATTCAAGATCTGCAGAATTTGCTTCCGTGAATTAGCTTATAAAGGCCAGATTCCTGGCGTGAAAAAAGCAAGCTGGTAAAAAGTCCTGTACGGGAAGGAGGTTTACACACAATGACTATGTCTGATCCAATTGCAGATATGCTTACTCGTATTCGTAACGCGAACACAGTTCGTCACGAAACAGTAGAAATGCCTGCTTCGACAATGAAAAAGCAAATCGCCGATATCCTGAAACGTGAAGGTTTTATCCGGGATGCGGAGTTTGTTGAAGATAACAAACAAGGGATTATCCGTGTTTTCCTGAAATACGGTGCCAACAATGAGCGTGTCATCACTGGTCTGAAAAGAATCAGCAAGCCAGGTCTTCGCGTGTACACGAAGAGCAACGAAGTTCCTCGCGTACTCGGCGGTCTGGGCATCGCGATTATCTCGACTTCCAAAGGTGTAATGACTGATAAAGAAGCACGTCAGTCCAAAGCCGGCGGCGAAGTTGTTTGCTACGTTTGGTAATACCACGTTAACAAGATAGGAGGTGCAACATATGTCCCGTATTGGTCGCAAGCCAATCGCAGTACCAAGTGGTGTGGATATCACACTGAATAGCACAGTAATCACGGTTAAAGGCCCAAAAGGTACTTTGACACGCGAACTTCATAAAGACATGAAGGTCACTGTGGAGAACAATGAAATTAATGTTGTTCGTCCTTCGGACAACAAACTTCACCGTTCCCTTCACGGAACGACCCGCTCCGTTGTCAACAACATGGTGAGTGGTGTAACGGAAGGTTTTGCAAAATCTCTGGAGCTGGTTGGGGTCGGATATCGTGCAAGCAAATCCGGAGATAAAGTCGTTTTGAACGTCGGATACTCCCATCCGGTAGAAATCGCTCCGGAACCTGGCATTGAGTTCGAAGTTCCTTCGAATACAAAAATCATCGTTCGCGGTATCGATAAAGAGCGTGTAGGCGCATATGCTGCTAAAATTCGTTCCGTTCGCGAGCCTGAGCCATACAAAGGCAAAGGGATCAAGTATGAAGGTGAACGCATTATTCGTAAAGAAGGTAAAGCCGGTAAGAAGAAGTAATGTTCTTGCCGCCTTTGCGCGGTCTTTCCTCCGGAGAGACAGTGTGCTTCTTTTTACCCAGTGCGTCTTGAGATAAAGCTGCAAAGGCAAACTGAAGGGAGTGAAACGAGAAAATGATTACGAAACAGGATAAAAACAAAGCGCGTGTAAGAAGACATCTGCGTGTTCGTAAAAAAATCACCGGAACAGCAGCACGTCCTCGTCTGAACGTGTTCCGTTCCTCCAAACATATCTATGCTCAACTGATCGATGACGTGGCAGGTGTAACCCTGGCTGCAGCTTCGACATTGGACAAAGAACTGAGCGGAGAGATCCAAAACGGCGGCAGTGTTGAATCCGCACGTAAAGTCGGCGAACTGGTTGCTAAGCGTGCAAAAGAAAAAGGTGTTTCCGAGATCGTATTCGACCGCGGAGGTTACTTGTATCATGGCCGTATTCAAGCGCTGGCTGAAGCTGCGCGTGAAGCAGGTCTTGAGTTTTAAGACATTTTTCAAAAGGAGGTTAACGACTTGCGTGTAGATCCTAACACTTTGGAACTGACTGAAAAAGTTGTAAATATTAATCGTGTTGCTAAAGTTGTAAAAGGCGGACGCCGTTTCAGTTTCAGCGCATTGGTTGTTGTCGGCGACGGCAATGGCTGGGTTGGTGCCGGAATTGGTAAAGCTGGCGAAGTACCTGATGCGATCCGCAAAGGTATCGAAGATGCCAAGAAAAATCTGATTCATGTTCCGCTCGTAGGAACAACCGTCCCTCACCAGATCACAGGTAAGTTTGGAGCAGGCCGTGTGCTGTTGAAACCTGCATCCGAAGGTACTGGTGTTATCGCAGGCGGTCCGGTTCGTGCCGTATTGGAACTGGCTGGCGTAGGCGACATTTTGACAAAATCTCTGGGTTCTTCGAATTCCATGAACATGGTCAATGCGACTTTGGAAGGTTTGTCCCGCTTGAAGCGCGCTGAAGACGTTGCGAAATTGCGCGGTAAAACTGTCGAAGAGCTGCGCGGCTAAGGAGGAAATAGCATGAGCAAACTGCAAATTACTCTCGTTCGTTCATTGATCGGCCGTCCAGGTACACAGAGAACGACTGTAAACACGCTTGGTCTACGTAAGATCAACCAAACAGTGGTTCACAACGACAATCCTGCGATCCGCGGGATGATTAATCAAGTCAGCCACCTGGTTTCTGTTAAAGAAATCGAGGCTTAAGTTATAGATTTCCAACAAAAACAAGGAGGTGCAACGAACGATGAAGTTACATGAACTTTCGTCCGCTCCAGGCTCCCGCAAAGAACGCAAGCGCGTTGGCCGCGGTACCAGTAGCGGTACAGGTAAAACATCAGGTCGCGGTCACAAAGGTCAAAACGCTCGTTCCGGCGGTGGTGTTCGTCCTGGCTTCGAAGGTGGTCAAAACCCACTGTATCGTCGCTTGCCTAAGCGCGGTTTCGTAAATCCGACTCGTAAAGAGTATGCAGTTGTGAATATCGAAGATCTGAACAGTTTTGCAGAAGGTACTGAAGTGACTCCGGAATTCCTGATGGAAAACGGTATTGTGAAAAACGCTAAATCCGGCATCAAGATTCTGGGTAACGGCGAAGTCACTGTAAAGCTGTCTGTCAAAGCGAACAAGTTCTCTCAATCTGCGGTAGAGAAAATCGAAGCTGCCGGCGGTAAAACCGAGGTGATCTAATGTTCAATACCCTGAAGAATATATGGCGGGTTGAAGATCTTCGCACTCGCATCCTCTTCACACTGTTGATCCTGATTGTGTTTCGTATTGGCTCCTTCGTTCCGGTTCCGGGAGTAAATAAGGATGTCTTTACGGCAACCGATCAGGCAGGAAGCGAATTGTTCGGTCTTCTGAACACCTTCTCCGGGGGTGCATTGTATCAGTTCTCGATCTTTGCCCTCGGTATTGTGCCGTATATCACGGCATCTATTATCGTGCAGCTTCTTTCAATGGACGTCATTCCGAAACTGGCGGAATGGGCTAAACAAGGGGAGCATGGCAAAAAGAAGTTGGCACAGATAACCCGTTATGGTACGGTTATACTGGCTCTGATTCAGGCATTTGGTACTTCAATCGGCTTTAATCGTCTGTATAACGCAGAAATGATTCCAGGGGCAACCGCTGCGGATTTTATTGTGATTGCGATTGTACTGACGGCCGGTACTACGTTCCTGATGTGGCTTGGTGAGCAGATCACCGAGAAGGGAATCGGAAACGGTATTTCCATTATCATCTTTGCGGGCATCGCTGCCGGCATTCCGAGACATATCCGGACGATCGTTGAATCCCAGTTCATTCAGGCGGATCAGCTCTTCCTGAATATTCTGAAAGCAATTATCATTGCTTTGGTCATTCTTTTGGTCGTCGTCGGAGTTATCTTTATCCAACAGGGGATCCGGAAAATTCCGGTGCAATATGCGAAAAGGGTAGTCGGCAACAAAATGTACGGCGGCCAAAACACGCATATTCCGATGAAAATCAATGCAGCGGGCGTTATTCCGGTGATCTTTGCAGTGTCATTGTTGCAGTTTCCGATCATTATTGCAAGCTTCTGGGCAGATATGCAATGGGCTAAGTGGGTAACCAACCACCTGTACTATGACAAGCCGCTCGGTATGGTTTTGTACATTGTGATGATTATCGGCTTTACTTTCTTCTATACATTTGTACAGATGAATCCGCAGCAAATGGCAGACAACATGAAGAAGAACGGCGGTTATATTCCGGGCATCCGTCCGGGGAAAGCAACGGAGACGTACCTGACTCGCGTCATGTCGCGTTTGACGATGACAGGAGCATTGTTCCTGGCTGTCATCTCCGTGTTGCCGGTATTCTTGGGGGCACTTTCGGGTCTGCCTCGTTCGGTGCAAATCGGCGGTACTTCACTGCTCATCATCATCGGTGTGGCATTGGATACCATGAAGCAGATCGAAAGCCAATTGATTAAACGCCATTACAAAGGCTTCATCAATAAATAGGCGATAGGTTCCGGGACAGGTCATTTACTTGTCAACGGCACCTATTGTGCTGTTTCTTGTGTAGGGGTCGTCTTGAGGGAGTGACAGGTTGTGAACATTCTTATCATGGGCCCTCCCGGGGCTGGAAAAGGAACACAAGCGGATGTCATCGTAAATGAGTTCGGCATCCCTCACATTTCAACCGGAGACGCTTTTCGTCTGGCCATGAAGCTTGGAACTCCGATCGGAGTGAAAGCGAAGGAGTACATCGAACGCGGTGAACTCGTTCCGGATGATGTTACGATTGGCATTGTCGAAGAAAGGCTCCAACAGCCAGACTGCGAGAAGGGATTCTTGCTGGACGGATTTCCAAGAACTCTGGCCCAGGCTGAAGCGTTGGATGAAATTCTTGGTCGGCTGAGCACCAAACTCGATCATGTCGTTGATTTGAAAGTAGACCGTGACCGTTTAATGGCACGGATTACCGGACGGCGTATTTGCAAAACCTGCGGAGCGACCTATCACATGATATTTAATCCGCCCAAGGTTGAAGGCATTTGCGATAAAGACGGCGGCGAGCTGTACCAGCGTTCTGACGACAACGAAGAGAGCGTAGGAAAACGGCTTGACGAGTACAGTAACAAAACAGCACCACTCCTCACATTTTATGAGAATAAAGGTCTTCTGCGTCAAATAGACGGGGAGCAGGATATCGATGCAGTCTCCAATGATATCGTATCCTTGCTGCGGGGTTAACTGTAATGATCATTTGCAAGTCCGAAACGGAATTGAGCTTTATGAGGGAAGCTGGGCGGATCGTTGCGGATTGTCATCGCCTCCTGGCCGAACATATTGAGCCTGGCATCACTACAGGGGAACTCGATCATATGGCTGATCAGTACATTCGCAGTCAAGGAGCTGTGCCGTCTTTTAAAGGTTATAATGGTTTTCCTGCCAGTATTTGCGCTTCAGTCAACGAACAACTGGTTCACGGATTTCCCGGCAGCCGCATATTAAACGAAGGTGATATCGTTACGTTTGACATTGGCGCACAGTACCGGGGGTACCATGGGGATTCCGCTTGGACGTATCCGGTCGGCAGCATCTCATCAGATGCAAGGCGGCTATTGGATGTGACGAAGGGGGCCCTGATGGCGGGACTGGCACTTGTCAAACCGGACGTTCGCTTGTTTACTATATCGCATGCGATACAGAAATATATTGAGGATGCTGGTTTTTCAGTAGTGAGGGAATATGTCGGACACGGTATAGGAGCCAAGCTGCATGAGGAACCGCAGATTCCAAACTACGGGATTGCTGATCGGGGACCTAGACTGAAACCCGGCATGGTGCTGGCGATTGAACCGATGGTTAACGCCGGAGCCCGTCATGTAAGGACGCTGGAAGACAACTGGACGGTCGTGACGGTGGACGGGTCATTGTGTGCCCATTTCGAGCATACAGTGGCAGTAACCCCGGACGGCATGGAAATTTTCACTACTACTTGAATTCGTAGGTGATATTGATGAAAGATCAAGGCAGCCTGCAAATAGGTCAGCTTGTGAAAATCCTGAAAGGCAGAGATGCCGGTCAGGCAGCGGTCGTCGTTTCCATTGCGGACAGCAGGTTTGTATATATTGCGGACGGGGACAAACGGAAGTTTGACCAGGCCAAGAAGAAGAATATTCTTCACCTGGAGCCCCAGCCGATGATTAGCAGCGAGGTAGTAAACAGTTTGAATGAAAGCGGCCGGGTTACCAACGGCAAGCTGCGTTTTGCGGTGAACCGTTTTCTGGAATCTGCCGAATTTCACGCTGAAGAGAAAGGAGACTAATTTTGGCCAAGGAAGATGTCATTGAAGTGGAAGGTACGGTGATTGAGCCGCTTCCGAACGCGACGTTCAAAGTGGAGCTTGAGAACGGTCACCAGATTCTTGCTCACGTATCCGGAAAGCTGCGCATGCATTTTATCCGCATTCTGACAGGCGACAAAGTGGTCGTACAGTTATCACCTTACGATTTAACCAAAGGTCGTATAACTTACCGTAAATAAATTCTGAATCAACAGGTTATGTTCCGCAAAACTCTTTAAGAAGACTTACGATACGAGCTGTGCCGGTGGCGGAGCTTGGAGGAGGGAATGAACATGAAGGTAAGACCTTCTGTAAAACCCATTTGCGAAAAATGCAAAGTCATTCGCCGCAAAGGGAATGTAATGGTTATTTGCGAAAATCCGAAACACAAACAAAAACAAGGTTAATAGAAGGGGGTGTAGCGTAAAATGGCTCGTATAGCTGGTGTGGATTTGCCACGTGACAAACGCGTTGAGATCGCCTTGACTTACATTTTCGGAATCGGTAAAACGACTTCCCAAAAAGTTCTGAAAGAAACAGGCATCAATCCGGACACTCGTGTTCGTGACTTGACGGAAGATGAAGTGAGCAAATTACGTGAAACGATCGATAAAGCGGTTAAAGTGGAAGGCGACCTGCGTCGTGAAATTTCCTTGAATATTAAACGTCTGACTGAGATCGGCTGCTACCGCGGTATTCGTCACCGTCGTGGTTTGCCTGTTCGTGGTCAACGTACAAAAACGAATGCCCGTACACGTAAAGGACCTCGTCGTACTGTAGCAAATAAAAAGAAATAAGAAGGGAGGATAACATTCAATGGCTAAACCGAAAAAAGTCGTACGTACAAAACGTCGTGACCGTAAAAATATCGAATCCGGCGTGGCACACATCCGTTCCACGTTCAACAACACGATCGTTACCATCACGGATCCGCACGGTAACGCAATCTCTTGGGCCAGCTCCGGCGGTCTGGGATTCCGCGGTTCCCGTAAATCCACTCCGTTCGCAGCGCAAATGGCTGCTGAAACAGCTGCCAAGGCTGCAATGGAGCACGGCATGAAAACTGTTGAAGTTATGGTTAAAGGACCAGGCGCAGGCCGTGAAGCAGCTATCCGTTCGCTGCAAGCTGCAGGTCTCGAAGTTAACCTGATTAAAGACGTGACTCCGGTTCCTCATAACGGATGCCGTCCTCCAAAACGCCGTCGTGTCTAATGAGATTTTCCCTCAGCGTGTAGTATAAAACCGGCGCATTCTGCCAAGAATGGTTGTTTAGGCATACTGCATGGTAAAGTTTGGATAAGGTGAATGTTTCATTATGGGAGCGACGTTTTGAAGGAGGGATATTGCAGTGATTGAAATCGAAAAGCCGAAAATTGAGACGGTTGACGTCAATGATAATGGCACCTACGGGAAATTCGTGGTAGAACCTTTGGAACGCGGATATGGTACGACGCTGGGCAACTCGCTTCGCCGTATTTTGCTCTCCTCCCTGCCGGGTGCGGCAGTCACATCAGTACAGATTGATGGGGTTTTACACGAATTTGCAACGGTTCCTGGCGTAATGGAAGACGTAACGGAGATCATTCTTAACCTGAAAGCTTTGTCGCTCAAGATCCACTCCGATGAAGAGAAAGTGCTCGAAATCGACGCGGAAGGCGAAGGAGCCGTAACGGCAGGGGATATTCGTGCGGACAGCGATGTTGAAATTCTGAATCCGGATCTTCATATCGCTACGCTTGGACCAGGTTCGAGACTTCACATGCGTATTTTCGCCAATCGCGGACGCGGCTATGTTAAGCAAGATCGTAACAAGCGTGAGGATCAGCCAATTGGCGTAATCCCTGTCGACTCCATCTACACGCCGATTTCCCGCGTAAACTACGGTGTGGAAAATACGCGTGTAGGCCAAGTGACCAACTATGACAAGCTGACACTGGAAGTATGGACCGACGGAAGCATTCGGCCTGAAGAGGCTGTCAGTCTTGGGGCTAAAATCCTGACTGAGCATTTGATGCTGTTTGTTGGTTTGACCGACGAAGCCAAAGATGCTGAGATCATGGTTGAAAAAGAGGAAGACAAGAAAGAAAAAGTTCTGGAAATGACGATTGAAGAGCTGGATCTCTCCGTCCGTTCCTATAACTGCCTCAAGCGCGCTGGTATCAATACAGTACAGGAGCTTACTACGAAATCGGAAGAAGATATGATGAAGGTCCGCAACCTGGGCCGCAAGTCTTTGGAAGAGGTTCAAGAGAAGCTCGAGGAACTTGGTTTAGGACTCCGTACGGAAGAGTAGGACAGCAACGTTTGTAAGAAGGAGGGGAAAAACATGGCATATCAAAAACTGGGCCGTAACTCCAGTGCCCGTAAAGCTTTGTTCCGTGACATGGTAACTGACTTGTTCTTGTACGAGCGTATCCAGACTACGGAAGCGAAAGCTAAAGAAGTTCGTTCTATTGCTGAAAAACTGATCACCAAAGCAAAACAGGGAGATCTGCATGCACGCCGTCAGGTAGCTGCGTACGTTCGCCGTGAAACTTTGGATGGTGAGCAGGACGCAATTCAAAAGCTGTTTAGCGAACTGGCTACTCGTTATGCCGAGCGTCCAGGCGGATACACTCGTATCCTGAAGCTGGGACCTCGTCGTGGCGACGCCGCTCCAATGGTTTACCTGGAACTGGTTGACCGCGCGTAAGCAGGTATGGATGAGGAAAGGGTGGGCAGAGTCGGTTGATTCTGAGCAGCCCTTTTTTTCTCTGTATGGGGAAGCTCTGTGTAGGGCTTCTCCTTTTATTGTGTTGTTCGATTCAACAGCAACAGCGAATGGAAGCACAAATACACTTGTCTAAAAGGTGTGTTAGGAACATGCGGAACATATGCATGAGAGTGAACTATGACGGAACTCATTACCACGGTTTTCAGACGCAGCCGGGCGGCAATACGATTCAGGACCATATCGAGAATGCGATATGCTCGCTGACGGGGGAGAGAGTCAAAATTACGGCCTCAGGACGTACGGATGCGGGAGTGCATGCCTACGGCCAGGTTTTCAATTTCGAGACCGAATCGCAGATTCCGATCCACCGCTGGTGTCTGGCGCTGAATGCGTGGCTGCCGGAGAATATTGTTCTCACGGATGCAAAGGAGGTTCCGCTGTCGTTTCATGCGCGCCACATGGCCAAACGGAAAACATATCGTTACAGCATTAACGCCAACCGTTTTCCGGACATTTTTCATCGCCGTACGCAGTTTCATCACCCTACACGTCTGGATATAGAGGCTATGCGTAGAGCGCTGCAACTGATGGTAGGCACCCACGACTATACCTCGTTCGCGTCTACACAGTCGCAGAAGCTTAATCATGTCAGGACCGTATATGAGGCTTATATCACAGTCGATGATTCCTTTTCCCGGCCCGGATCGGATGATCAGGGAATTATTCATGTGTATGTCACCGGTAGCGGCTTTTTGCAGCATATGGTTCGGATCATGGTTGGGACACTGCTTGATGTGGGAGAGGGGAAGAAGGCATCGGAGGATATCTCGGCCATTTTGGCAGCGAAAGACCGCGCTAAAGCGGGACCGACGGCGGTTGCTCATGGGCTGATGCTGTGGAATGTGGAATATGATGAAAACGTCCAAAAAACTTAAGTTTTTGCTTGCGGAATGTATAAAAATCATGTAACATATAAGTTGTGTTTTCTTAATGGCTTTCCCACAGCCCCAGTTAAGATTTACACCTTATAGCAGCAGCTATCCATCACAAATGCAATGACTTAATGAACGAAGATAAATGAGATTTTTGAAAAAAAGAGATGAATTTCATAATTGTGAGCGATCTGAAGGAGGAAACTTTCCATGCGTACTACGTATATGGCTAAGCCAAGTGAAGTTGAGCGCAAATGGCATATTATTGATGCTGAAGGCAAAACACTTGGCCGTCTGGCCAGCGAAGCGGCTGCGTTGATTCGCGGCAAACATAAGCCTGAATTCACTCCACATGTGGACGGCGGCGATTTCGTTATTGTGATCAATGCGGAGAAAATCGTTCTGACAGGCAAAAAAATGGAGAACAAAAAATACTACCGTCACTCCCTGCATCCAGGTGGTCTGAAAGTAACGACCGCTCAAGATATGGTGAAAAACAAGCCTGAACGTATGCTGGAGCTGGCTGTTCACGGTATGCTTCCGAAAACTCGCATGGGCGAGAAAATGAAGCTGAGACTGAAAGCTTACAAAGGCACTGAGCATCCACATGTAGCACAAAAACCTGAAGTTTACGAACTTCGCGGTTAATTAAAAGGAGGGCAGTTTCATGGCACAAGTACAATACTATGGGACAGGTCGTCGTAAACATTCGGTAGCTCGTGTTCGTCTCGTACCGGGTGAAGGACGCATTGTCATTAACAAACGTGATATCAATGAATATTTCGGTGTGGAAACACTGAAAATGATCGTAAGACAACCGTTGAACCTGACTGAAACAACTGGAAACTATGACGTTATCGTTATCGCTCATGGTGGCGGTATTTCTGGTCAAGCTGGCGCAATCCGTCACGGAATCTCCCGCGCTCTGCTCAAAGCAGACCCTGAGTTCCGTCCGGCTCTGAAAAAAGCAGGCTTCCTGACTCGTGACCCACGGATGAAAGAACGTAAAAAATACGGTCTCAAAGCCGCTCGTCGCGCGCCTCAGTTCTCGAAACGTTAATATTCCTTGTATTTCAAGGATCACCAAGCCCTTGGCCTTTTGGCCAGGGGCTTTTTGGCGAAACCTCCAAAATAAAAAAAGCTCCCTGCGAGTTCATGCAAAGGAGCAGGGAACTACGCAGAAAGCTGAGTTTCAAGGTTTTACATTTCATATGTACAAAATATTAAACAGGTAAAGGTATAACAGCTTTTACCCTCCGGTAGGCTGGCTCCCAAATTAAACGATCAATAGCCTGACGGACATCATCCGGACGCACACGGGCGACGTTATCATTAATCGCCGCCTGAGCTACAGCCTCCGCAACAGCAAGCGACACTTCGCGCAGCTGGCTGATATTAGGCAGCAGGGCAGCTCCAGGCTGGGACAGATCCACCATGCGCGCAACGGCTTCTGCAGCGGCCGTAAACATTCCGCCTGTAATTACACGGGCTTTAACGGCGATCGCACCCAGGCCCAGACCCGGGAAAACAAACGCATTGTTCGATTGGCCGATTTCATAAGTTGTTCCATTATAAGCGACAGGCTCAAAAGGGCTGCCTGTAGCAATCAGCGCTTTGCCGTCCGTCCAACGGATCAGATCTTCAGGAATCGCCTCGGCAAGCAGCGTAGGATTGGACATCGGCATAATAATTGGACGCTCGACATGTTTGACCATTTCCCTGATCACTTCCTCGGAAAAAGCACCGGCAGAACCGGACGTTCCGATCAGTATCGTCGGTTTAACCTGACGAATGACTTCAAGCAGTGTTATTGTACCATCTGGGCTGCGGTTCCATTCATGGACTTCAGATGCTTTACGGACATATGGCTTCTGGAAACCGAGCACATGCTCCGTTTCATCCGTTAATAAACCACGATAGTCATAGGCCCAGAAGCAGCCTCGCGCTTCTTGCTCCGACAGGCCGCTCCGCATCATGGCGTCATGAATTTGATCGGCATTGCCTATGCCGGCTGCCCCGGGACCGAAGACAACGATCCGCTGCTCGGCCAGAGGGACCTGGGTTACCTTAAGGGCAGACATGACCGCGGCAAGTGTCACGGCTCCAGTCCCCTGAATATCATCATTAAATGTAAGCATTTGAGTCCCGTATTTTTCAATAATATTGCGGGCATTTACATTGCCAAGATCCTCCCAGTGAAGCAGAGCATCTGGATAAAGCTCAAGCGCTATTTGAACGAAAGAATCTATGAACTGATGATATTGCTGCCCACGCACCCGATGATGACGGTTTCCGATATAAAGAGGGTCAGCCAACAGCTTCTCATTATTCGTCCCCACATCAAGCACTACCGGAAGAACCCGTCCGGGATGAATTCCCGCAGCTGCGGTATATACGGCCAACTTGCCGATGGCGATATTGATGCCCCCGACTCCCCAGTCCCCTATGCCGAGAATGCTCTCAGAATCGGTAACGACGATCAGATCCACATCATCAGAGCTCAAGCCAGTATTGCAGAAGGCTTCTTTAATGCCTTGGGGGTTATCTATTGATAAATAGACGCCACCAGGCCGGTGATATTCATGGCTGTATTCCTGGATGGCCTGTCCTACCGTTGGTGTATACACAACAGGCAGCATTTCGCTCAGATGATCGGTCAGCAGCCTGTAATATAAAACGACATTTCGGTTATACAAATCATTCAGCGAGGCGTTGCGGCGCAGCATGGTTGGTTGAGCAAGAAATTGCCTGTAAGCGCGATCCGCCTGTTCATCAAGCGTCAGCACCGTAGGAGGCAAAACCCCCTCGAGCCCCAATTCGCGCCGTTCTTCATGCGAAAAAGCAACTCCTTTATTCAGCAGGGGATTGGCCAGCACATCCTTGCCTTTTAGCGGGGTTGCAAGAGAACCGTCTTCATTAACATAAAATGCTTCCACTACAAAACCTTCTTTCCTTTACTCCATAACATGTATTAAATACCTGGTAGCCTGAAATGCGTTCTTATTCTAAGAAATCGCCTTATAAAGGTCAAATGAATAAAATTCCAAATGATGCGTTAACTATGGCGAAATTTTCTGAAAACCTTGATATATTCATGTTTTTTGGTCAGAAAATCATGGTAATCAACCTTTTTTATCTTCATGATAAAAACCCTATATTACCAAAGTTAAATCTCTGATTTGGCAGCATATTTTACTTTTTTCCACATTGACATTTAGATAGAAAGTTTTATACTGAATTTATAATTCTTATTTGTTTAGTGGGAATTGAAAAGGAGGCGTTTTCCACCGTGAACTTATTGGAGAAGGAACAATTAATTCAAGTAAAAGCGGAAGAGCTCGAGCATGCCGGCCCGGAAGAAATAATTCGTTACGCCGTTGAGACTTTTCCGAATATTACCTTTGCCTGCAGCTTCGGCGCAGAGGATGTCGTGCTGGTTGATATGCTGCACAAGATAAGTCCCTCCACGGATGTGTTTTATTTAGATACCGATTTTCATTTCAAGGAAACCTACGAGACACGAGATCAGATGATGGATAAATATCAAATGGAATTTGTGCGGGTATCTCCGCAACTGACTCCTGAAGAGCAGGCGACAAAGCACGGGGAGGAGTTGTGGAAGTCTGATCCTAATACTTGCTGCAATATCCGCAAGGTTGAACCGTTGACACGCATTCTGTCCCAATATGAAGCATGGATTACAGGCATTCGCCGCGATCAGGCCCCAACCCGTGCCAATGCGAAAAAAATCGAATATGACGTAAAATTCGGCCTCGTCAAATTCAATCCGCTGGCTGACTGGACTTCAGAGGATGTATGGAATTATATCCGAACCAACAATGTCTCTTATAATCCCTTGCATGACCAGAACTATCCGAGCATCGGATGCGAGCATTGCACGCGTCCTGTTGCTCCAGGGGAAGATCCTCGCGCAGGCCGCTGGTCAGGCAACGATAAAACCGAATGCGGGCTGCATAAATAATTCGTAGAAGGAGAGATCATGATATGACCGCGATACTTCCGCATGGAGGAACCCTGATTAATCGGCTGGCAGAGGGTGAAGAACGGGAGGTTCTTCTGCAAAAGGCGAAGCAGCTCCCCGCAATCCGTGTTAACGCCTGGACAATCTCTGATCTGGACCTCATTGGGGTAGGGGCCTTTTCCCCTCTAACCGGGTTTATGAATGAGCAAGATTACCGTTCCGTTGTGGAACGGATGCGTCTGGCAGACGGCACGGTATGGAGCATACCCATTACACTTGCAGTAGATGAGGCGACAGCGGCGTCTTTCACCGTTGGTGAACAGGCGGCGCTGGTCGGAGAAGAAGACGGGATCATCTACGGAATTTTGGACATAACCAGCTTGTATCAGGCCGATCAGGACGAAGAAGCACGACGGGTCTTTAAAACCGATGATCCCGAGCACCCTGGAGTAAAGAAGCTGTTTGAACGCCCTTCCACCTACGTGGGTGGACCCATCCGTGTATTGAACAGACCACAGCCGGCCAAATTCGGCGAATTTTATTTCGACCCTGCCGATACCCGCCGCCGCTTCGCCGAGCAGGGCTGGAAGACTGTTGTGGGCTTTCAGACACGCAATCCCGTTCACCGTGCGCATGAGTATATTCAGAAGAGCGCCATGGAAATCGTAGATGCGCTATTTCTGAATCCGCTCGTCGGTGAGACGAAGTCGGATGACGTACCAGCCGATGTGCGTATGAATAGTTATTTGGCCCTGCTGGAGCATTATTATCCCGCCAATCGCACCTTTCTGGGTGTATTTCCGGCAGCGATGCGTTATGCAGGTCCGCGCGAGGCGATTTTCCATGCGATGGTTCGTAAAAACTACGGCTGCACCCACTTTATTGTCGGACGGGATCATGCAGGTGTGGGAGATTATTACGGTACCTATGAGGCTCAGGAGATTTTCAGCAACTTTACGGCTGAGGAACTGGGTATTACTCCGTTGTTCTTTGAGCACAGCTTCTTCTGTAAAAAATGCGGTAACATGGCGTCCAGCAAAACATGTCCACACCCGTCAGAAGATCACCTGACCTTGTCAGGCACGAAGGTGCGTGGATTGCTGCGCGACGGCGTCTGCCCGCCGCCGGAATTTACGAGACCGGAGGTAGCGCAAATTCTCATCGAAGGCATGTCTCAGCAAATTAGCTCTTGATGTACTATTTGTCCGCCTTGTCCCATATAGATCAATAGTATCTGTATGGGAACGGAGGCGTTTTTTTGTGCTCAAATATCGAAACCGCAACATTACCTTATGGATTCGCTACCGTACGCTAAAAAGATGGCTGCTCAGTTTATGCTTGCTGCTTCTTTTCACGACCCTGACCGTTTCGGATATCCCTGCAACGACAACTTGGAACTATTGGAGTCTGCCTCTGGCTGGGAAGGTTATTGTACTGGATGCCGGCCACGGCGGTCCGGATGGAGGAGCTGTGAGCAAGGAGGGGGTCATCGAGAAGGATATCAATCTTGCGATCACACTCTACCTTCGCGATTATTTGCAGCAGGCCGGAGCGGTGGTCAAGCTGACCCGGGAGGATGATCGGGACCTTGCGAATGAGTCCACTCAGGGATATTCCAGGCGTAAAACCGAGGACCTCAAGCGGCGTGTGCGCCTGATTGAGGAATATAATGCAGACCTCTTTCTCAGCATCCATATGAACAGTGTTCCGTCGAGCAGATGGAGCGGCGCCCAAACCTTTTATTACCCAAGCCATGCGGACAATGCTTCATTGGCGGCCCTGATACAGGATGAAATCCGCCGCAATATGGAGAATACGGACCGGGTCGCCAAGACAGTAGACACCGTCTATCTCCTGCAGGCGCTTAAGATGCCTTCAGCCCTCGTGGAGATCGGCTTCCTGTCACATCCGGGGGAAGCACGGCTGCTGGCGAATGAGGCGTACCAGCGTCAAATATCCGCGGCGGTCTATAAAGGTATTCTGCGTTACAGCTCCGGTGAGCGTGTCACTCTGCCAGCAGGCAAGTAGCGGGGGATAATGCTATAATGAGGTCAGCGCAGGCAGAAGTGCATTTTAATTATTCGAAGCAGGGGTGATCTCGTTAATGCTGGCTAGAGAACAGGTCTTGGAGGCGCTTCAGCGTATACAGGAGCCGAGCAGCGGCGCAAGCTTGACGGAATTGGAGTTTATACGCGATATTGTCGTCCGTGACAATCAAGTCTCCTTAACCGTCGTATTGGTAACGGACAACGAAGAGATCAGAAGCAAGCTGGACCAAGAGATCAGGGGAGCTCTGGGCCAAGCCGGAGCTTCAAATATTCATATACGGTTCCGTGAGGCCTCGGAGCATGAACGGGCGCTGGCGGGAGAGAAACCGGATCAGAACGATCCTGTTCTAACGAAAGGACATGCAGCCGGGATGGAGGAGCATGAACTGCTTGATCCGCAGTCAGGCGTTCGCTTCATTGCGATCGCTAGCGGTAAGGGCGGTGTAGGCAAATCTACGGTAACCGTCAACCTTGCTGCGGCACTGGCCCGCAACGGAAAACGTGTGGCCGTTATCGATGCAGATATCTACGGATTCAGTGTTCCTGACATGATGGGCATCGAAGAGTTTCCGGTTGTAGAGGATGGCATCATTGAGCCGGTTGAACGTTTTGGCGTGAAAGTGATGTCGATGGGTTTCTTTGTCAGAGAGAATAACCCGGTCATTTGGCGCGGTCCGATGCTGGGGCGAATGCTGCGCCAGTTTTTCAGCGATGTGGATTGGGGGCGGCCGGAATACATGCTGCTCGATTTGCCGCCTGGAACAGGTGATATTGCCCTGGACGTTCACCAGATGATTCCGCACAGCAAGGAAATTATCGTCACTACCCCGCACGCTACCGCTGCTTATGTCGCTGCCCGTGCTGGCGCCATGGCCGTGCAGACGAATCATGAGGTGCTGGGAGTGGTGGAGAATATGGCTTATTACCAGTCCGGAACAGGGGAAAAGGACTATGTGTTCGGAAGAGGAGGCGGTGCCCTGCTGGCAGAGACGCTGCATGTTCCTCTGCTTGCCCAAATCCCGTTGGGGGCTCCCGATAATCATCCGTCCGAGCCTGATTTTTCACCATCAGTCTATAAGGCGGATACCGAGATTGGACAACTGTATGATCAGATCGCAAAGCATGTAATCGGGCTTGAGAACAGCTGAATCATGCTGCTGCAAAAAATAAAGGACAGAACCGGCTCGGCTGTCGGGCTGTCCTTTTCAGTATTATCCGCTTTCCCCGCCCTGGCCTGAGCTGTCGCCACCTTGCTCGGCTTTTTGACCGCCGCCTCCGCTTTTTTTCTTTTCTTTTGGCTGAAGCTCCTCTTGGACTACCGTTTTCAAAAGATTCATCACCTCTAGACGGAAAAGGGGATTTTGCATAGCCTCCTGCATGATGGTCATGGTTTGCTTGCGGTATTCGGGGGTTTTAGTCATATCAAGCATCATTGTGCTGACGTCGGGCGATTTAAGCATTTCCCGCACCGATTTCTGATAAGTCGGGTCCTTGATTAACTGCATGTGCAGCTCTTTGTTCTGCTTGTTTATGGTTTTGGCGAATTCTCCGGCGAATCTCGGATCGGTCATAATTTTCTCGAATTCCTTCTGGTATTCGGGCGAAGTCAGTGTGTCCTTGACCGCTGTCCTGATATCGCCGGAGGCTGATGAAGACATAAGCATTTTCATGCCCATAGTACCACCCGATCCTCCGTCTGAAGAGCTCCCGCCTCCACCACTCATGGCTTCCTCGACCGCTTTTTTTCCTTCATCACTTTTAAGAATATCTACAACCATGGTTTTCATTTCCTTATAACTGGGCTGTGGAGGAGATGAATAATTTTGATCAGATCCGCAGCCCGACAGTACAGCTCCGATGCAAAGAATTGCGTATATCAGTCGATAATGCGGCCATTTCATGAATCTATACCCTCCTTGTGAAGTGACTGTGCATAGTATGTGGTCGCTGGGGTTGAAATATGTTGCCGCCTTTTTGGAATATTGATGAGATGGAGTAAAATAATCTGTGTAAGCGAAAAGCAGCCGACTCGGTCGGCTGTTGGATGGTGTATTATGGAGTTTACATGCCTGCTGCGTCTTCAATGGCCTGCTGCAGCATCGCTTGGTCCCTGACTTCTTTCCCCTGTTGTGTGCCTTGCTGCAGCAGCTCCGATACCGTTACGAACTCGTAGCCTTGCTCGCGCAATTTGTCGATGATGACAGGGAGGGCCTCATGAGTCTGCTGGGAAGAATCACTGGCATGAAGCAGTACGATGTCCCCCGGATGGGCTCTGGATACAACGCGGTCAATGATTTTCTGGGTGCCTGGGTTCTTCCAGTCCAGGGAATCGGTGTCCCACTGAATCGTTGTATAGCCTAACCCGGTCGCAATCTGCAGCACTCTTTTATCAAAATCCCCATTGGGCAGGCGAATGAGTTTGGGCTCCTTTCCGGTCAGGTCGGTTAACATCGTATGAGCTGTCGTAATTTGGCGGCGAATTTCTTCATCGCTGAGACTTGTATAGTTTTCATGCTTGTGTCCGTGGCTCCCGATTTCATACCCGCTATCCACAATTTGCTTTACAAGCTCTGGATGGGTTTTGCTCCAGGGCGAGGATAAGAAAAAGGTTGCTTTCTGCAGCTTCTTCTCCTTCAAGACCTCCAGAATGGGGGCTGTCCGTTTGTCACCCCAGCTAATATCGAAGGTCAGGGCGATGACCTTTTTCTCAGTCGGCACACTGTATACAGCGGCCGGAGCCTCCTCCGAAAAGACACTGATATTGCTGCGTTCCACGTATACGATGCCGATGGCAAAAACAGCAGCTGCGAAGCCGATAAGAAACCGTTTGATCTTTTTGCCGTTTAATACATAAAAGAAAGAATTCATGCACCTTGGTCCCCTTTCCCGGAGAGTAGCTTGTTTACTCTACACTATGCATGGCCATCTTTTTTATGATTATAGAGTTCATAAGTTTTCAGCGGAACAATCTAACTAGGAGGGATTCGCTTTGGGTTTCGGTACATTTTTGAGAATCTTGAATTCGGTGAAGGGAGTTTTACTGTTCACTGTTATACTGTTTTGCGCGAGTATAGCCCTTGGCTGGATTAGTACGGGGATCATTGAGCAGATTCTCAGACAGCAGATTGAGGGGCTTGGGCAGGTAGCAGGAAGACTGCAGGAGTCGGGTAATGCGCAGCTTAGTTTTTTCGTCTTTATCTTTTTCAATAATGCCATTAAGTGTGTCCTTGTGATGTTTCTTGGGGCCGCATTTGGCATCATTCCAGTTGTTTTTATTGTTATGAACGGCATGGTCATCGGTTTTCTGGTGCACTGGGTGGCTGCAAACTCTGCCGCAAATCTGTATGAACTGATTATCAAAGGGCTGCTGCCGCACGGTATTATCGAGCTTCCGGTTTTATTGATTGCTTGCGCGTATGGCTTAAAGTTTGGCGGAATGGTCATGTCATCGATCTGCAGCGGAGTTAGCAGGGGAAGCACCAGAGTGAAATCCGAAATGCCCTGGCCAGCCTTTATGAGACAGACGTGGAATGTTGTGCTTTGGGTCGTTATTCTCCTGTTCATCGCAGCCATTATAGAAAGCACGGTATCTTACAGCTTAATGAGAGGTTGAAAAGGCGGCATATACGCTGGGTCGAGTGTAATGATACGGGTTCGGCCCGGCTAAATTAAAAGAGATTAGTTTGAACTTTATTAAAATCTGTTTAAAAAACAGTAAACGATGGAACAACTATACAGACATAAACCATGCAATAGATTGAAGGCGGAGGGCGTTACGGCATATAACCGATTTCACCAGGATACTTAAGAATATAACGACAAGGGAGCATGATACGTACATGATGGGTATGCTGTTTAACGAAAAAGAGTGCAAAGAACTTAACTATGTCCTTCGTCGGGAATTGGACGAGATGCTGCTGGATATGAGTGATAAAAGACTGGATCAGGATATTCGCAATGCGATTGCTTTACGCTACAAAACTGTGTTTCGGATGTATGCTCGCCTCGCAGCCCCAAAAGAGTTGTCGAAATATGCTATCAGGGGCAGGATATCAGAGTAAATGCAATTTTCCGTTGACTTCCGCCGACATTCTATGATAAATTAATTTTCGTTCTTCGAAATGGCTGTTATTAATCAAAAAAACTTTTTCAAAAAAAGTTCTTGCCAAAGAGAAGGATAAATGATATATTATAAAAGTCGCCGCTGAGATGCGGTGATGATGAAAAGCAAGTGTTTGATCTTTGAAAACTGAACAAC
>NZ_JBHIRY010000035.1:0-49702 GCF_042138635.1 Paenibacillus medicaginis | reverse complement strand
TGTATTAGGCACGCCGCCAGCGTTCGTCCTGAGCCAGGATCAAACTCTCCAATAAAGATGTTACGCAGTAACATCGATCTCACCGGATTTGGGTTCCACTCGACTGAGTGAATCAAATTTGGTGAGCATATCGTAAGAGCGATTAAGCTCATTTGAATCTGACGAGATTTAATATCTCAATTTCGCTCCGCCATTTATTCTGTCATATACACGAACCAAATGGCTTCGCACTTCGGTTTTACGATGTAAAACCTACTCACTCGTTGTTCAGTTTTCAAAGATCAAACTTCGTTCATCGCTTCAGTTCATCGCTTCAGTTCATCGCTTCAGCAACTTTTATATCTTATCACTTTCCGACCATTTTGGCAAGCACTTTTTTTATTATCTTTTTTCAAAGTTTTTTTTCATTTTGGCCGGAATTAGAATATATCACATCTATCATTATGATACAAGCATTTTTTTAATTATATTTTCTTGTCGTGATTGCTCCCATATTCAAAAAAAGACATCCTGATCGCGGTAACATTCCACCGTACTTATTTTACAGCAAAAAAACATAAAAGAACGGAGGCGAAAAATCCGTTCTTTTACAAGGGTCTGTCATCTCTTGATCCAAGGGTTTTTGCGTTTTGGTTTTGTTGTCCGTTTTCGTTGATTTCCTGTTCTTCGTTCGTTGAATCTTTTGTCTAAGCCACTGCTTTTATTGGATATTTTTGCTTTGGCTGTACTTTCAGCAACACTGGCTAAAGCTTGCTCCGGCTCGGCTGTGATTTCGTTTGCCAACCCGGTGGCATGAATTTGCTCCTCTTGCAGGTGCGCCGTCCATGGAGAAGCTTGGTTCAACTCCGTACGATATCCATACGGTTGTGGATACCCAGGCGGATAATAAATCGGCGGAAATGATGGAGCGCTTGTATATGGCGAATAAGTCATAGGCACATACGGATCGTTGTGTGCAGGAATATTGGAAGCACCAGTATGCATCGACGGGTAGTAGGGGTGAGAATAAACCGGAGGAGCAAAAGATTCCCCTGCCGGGTACGGATTGGCTGAAGGAGTATAGCCGGCACTCGGGTAAGTGTAATAATGATGCTCACCGAATTGCGAATTCACCGGCGATGTCATGCCACTTCCCCACTGCGGCTTGAATGCTGAATTTTCCCCATAGGGATAGTTTGAATACATCATATTGGCGCTATAAGGTTGATTTTCTTCACTATACGGTTTATAGTAAGCCGGATTTACTGCAGTTGGAGCAGGGATGTTTGGGTTGACATGCTCAGCCATAATTCCGGGATACATATGATTAACCTCTGATTGAGCCGCGTAGGGAGGAGAGTACGTCTCGTAAATCGGCATTTCGAACGGCTTATTTATTTCGGGGTTCTGATTGATATTTTCAGGAGAGATAGCCGCATTTGTATTTTCTGTACTGTCTGTATTATCTGTATTATCTGTATTGTCTATGTTTGCATTTTCCACTGCTTCGTTTTCCTTCTCTTTGTTTTCAGCTTCCTCCGTCACATTCTCGTTCTCGGGAAGTTTTTGTGGAATATTAGGCATCTCGGGAATCTCAGGCATTTCAAACATTTCATAAGGCATTTCCGGGTTGGATGTATTCTCCTCTTTTACTCCAGTATTTTTTTTATTCAGCGGCAACTTTACATTTCCGCCTGCCTGATTTTCTGAGGCATTGGTTTGCCCTGGATCTGCCTGTGTACCTTCAGCTTTTGGAATATTAACAATCTCGCCGGTCATGAGAGCATTAGGATTTTTAAGCTGGGGATTCGCGTCAATCATGTCCTTCAGCGGTATCCCCCACGCTTTCCCAAGCTTCCAAAGGGTGTCTCCCTGTTTTACCTTATGCTGATAAGCCACCGCCATGGGCGGTGCAGGCATAGCGGCCGACGCCGGGGACGGAATTTTGATTTTGGTGCCTGCCATGACTTCATCCCGATTTGTAATATGCGAATTGGCACTGATCAACTGCTCAAGGGGGATTTTATATTTTTGCGATAGCTCATACAGTGACTCCCCTTTTTTGAGGATGTGTATTTTCACGGTGTCAAACCTCCTAAACGTTCGTTTACGGGCTGACCTGTGCCCGCTTATCGTTAATACATCTTATGCACGCAATAGGCGAATGACATCCCTATTCAAAAAAAATCTAAAAAAAAGCTGCCCCCGGAGCAAGAATACCCGCTCCTGAGGCAGCACATGATGGAATTAGGATTCCCAAACTTTATAACCGTCGAGATTTACAATTTTGCGGAATTCCTCCAGCAGCTTCAAAGTAACCGGACCCGCAGCCCCCGTTCCAATCATCCGTCCGTCCACTTCGTTTGCGGCAATCACCTCCGCAGCCGTACCGGTGAAGAATACCTCATCAGCCACATAGACGTCATGCAGAGTGAAAGGCTGTTCCTTCAGTGTATAACCAAGCTCGCTGCAAATATCGATAATGGCGTTGCGGGTAATGCCTTCCAAAGCACCCAAATAGCATGGAGGCGTGAATACCGTCCCGTTTTTAACGATAAAAATGTTATCTGCAGACCCTTCCGTCACATATCCCTGGGAATTCAGCATGATCGCCTCACCAGCACCGACGTAGTTGGATTGAATTTTAACCAGAATGTTATTCAAATAGTTAAGCGATTTGATTTTTGGATTCAGCGCATCCGGAATATTGCGTCGCTGGGATACTGATATCGTTTTTAGACCGGTAAGATAGGCTTCCTCCGGATAGATTGACAGCTCTTCCACAATAATAATGACGCTGGCCTTCGGGCAGCGAAGCGGGTCCAGACCAAGGTTGCCAGGGCCACGCGACACAACCAGCCGGATATAACCGCTGTGCATATCGTTGCGGCGGATCGTTTCCGCCATTGCTTCTAGCATTTCCTCCCGGGAAAGCGGAATATTGAGCTGAATGGAGTGGGCCGAATCATAAAGCCGGTCTAAATGCTCCTTGCATTTAAAAATGTTGCCATTGTAAATGCGAATGCCTTCAAATATCCCGTCACCGTACAAGAAACCATGGTCATAGACCGATACTTTTGCATTTTCTTTCGTTACATATTCCCCATCTAAATATATCCATTGCTCAGCCATTAAGGACACCTCCGCTTTTTCCTGCTTCATCACAAGAGTTCAATGTTTTATCATATGCATAGCTTGGATAAGAACCGAGAATTCTGACCTGACATTTCAACGCCTCAATTTCTGCAAAAGCCGCCGTAAGCAGCACCGACTCCAAGGATTCCATGACTTCAATGTAAAAATAATAACTGCCAAGCTGCTTCTTGGTCGGACGCGACTCAATCCGCGACAGGTTCAACCGGCGCCAGGCGAAGGCCGACAGCACCTGGTGCAGAGCTCCCGGAAAATCCTCAGGCAACGTAACCAGAACGCTGGTCCTGTATCCATTCAGCTTCCGCTGCAGCTCTATCGGACGGTGTCCAATCAACACAAATCTGGTGAAATTGTTGTGATGGTCTGTCACTCCCTCAGCCAAAATATCCAAATGATGTGTAGCCGCGCCCAAACGGGTACCGATCGCTGCCCAGCCCTTACCCGGATTCCGTTTAACGATTTTTACAGCCTCCGCCGTACTGCCAGTGCTCTCCAGCTCGACATGCGGCATATGCTCCCGTATGAACTGCTGGCACTGCGGCAGGGCAACCGGATGCGACATGACCTTGGTAATTTTGCTCAAGTCCAATTGGCCTGCTTGATCTAAAAATTCCTTTCGATGCCCGATCAAATTCTGAATGGACGGATAAATCCATTCCGCCTGCATGGCAATATCCACTTCATGAACCAGCCAATCCATATGTAGACTCACTGACCCGTCGATCGTATTCTCAATCGGAATGACACTGTAATCGGTATTTCCGCTGTCTGTGGAACGGAAAACCTCCGTGATTTGCTGGTAGTGAACCAGTTCGCAAGACTGATCCCCTAGCAGGTAATCCACCGCCTCATGAGAAACCGAGCCCTCCGCCAAAACTGCAATACGTGTCACAGCACGCTTTCCCCCTTTATCATATCCAAAAACGAACGACCACTTTCTACGTCTGTGTAGACTTTTACCCCCTGCGCTTCAGGCTTAAGCCACATTATACGGATCGGGACGGATTCGCGCTGCATCGTTTCCTTCAAAAAACGCTCCAGCTCTGCCCTCCGCTGCTCACGCCGGTCCACCAGCACCAGCAGGGTCGGGCCCGCCCCACTCAAGGCGGACCCAAGCGCCCCATGGCGCGGCGCTTCCTCTAATATTTCTGCCATGCCTGGAACCAGGGCAGCCCGGTAGGGCTGGTGAATCCGGTCTTTCATAGCCTCGGCAATGACCTCGAAATCCCCTACAGCCAAAGCCGCTACCAGAAGGGAGGAACGGCTGATATTATACACGGCATCCTGCAGCGAAAATTCCGCTGGCAGCACACCTCTCGCCTTGGAGGTCGCCAGCTCGAATCCCGGAATGACAACCAGAGCTTCCAGATGATCACTCGGGTCCAGCCTTATGCACTGGGCATGCACACCATCCCATACTGCTGTAATAATCCCTCCATACAAGGAAGCGCCCACATTGTCCGGATGCTTCTCTATAGCCGTGGCCATATCAAACAGCCTGGCATCGGACAGCGGGGAACCGATGAGGGCATTCGCCGCGGCCAGCGCACCGACAATCGCGGATGCGCTGCTACCCAAACCACGGGTCAAGGGAATATCCGAATACATGGATATCTCCAGCTCCGGTACAGATACCCCCGCTTCGTTAAAAACCATTTGCGCCACTTCGTAAATCAGATTGGACTTGTCTCCAGGAATACCCTTAAGCTGATCCCCATACAAATGAAAGCTCGTTTCATCGGATTGCTTCATTTCAATCCATGCATACAGGTTAAGAGCCATTCCCAGCGTGTCAAACCCTGGTCCCAAGTTGGCTGTACTCGCCGGAACCCGGACTCTAACTACCGGTGAATCGAACATTCCTTCCGCCTCCACTCGCGATGCCTTGCAACCATCACATCTCAGTTATGAAAATATCTCATATCCGCAAAATGAAACACAACGAGGATTCTAGCCCTCAACCCGGTATACACTCTTTATTTTACGGATAACTTCCAGCGTTTCAAAGTGATCAAGCACCTTCTGCATATTTGCCTTGCTTGCTCTATGGGTAATAATGATAATCTCCGCATTCGGATTGTGCTCGTTCGGCTGCTGCACCACCGATGCCAGGCTGACGCCGAATTCAGCAAAGACCTGGGTAATTCGAGCGAGCACCCCGGCTTTGTCGTCCACATGCAGCAGAATAAAGTTTTTGCTGAATACCTCTTCATCGCTAGTGAGAAGCTTCTGCTTATAGGAAGTGATCGCCTTCAGCCCATTGACGCCCAGCTTCAGATTTTTAACGACAGCAACAAGGTCGGCCACAACAGACGTTGCCGTTGGCAGTTCGCCTGCCCCCGCCCCATAGAACATCGTTTCACCAACCGCCTCCCCATGAACGTATACGGCGTTGAAAACCCCGTTCACCGAAGCAAGGGGATGGTTCTGGCTGACCATCGTAGGCTGTACGCTAATGTTAAACTGGTCACCGTTTCTATCCGCGATACCAAGCAGCTTCATTTCATAACCAAGCTTCTTGGCAAATGCGATATCTTCACTGGAAATGTGCGAGATGCCTTTAACACTGACATCCCCAAGCTCCACATTGGAACGGAAACCGAGCGTAGCCAGAATGGCCATCTTGCGGGCGGCGTCCAGACCTTCGACGTCCGAAGTCGGGTCAGACTCGGCGTATCCGAGCTCCTGAGCCTCTTTGAGAACCTCATCGTAAGAAGCGCCTTCTTGACTCATTTTAGTCAAAATATAGTTGGTTGTTCCGTTAACGATGCCCATAATGCGGATAATGCGGTCGGACGAGAACCCCTCGATCAGCGTCCGGATAATGGGAATCCCCCCGGCTACACTTGCCTCATAAAATACGTCGCACTGCTTCTCCTGCGCTTTGGCTAATATTTCGGCTCCGTGCAGAGCCATCAGGTCTTTATTGGCAGTAACGATATGCTTTCCGTTCTCGAGCGCTTGCAGCAGATACGCTTTGGTCTGCTCCACCCCACCCATCACTTCAATGATCACATCGATTTCCGGATCGTTGATCACATCCCATGGGTCTCCTGTCAACCTGGAGGAGTCTACCTCAACAGAACGTGCCTTTTCCACATTCTTGACAGCAATTTTCTCAACCACGATCGGGGAACCTACCTGGCTGCTCAAATCCTCCTGATTGCCCTCCACAATACGGACCACGCCTGTTCCAACCGTCCCCAATCCCAACAACCCTACCTTTACCGGCTTCATCACGGATTCCCCCTCTATTCATAACATCGCTGCCATCTATCCCTGACCGATCAAACGAACGCGCTTGACCCCGGACAATGCCTGCAATCCTGTGAGCAGGCTGCCCAGCTCTTCGCTGAGCCTGGACATTTCAACAGAGATAACGACATTGGCCCTGCCCTGTAGAGGAATGCTCTGCTGAATGGTCAGCACATTTCCTCCATAATCAGCAATGACAGCAAGAACCTTGGAAAGTATCCCGGACTGATGGTCGAGATCCAGCGAAATATTCACGATCCGGTCCCGTTCCAGCTGATTAATAAGATGGATACCGTCCTTATATTTATAAAAAGCACTTCGGCTTAAGCCAATCTGTTCAGCGGCTTCATGCACCGTCTTAACATCACCAGAGGCAAGAAGCTGTTTTACCTGAATGGTTTTGACAATGGCTTCAGGCAGGATGTCTTCCCGCACCAAATAATAGCGTTCCTTCACATTCGTCCTCTCCTCAGAGACTTGTGTATATATATAGAGGACATTATAACGAATCTGACAAGCGAGGGCAATAGATGATTGTAATTACCCTATTGAAAAAAAGGTGCCCGACCAGGGACACCTTTGTACAGCTATTTTAAAGAAATGAACCAGCCTTTAATAATAATAGCTGCTTCCTTCCACGAACTCGAATTCAAAATCACCGATGCGGACAATGGTTCCGTCCACGGCTCCCCTTTTGCGCAGCTCATCATCCACTCCCATATGCCGGAGCGTTCTTGCCAGCTTGAGAATCGCATCATGAGAATTGAGCTGCATCCGCTTCATCATGCGCTCAATTTTCGGGCTTTCAACAATAAAGGTTTCGTTTTCACGCACAATCCGAAACCCCTCGTCCTCTTCCTTTTCCAGCTTGTAGACCTTCCGCTCCTGCACCTCCGCAACCTCTTCCACATCCGGTTCCTCCGGTATTTGGTCCAGCAAATCAGCCGCTCGGTACAGCAGTTCCTTCACGCCTTGGCGGGTCAGTGAAGAGATGGGCATAATTTCGAGGTCAGGACGGACGGCTGCCACCTGTTCCTTAAACTTCTCCAGATGCTCCTCGGCCTCCGGCATGTCCATCTTATTCGCGGCCACAATCTGCGGCCGTTCAGCCAGCCCTGCATTATACAGCTTCAGTTCATCATTGATTTTCAACCAATCATCAAACGGGTCGCGTCCCTCCGAGCCGGCCATATCCACGACATGAATAATAATCCGCGTCCGCTCAACATGTCTTAGAAACTCATGTCCGAGGCCAATACCGGTATGAGCCCCTTCAATAAGACCGGGAAGATCAGCCATAACAAAGCTGCGTCCTTCTTCTACCTCGACTACACCCAGATTAGGGGTGATGGTTGTAAAATGATAGGCTCCGATTTTGGGCTGGGCCGCAGAAACTACGGACAGAAGAGTCGACTTGCCCACACTCGGAAAACCAACAAGTCCCACATCAGCCATCACCTTGAGCTCAAGCGTAACATAACGCTCCAGACCTTCTTCCCCGTTCTCGGCAAGCTCTGGCGCGGGATTCGCCGGAGTCGCAAACCGGATATTTCCCCGACCTCCGCGGCCACCTCTGGCCACGACCACCTGCTGCCCGTGACGGGTCAGGTCGGCAATCACCTCTCCGGTATCGTCGTCGATGACGACCGTCCCCGGCGGAATACGCACAATCATATTTTCCGCATTGGCTCCATGCTGGCTTTTATTGCGGCCTTTCTCGCCACGCTTTGCTTTGAAATGCCGCTGGTAGCGGAAATCCATCAATGTACGCAGCCCTTCATCCACCCGGAATATAACGTCCCCGCCCTTACCGCCGTCACCGCCGCCCGGACCTCCGTTAGGCACATACTTTTCGCGTCGGAAAGCTACAAGCCCGTCGCCTCCGTCGCCGCCCTTCACATAAATCTTCGCTTTATCAACAAACATGTGTACACCATCCTTATGTTTGGCACGGCATCCGAAGCTGGAAGATTTGCCCGGACGGAAGTTGCTCCATCCGCAAGCTTTGGTTCTCCAGCCTGGCCCGTACCTGCATCAGCATTTCCGAATCGGCCGGCAGGTCGCTGCCTTCAAACCGGACGATGACGTCTCCCTGATCCATACCGAAATATAACTTCAAACTGCGCACTTCTCCCCAGGACGACCGGCCCACGCCGTATTGATACGCCTGCACCGTATCCCTTATTGCCGAAGCGAGCGACTCGCCGTCTTCGGGAGACATGACAGTTCCCAGTTGCAATTGGTCTTCCACATACCTCAAGCCGCAGGCTTTGAGAGCTTACCCGGAATGAGTGCAAATAAAATATAAGCGCAGGAATCCCCAGCTTGGATATCTTGCTGTCCTCTGCAGCACGCTCCTTTATTCTTTCCACATATTCTACAGATTTATCATGCTTCCCCATCCGGATATAACCATACAGCACCTGTAAATCATTCATCCAATCATGCCTGTGATGATTGAAAGCGGCGTTCGCCGTCTCTTCCAGCGCTCGTTTCATCGCTGCATTCTCCTTCCCGGCATTTCGCCGGGTAATCTCAACCCCGGCTAAGGCTGCTGCTGCTCCCCAGGCACCCAGAATGATGACCGTTACGGGGCATGGAATCAGCAGAGCAAGCGCCAAAGGAGCTAGAGCCGAGCATACCGCTAGCAGAGGTAACCTTTTCCGCGATAACATGGTTTTCTCTCCGTTCTGGATCTTGAAATGGCTAATCAGTCTTTTCAAGTATAGCATGACTTACTTACCAGTTCATTACCATCTGCACAAAACGCTGTCCATGCTTGTGTAAAAAAAGCCCCCGGCAGAAATGCCGGAGGCTTTGTCACGGAATTACACCGTTGTTTAAGCTTCTACTGCAGCCGCTACCGGAGCGACATCAACCGGATAGATGCTTACTTTTTTGCGATCACGGCCCCAACGCTCGAATTTCACAACGCCGTCCACTTTCGCAAACAAAGTATCGTCCTTACCGATTCCTACGTTCGTACCCGGATGAATTTTCGTTCCGCGTTGACGAACCAGGATGCTTCCGCCAGTCACGAGCTGACCGTCAGCACGTTTTACGCCCAGACGCTTCGCTTTACTGTCACGTCCGTTCTTTGTGGAACCTACACCTTTTTTCGATGCGAATAACTGAAGATCCAATTTCAACATGAATGTCCCCTCCTTCTTTTATTTATTTTGTATTTGAATATACTCACCGTATGACTCAGCAATACCTTCCAGCATAAGCTCCATGGACTCCATCAGCAGTTGGACCTTGGAACGAACTGCTTCATCCGGCAGATCAGGAATATCAGCGCTCAAAAAGCCGTTCCTCATCTTCGCATCAAGCACCACTCCAGCCAATGCTTCAATGGAATTGACGGTGCCGACCGTTACTGCGGACACGCCTGCGCAGACAATGTCTTCCCCACGCTTGGCATAGTTCGCATGGCCTTTCACCGAAAAGCCCCGGATGCTCCCGTCTTCCATACGTTTAATTTGTACGATAATCACTTATCGGACCCTCTTATGCCTGGATTTTTCCGATCGTCACTTTTGTGTACGGTTGACGGTGGCCTTGTTTCACATGGTAGTTCTTCTTCGGCTTGTATTTATAAACAACAACCTTTTGACCTTTGCCATGCTTCTCCACAGTAGCCGTTACAGAAGCGCCGGATACGAGTGGTGTGCCTGCTGTAAAACCATTGTCTCCGGATACTGCCAGAACACGGTCAAACGTTACAGTGTCACCATCGTTAGCGTTCAGTTTCTCGATGTACAATACGTCGCCCTCTTGAACTTTGTATTGTTTACCACCTGTTTCGATAATTGCGTACATTGTCTGCACCTCCTTATGTCTCAGACTCGCCTGATGCAGGTGGCACTCCCCTAAGGGAACACACTTCAACCAGATCGGAGCGGTTACAGCATGTGCAGCATACTAAACCTCAGCGCCGTACACATACTCAATGAGTATAGCATAAGACATGATATGTTTCAAGCCTTTACAATTTCACCTGCTGTTCCATTCCTCCGGCAGGCTTTCCGCACGCACCTTCTTCCGGGTCATTTCCAGCAAGCCCAGCTTGGTCCAGCCGACGACAAATGATTTTGTCCGGCCCTGCTTCAAGCCTTCTTCGAGAATAGCGGATACCTCCCTGCGGTGCTCCTCGCGCTCCATATCGATAAAATCCACGATAATAATACCGCCGATATCCCGTACACTCATCAGCCGTGCAATTTCCGCTGCTGCCTCAAGATTGGTGCGGGTTACGGTCTCCTCCAGATTGCTTCCGCCAGTATACTTTCCGGTATTCACATCAATGACGGTAAGGGCCTCTGTATGATCAATGACAATATAGCCCCCGCCCTTAAGCCATATTTTGCGTGCAAAATCACGGTCCAGCTGTTCCTGAACGCCAAATTTCTGAAAAATCGGCTCTTCCCGGTCATACAAACGGACCCTTGCATCGGTAATACCCATATCCTGCAAATAGGAAAGCGCATCCTGCGCCTGCCCCTCATGGTCAATGATCAGTTCATCCTGCTCTGGAGTAAACGTATCCCGGATAAACCGCTGAACAATGCTCAAGTCACGGTGCAGAAGGCAGGGCGCAGTCTGCTGCCCCGCTTTCTTCACAATCGCATGCCACTGCTTTCTCAGTTGCTCCAGATCTCTTTCCAGCGCTTCACGGCTCTCATCCTCGGATACGGTGCGGATGATCACCCCTTCCTCCCCCTGCCGAATTTCTTCACCAATCCCCTTCAGCCTGGAACGCTCGGCTTCACGCTCTATTTTCTTGGAAACTGCTACATAATCGGCGGCAGGCATATATACGATCCAGCGGCCAGGCAGCGAATAATGGGTCGTGACACGCGCTCCCTTGCTTCCAACCGCCTCCTTGAACACCTGTACGATCAATTCCTGGCCAGGTTTGAGCAGTTCCGTAATGGCTGGCTTCACGGACGGCTGCTTATCCAGATGAGCATGAAGGACATCATCTACATATAAAAAAGCGTTTTTCTTTTGCCCTATGTCTACAAACGCAGCCTGCATGCCAGGAACGACATTGACAACCCGTGCCTTAAAAAACGCCCCCAGCGTCCCCTGGTTACGGGCACGCTCTGCTGCATATTCCACCAGCCTTCCGTTCTCCAGAAGAGCCATCTGTGTTGAATTCTGTTTGCAGTGTACAATCATCTGTTTCATGGTTTCTCCTATCTTGAAGAACGTGTACAGCCTCATTTATTCAAGGCAGCTTCGGCTGCTTCTATTTACTGTAAAGTTTTATCCTGGGTATTAAATACGCTGCAGAATAGTGGCTCCGGTTCTGGACCGGGCCGCTGCACATTCACGTTCTCCCTCCGTGTGTGCTGAAGTAGGAGCGGATAATTCGCTGCTCCGGCAGAACGGCAATAATTTTGCCGTGCTCATTCATAACATATATAATATGATACCTGTCTCTTCTAAACAGACGCAATATCGAATCCAAATGTTTCACCGGGAGCGAGAATATAGGAACGGCAAAATTCCCCTGAACCGCCTGTCGGTAAAAAAGAGCATCCCGCCCCAGCAAAAACCGGACAAACCGGTATTGGATATTTCGGTAATCGACCCAATTGGAATATAGCAGAAAAATACCAACAGCCAGCATATTGAGCTGCAGCCCTCCTGTATTCAACCACAAGGGAAGAGCGGCATAAAGGCAAAATAAAACGCTAAACAAAATGCTCGTCCGCAGTGTCCACAGCAAGGTCACATGATAGGGAAGCCGCAAGCTCAGCAAAGCCTGTACAATTTTCCCGCCATCCAGAGGGAGAATCGGAAGCAGATTGAACAGGGCGATGATGATATTGCCATGGATCGCATATGTTGCAAAGTCGTTATTTACCCATAAAAAGCTTTTAAGAAACAGAAGGGCCAGAATCATCAATCCATTTTGCAGAGGACCGGCAAGCGCGATGACAATCTCTTTCCAGGCCGGCAGACATCCCCGGTCTTCCATTACCGCCACGCCTCCGAACGGCAGCAGCTGAATAGAAAGCACTTTGACTCCAAGCAAAGCTGCCGCCGCCGCATGTCCAAGCTCATGAATCAATACGATAGCAAACAGCGTAATCAGCTCAATAAAATGTCCGGTGAACACGGATGCCAGCATAATCAGCACAAAGAGGGGATGAAGAGCAAACGTTACGCCACGAATGTTAATCAAAGGATACCACTTCCGCAGGGTCAATATAGCGATCATCCTGCTTGACGGCAAAATACAGAGTGGCATTCTCCCCGTTTTCCCGGACAGCAATAAGTCCGATCGCCTCCCCCTTCTGAACCCAATCATCCACCTGCAGCTGTGTGCCTGTTACCTTTCCGTATATGGCTGTGAGCCCCCCTGTATGCCTGATTACCACGGTCGTTCCGTTCTGCGGATGATGCGTCACTTCCAGCACACGGCCTGCGTCAATGCTTTTGACCTGGGCCGGGTTGGTCCCGTTCCGTTCCGGAACGATTTCAATCCCCTTAAGGCTTACCGCGAAGCTCTGAACAACCGTACCCGCGAGCGGCGCTGCAGGGCGGCCGGATGCGCTCACCTCCTGCGAGCTTGTCTCCTCCTCACCGAACGTTGGCAGGAAGGATGGCGCCCCTCCGAAATGGGCTGTATACCATTCCGCTGCTGCAGTCATATCCATGTCACGGCTGAGTGCGTCTGCGATAAAAAGTCTGGATTCGGCCGTATAGGGGAAATCCCAACGGAACACAGCCCAAATGGCTCCAAACAGTATACAGCTAATCACGAAACGCCATCTTAATGTGGCCAGGAAGGAAGGTCCTCGTTCTTCCCTGAAGGCAGAATGCATACGTTCACGCTCTTTTTTCCAAACCAGTTCCGGGTCAGGCTCGGCACTCTGCGGTAAATCAATGTACTCTGGCGGTTCCGATGTTTTGCCGGCCCAGTGACGTTCAGCAGTTGGCACCGAAGCTCCCCGCATTTCGATCAGCCGCTGGATCCGTTCCTCCCTGCGCTGTTTAATTCCCGATTTCCTGTCCATATCCAGCCCCCCATTGAGGTTCTTTGCTACTATGTATATGAGGACGGGCATTCGCTTATGTTGAACTTATCTTCCTTCTAAAATAAGAAAAACCGGTGCCAAAAGGCCCCGGAGGAAAAAAGTAAGATAGCTGTAATATTCTGCAGCTAATTGAAGACACTCAGCCTATGCCGAGAAATTTTTTGAAACGTGTCAGTACACCCTGTTTTGGGTCCAACTGCATCAGAGGCACCGTATCTCCCAGAATGCGTCTGGCAATATTGCGGTATGCGATCGCAGCATGGGAGTCAGGATTCATGACCGTAGGCTCCCCTGTGTTCGCCGCCTTGATTACCAGTTCGTCATCAGGAACAATACCGACGAGATCAATATTAAGCACCTGGAGTATACCGTCGATGTCCAGCATATCCCCTGATTTAACCATACTGTTGCGAATGCGGTTCACGATCAGCTTCGGAGACGCAATATGTGAGCTTTCCAGCAGGCCGATCACACGGTCGGCATCCCTCACAGCGGCGTTCTCCGGTGTCGTCACAACGATGGCCTGATCCGCGCCTGCAATGGCATTTTTGAAGCCCTGCTCAATGCCGGCCGGACAGTCGATAATGATATATTCAAAATCCTTTTTCAGTTCAAGGATAATATCTTTCACCTGCTCAGGCGAGACGGCATTTTTGTCCTTGGTCTGCGCAGCGGGCAGCATGTACAGCTCGTCAAAGCGCTTATCCTTCACCAAAGCCTGATTCAAACGGCAGCGTCCTTCCGCAACGTCGACCAAATCATATATAATCCGGTTTTCCAGCCCCATCACAACATCCAGGTTGCGCAGCCCGATGTCGGTATCCACCAGACATACTTTTTTACCGAGTAGCGCAAGAGCGGTACCTATATTGGCTGACGTCGTCGTTTTGCCGACGCCGCCTTTTCCTGAAGTCACGACTATAGCCTCTCCCATGTGCTACACTCCTTTAAACACATTAAATTCCCGGCGAAGTCGGCCTATATTGCTCATCTTGTCGATCTGCATGGTGCCTTCCTGCAAATACGCAAATTCTATTCCGGCCTCGCGTGCTTCCCATTCGTCCGGCGGGCGGCTGATTACATCGGATATTCGGAGCTGTGTCGGAGAGAAGTAGGAAGCGACAATAATAGCGTTCCTGTTGCCTTCGTTACCCGCATGAGCTATCCCGCGCAATGCGCCCAGAACAAATATATCGCCCGTACAAGTTATCGTTCCGCCGGGATTGACATCTCCCAGAAAAAGCAGATTTCCGTCATGATGAAGCACCTGTCCCGACCGGACCATTCCTGTTACCGTGTAAATGCTTTCCTTTTTCTTTTCTGGCTCAGACTTAGACCCAGGTGGCTCAATGGAACGGATGAGCAAATTTCCTTTTTGCTTTAATGTATCGAGCAGAAGCTCCTTTTGCCTGCTGCCGATTTCGCGGCTCCCCAGCTTAATATCCACATGCACAATCGGTCCGGTCAAAATATTTTGGTGAGTATGTTCCAGTTTATAACGCAGTTCTTCGAGCAATTCCTCAAATTCACACTGATCGTCCAGCAGGAATACCAGGCCGTCTTTGATGCCTTTAATCGTAACAAGATTCGATTTTACCGCCATTAGCCTGTACCTCCTATCCCAATCATTTCGTGTCGGAACGCCAAAATCCTGCTAAACCATGGAAAAATCGTCCTTCCACATCCCGAACGGCCCACTCAGGCCGCTTCTTCCTTTTTCACCCGTTTTTCGAGCCGTTCAAGCTGCTTTCGTACTGGAACATAAATAATAAGGGCAAACACAAAGTGCAAAAACAAGTCGGGAACCATGTATTCCACAAGCGCCCAGTCAAAGAACTGATGGTTCAACTGAAAAAGCTGGTATATGCCAAAGACGGTGGAATCGAGCAACAGGCTTCCCAGCAGAACAACGCTCATCATAACCGGCATCAGCGCACGCGGTGAATGAAAAACAAGCCCCATTACATAAGCGGACAGTCCCATGGCAAACGAGTAAGCCCCGATCATGGAACCGTAAAAAATAATATCATGCAACAGTCCAAATACCAGACCCAGTACAAGAGCAGTATGCCGGCTGTAATAAACCGCCACAAAAAGGATAACAACAAACGTGAGATTCGGCGAAAAACGGAACTGCCAGGCATCCGGAATAAGCCAGGGAAGGATCGTATCCTCCGCAATAAACAAAACGAACAGCAGCAGAATCAAAACTTGGCCGCGCATCCGCATTATTCCTGCACCTCTGGGGTAAACACAACAAACAGTTCCTTCCAGTCCACAAAGTTTGCTGCAGGCTCAATAATAGCCGTTCGCGTCTGGCCGAACTCGCTCACACGGATTTCCTTTACTTTCCCGACCAGCAGGTATTTTGGGAACGCTCCCCCAGTACCGGATGTCATAATTTGGTCTCCATCTTTGATGGGATCATCCTCTTTAATCTTAGTCACTTCAAAGGTTCCGCCATTAGCCGGGTTGTAGTTTTCCAGCACGCCGAAGGATTCTTCCTTGCCGACCACCGTAACCGCAATCCCGTTGGAGGTCGGGTCTTTGGCATCCAAAGAGGTGAGAAGCTTGACTGTAGAACTGAAATTGCTTGTATTGCTGATGGTCCCGACGAGACCGCCGATGGATCTGACCGCCATTCCCGGCTTGACCCCGTCCTTGGAGCCAATATCGATGACCAGTGTTTTGTCTGTCGGGTTACCGCTCACACTAAGGACTTGCGCAATCCGGTTCTCATAGTTGTACTTGTTACGCTGCGTCTCCGTAAAGTTCAGGGCCTCCTGCAGCCGCTTGTTCTCTTCCTCCAGACCGCTAAAGCGGACCTTATCCGTCTGATACTGGGCTGCACCGATCTTCAGCCGTTCATTCTCCTCATAAATGGCCCTCATATTGCCGATATCTTCAAAGAAGCCCGCTATAAATGCAGCGGGCTTGTAAAAAATACTCTGTACAAAACCGGTCGTATCTCTCACAAACTTCTCAGGCCAGGAAAGGGATTGCCGCTGTCCGAGCGTAATTCCCATCAAGGCAATAAACAACACGATACCGATTAACAGAACGAAAAGCCTTTTGTTGCCTAGCAGCTTAAACAGTTGTTACACCCCCGTCTCAGCGTTTGGAGCGGACTGCAGAGCTGCTGCGCGATTTGAACAAATGAATATTTTCCAGCGCCTTGCCCGTACCAATCGCTACACAATCCAGCGGATTCTCGGCGACAATGACCGGCATTCCCGTTTCGTCGGCAAGCAACTTGTCCAGATTGCGCAGCAGTGCCCCTCCGCCTGTCAGCACAATACCTCTGTCCATAATGTCAGCCGCAAGTTCCGGAGGACATTTCTCAAGTGTAACTTTAACTGCGTCCACGATTGCACTCACAGTGTCGGACAGCGCTTCGCTGATTTCATCGGAAGTAATCGTAATGGTTTTGGGGAGTCCGGATACGAGGTCACGGCCGCGGATTTCCATCGTTTCCACCTGCTCCAGCGACATAGCCGAGCCGATTTCCATCTTGAGCTGCTCCGAAGTACGCTCACCGATCATCAGATTATACTGGCGCTTAATATATTGAATGATGGATTCGTCCATTTCGTCCCCCGCCACACGCACGGAGCGGCTTGTCACAATGCCCCCGAGAGAAATGACGGCTACCTCGGTCGTTCCTCCGCCGATATCCACAACCATGCTGCCCGTCGGCTCCCATACAGGAAGATCCGCACCGATGGCTGCGGCGAATGGCTCTTCAATCGTATAAGCTTCGCGGGCTCCAGCCTGCTTGGTCGCATCCTCGACCGCACGCTGTTCCACTGCGGTAATGCCTGATGGCACGCATACCATAACGTTAGGGTGCCGCGGGAAGAATGAGCGCTGTTTCTGAGCCTGGCGGATAAAATACTTGATCATCGTAGCGGTCGTGTCGAAATCTGCAATAACCCCATCCTTCATCGGGCGGATGGCGCGGATGTTCCCCGGAGTCCGGCCGATCATCTTCTTGGCCGATTCACCAACCGCTTCAATGCTCTTGGTATCCGTACGAAGCGCAACTACCGATGGCTCTCTTACCACAATGCCTCTGCCGCGTACATATACCAGCGTATTCGCTGTCCCCAGATCAATTCCCAAATCCTTAGTAAATCCACCAAACATGCTGTAATCTCCTTTTCTATTCCCTGAAATTCTCTTTTGTTGTGTATCACGCCGCACGGCCATCATTTTCATCAGCAGTAAAAAAACGTATAAACCATAAATCCGTCGGATTTTAGCTAAAATCCTCAACACATTATATTATATAAGTCCTTGCTCCTTCAAACTGACGTATTTTCCGTCACCGATGACAATGTGATCCAGCACATCGATCCCGACGATATTTCCCGCCTCAATCAAACGACGGGTCAACTGGATATCTTCGGTGCTTGGTGACGGATCACCGCTCGGGTGATTGTGGGCGCAAATGATGGAAGCGCTGCTGCACTTGATGGCGGCCCTGAATACTTCCCTGGGGTGCACCACAGCCGCGTTCAAGCTGCCGATAGACAGCGTTTCCCGGGCAATAACATGGTTTTTCGTATTCAGAAACAGGCATACAAAATGCTCCTTCTGCAAATAACGAAGCTGCTCGGACAACATATCGGCCACATCACGCGGGCTCTTGATGACAGGCGACTCCATATGGCGCGCCAGAACAAGCCTCCGCCCCAGTTCCATGCCTGCCTTTAACTGGATCGCCTTGGCCAGACCGATTCCCTTGATTTGTGTAAACTCCGATACGTTCAAATCTACAAGCTGGCGCAGGCTCCCAGCGGTCTGAAGAACCCTGTGGGCCACATGCAGCGCAGATTCGCTGCGAGTTCCCGTACGTAGTAAAATAGCCAGCAGTTCAGCATTGCTTACGGCTTCCGGCCCATACTGAAGCATTCGTTCTCGTGGTCTGTCCTCATGGGGGATGTCGCGAAGCATTAAGGTTGGCGACTCCATTGTTTCTTCCCCTTTACGGGCGCAGCACGCGGATTCCGAAACCGGACAGCATGTCCGAGAGCAGCGAAATCGGCAGCCCCACCACATTAAAATAACAACCCTGAATACCTTCGATCAATGTAGCGCCAAGTCCCTGAATGGCATAAGCGCCCGCTTTGTCTGCAGGCTCTCCTGTCTCAACGTATGCAGCAATCGCCTCTGCATCAAGCGGTTTCATGGTCACGGCAGTTTCCCGGAAGCCAACGTGCTGCTCGCCGGTCCCCGTATGTATGCAGGCTACTCCTGTAAATACCCGGTGTGTTCTGCCCTGCAGTAAAGTGATCATCCTCGCCGCATCCGCTTTGTCAACCGGTTTTCCCAATACTTCACCGTCCAGTACTACAATGGTGTCACTGCCGATGATCAAGGCGCTGTCATACTGCTCCCTGACCGTACGTACGACAGCCCCGGCCTTGCGCAAGGCCAGTGTCTCCACAATCTTATCGGGGCTCCAGCCTGCCTCTACAGATTCATCGGCATGACTTGGCACGACCTCAAACGGAAGCTGCAAGGAAGCAAGCAATTCCCTTCTTCGCGGAGAAGCCGATGCCAGTATAAGCTTGGGCGTGCATGTCTCTTCCAAGAGCAAGGCTCCTTTTTCAGTAATTAAAGCCTGCGGTACAGCCAGACAGCGGCAATGATACCGATCAGGCTCAGCAGGCTCATCTGCAATTGAATGTGTATGTTATAGCTTATAATATCCAGATCAGCCCGAGGCGACCAGGATATGTCGGTGGCTCGGGTAAGAAAAGACAATACGCTGACAGACTGCAGAGCCTTGGCAATCCATGCTCCGACAAGCCAACCCAGCAATATGAACAATAAAAGCATTCCTGCATTCTTCTTCATCTTGACCTACCTCGCCATTTTTTGACACCCTCATATTATACGGTGATTTTCTTTTCAATACAAACAGAAATCCGGCAGGGGAACTATTTCCAGTTCCCTGCCGGATGGCTGGCGAATGCTTACTGTTTCAGGAATTCAAGCAGCTGCTTCTGCTGACGGACATACTCCATCATCATGGATTGAATCTCCCACAGATGTCCTTTTGAGCTGTTTTTATTGAATTCGGAAAGAGCCGTTATGGCCCCGTTCATAGACTTGTCGAGACTGGACGACAGTGTCTTCCCCTCCGGTGGAAGCCCCTGCGTCAATGCCGAGAGCTCTTGCATCCACTGCTGATGCAGTGTGTTCAGCGATGTCATGTCCGATTCGGAGACGGACTGGAGCTGCTCATCACTTAGCAGGGAGGCGGACAGGTGACATAACCGCTGGATCAGTTCAGTGCTCGTTGTGAAATAGGAAAGGAGCGTATCTTCGCTGCCGTTATAGAAAGCCTGATCAAGAGAGGGCAACTGCAGCTCCCGCACATACAGATCGATTCCGCTGCTCTGCAGGCGGCTGCCGAGAAGCTTCGCTTCCTCCCTGTCCGGCGATATTCCGGCATATACACGATAGCTGTCCGAAAGGTCCGTCCCCGCGGCCGTTCCTGCCTGCAGCAGCTCCGTCTTCGCCTGCTCGGCCCCCTCCGGCGTACTGAACACCCCGTATTGCAGCATATAGAAGCTTTGTGAGGGAATATCCGCCGTGATTAAAGAAACGGAAGCAGCGCCGTTCGTTTGCGCCCCGTTCCCTGCAGCTGTCTGAGACCATGCAGGCAGGGAAGGAATCTCCGCATTGCCCGGCGATTGAAACAAATACAGAACAATATATCCAAAAAGCCCTCCGGTCATCAGCGCACTGGCCACAGACCCGAACAGCTTCCAGCCTGAGGTGTTCTGGCGCTTCGGAGGGGAGGGAGCAAGAACCCCTGATCCTGTATCCCGATATCCTGGTGCGGACCATGATGCCGTGGAAGCGCTGAAGGGGTCCTGCCATTCCTCTGCAAAATAGTAATCCTCCACTGCCTCGGCCGGCTTCCGCTGCTCGCTGCTGCTTGCAGGGAACGACTGGAAGGCCTCAACAGGATGGTCACCGGAAACGGGACGCTCCACCTGCGGGGGATTTCGTTCCTTATTGTGGCTTGGGTTGATTTCTCTTCCTTCCTGATCGAACCGGAATGTCATTTTCCCATTGTTCACTCCGCACACTCCCTTGTCCCTTACTGCCTACAATTCAGATGTATGAAGAAGGAGCGTCCTTTATGCAAAAGCTTTTCCAAAAATGTCATGCAAACAAGAAAAAACGGGGATGTCTCTCATCCTCAGTAGAAGGATACTTGCGAGACATCCCCGTTTTTGGGGTCATATGTTTTTTTCCTTCATTCTGCGTGCAAGCGCCGCACCGGCCTTCCAGATATCCCCCGCCCCCATCGTCAGGACAAGATCTCCGGGTTGAAGGTGCTCACCGAGCCGCTCAATAACCGCTTCTTTGCTCGGAACATATACCGTGTTGGCATTGCTGTTCTGAACGATCAATTCGACGAGCTTGGAAGAATGAACTCCTTCTATCTCTTGTTCACCGGCCGGGGAATAGATGTCCGTAATGATGACTTCATCTGCTTCATTGAAGGCACGGCTGAACGCATCCAGCAAAAAGAAGGTCCTCGTGTAGCGCTGCGGCTGGAATACCGCGATAATCCGCTTCCCGGTCGCTTTGGCTGCACTGATGGTGGCTTCAATTTCCGTAGGGTGGTGCGCATAATCGTCGATTACCAGAATACCGTTCGCCTCCCCAAGCACCTGGAAACGGCGTTTGGCACCGCTGAATTCGAAGATGGCCGCCGCAATTTTATCAAATTCCAGACCCGCCTCCATGCATGCAATGACCGTGGCCATGGAGTTGTAAATATTGTGTTTACCCGGAACGGCCAAACGAATTACTCCCAAAGGAACACCGCCCTTGTTCAGGGTATACGAGGACTGGCGATCCCCTAATTGAATATCCGATGCCGTATAATCCGCAGGCTGATCAATGCCGTAAGCAGTCACTTTGCAGGACATCTTGGGGAGAATCTCCTGAATATTCCGGTCATCGGCACAAATGACAGCCATGCCCTCCGGACGGACCTGGTTCAAAAACTGAACATAAGCGCTCTTCAAACGGTTAAAATCCCCGTCGTAATTTTCAAGGTGATCTGCCTCAATGTTGGTCACGATGCCGATCCAGGGATGATATTGCAGAAATGAACCGTCGCTCTCATCCGCCTCTGCAACCACGCATTCACCTTCTCCGGCCTTGGCATTTGTCCCCACATTCATAATTTCCCCGCCAATGATGTACGTCGGGTCAGCCCCGCATTTTTCCATCACGAGGGCGATCATGGACGAGGTTGTCGTTTTGCCGTGCGCGCCGGCTACGGCTACCCCTTTGCGTTCATTCAGCAGCCTTGCCAGCATTTGCGAACGGTGCAATGTGGGAATATTCAGTTGCTCTGCCGTCACACGTTCCACATTGTCCCTGGACAAAGCCGTGGAATAAACGACCAGGTCCGCCCCCTGAACATGCTCCGCTGTATGGCCGATATATATTTTGGCGCCTTTGGCCGCCAGTTTTTCCGTCAATTCCTGTGAAGCCACATCCGATCCCGTTACAGTATAGCCCATTTCCAGCATAACGCGTGCAATGGCACTCATCCCGTAACCGCCGATACCAATAAAATGTACATGTTCCGTAGTATTTAACAAGATCTCACCAACCTTTTTCCGAATCGCTTTGATGCAAAAGGGCCGCGCGCACATCAGATATCAAGTATAATGTGCCAGAGACTACCCCCAGATCCTCCGCTTCCGTGCGGGACTTCAGCTGCGCCAGAGCCTTCCTCCAGTCCTGTTCCACGATGACTTCCACATGTTCTTTAGCATAGGACAGCCGGAGCTTCTCCACGATCCCTGCCATTTCGGCTGCATCCATTTTGCGACGGAAATCGGGTTCGGTCAGGATAAGCGTATCCACTAGTGGCAGTATATGCTTCAAGTATGCTTCGTGATGCTTGTTTGCCAGCATGCCCATCATTAAAATCAGTTTCCGGTAACGGTAGATTGATGACAGGCTATTGGCAAGCGACTCCGCCCCTTCAGGATTATGCGCACCGTCAATGACGATCCGCGGATTGCCGGACACCTGCTCGAGCCTTCCTGCCCAGCGGGCGTTCCTGAAACCCGCCAGCAATTCCTCGTCATCCAGGACAAACGCCAAATACTGACGCATGACTTCCAGCGTCATCATGGCTCCCGCAGCATTGGCACACTGGTGCTCACCCAGCAGGCCGAGGCTGATTTCCAGTTCCCGGAAAGGCCCCCGGAATACGAAGGTCTGTCCGTTCTCACCTCCGCCGGAGGGCTTATAGGTAAACTGTTCGCCAACCATATACAGCGATGCCCGCTTATCCGCCGCGGTCTTCCTGATGACCTCCGCCGCTCCAGGCTGGGTTACACAACTGACTACAGGCACGCCGGACTTGATAATACCCGCTTTTTCCGCTGCGATCTGCTCCAGCGTATCCCCCAGAATATCAGTGTGGTCGTATCCGACATTGGTAATCACCGATACAATCGGAGTAACGATATTGGTAACATCCATCCTTCCCCCGAGGCCGGTCTCCCATACCACAACATCGGGAAAAGTAACAGTAGCGTAATAGAGAATCGCAAGGGCCGTCGACACCTCAAACATCGTAGGCGAGCCCAGCTCTGTCGCCGCAATCTCCGCTACAAATGGATGCAAACGGTTGGCCAGCTCAAGCAGTGTTTCTTCCGGTATATCCTCACCGTTAAATTGAAAACGATTCGTAAACTTGGTGATATACGGGGACGTAAATGTCCCCACATCATACCCGGACTGCAGCAGCACCGACGTCAGCATGGCGCAGGTCGAGCCCTTTCCGTTCGTTCCCGCGACATGTACAAATTTCAGGTGGCGGTGCGGCTCGCCCAGCAGGGTCATCAGCTGTTCAATCCGCTCCAGCCCCGGCCGAATCCCGAAAGGAATGAGTCCGTTAATCCATTCCACCGCTTCATTGTATGTTTGTAAGGGGGCCGCAGCAGCGGTCCCGCGCACATCCGACATCTTCTTCACCTTCATGTCGATGGATTTCATATTACCCCTTAAGCTCTTGAATGCGGGCAATCACCTTATCGCGTTTTTCCGTGTAGTCGGCCTGCTTCGCGCGTTCCTCTTCTATTACCTTGGCAGGGGCCTTCGCCACAAATCCTTCGTTGGCTAATTTCTTCTCTACCCGCTGCACTTCGCTGTCCAAATGCTGCAGTTCCTTCTCGAGTCTGGCGATCTCCTGGTCAATATCCAGCAGCCCTGCCAGCGGAAGATACAGCTCGGCACCTGTAACTACGGCCGTCATCGCCTTTTCAGGAACAATGATATCCAGCCCGGCTTCAAACTCCGAGGTATTGCAGAAGCGGCGCACATAGTCGCTGTTGCGGGTCAGGATATCAAGATGCGACTGATCACCCGCCTTGATCAGCAGCTCTACTTTTTTGCTCATCGGTACATTCACTTCGGCACGAATATTACGTACGGCCCGAATCACATCCATCAGCAGGTTCATTTCCGCTACGGCCCCGCTGTTTTCGAATGCAGGATCATAAACCGGCCATAAAGCAAGCGTGATTGTCTCCCCTTCATGCGGCAGATGCTGCCAGATTTCCTCCGAAATGAAAGGCATGAACGGGTGAATCATGCGCAGCGTGCGGTCAAGCACGTAGGAAAGCACGGACTGCGTTTTCTTTTTGGCCGCAGCATTTTCACCATAGAGGGACAGCTTGGCAAATTCAATGTACCAGTCGCACAGATCGTCCCAGATGAAGTTATACAGCAATCGGCCTGTTTCGCCAAATTCATAGGCATCTATTAGACGCGTGATATCGCGCGAAGTTTCGTTCAGACGATGAAGAATCCAGCGGTCCGCCGTGCTGAGCTCGCCTGTAATGTCGATGTCGGAAGCGGTAAATCCATCCAGATTCATCAGCGCAAAGCGGGAAGCATTCCAAATTTTGTTTGCAAAATTCCGTGCTTGTTCGACACGTTCCTCACGGAACCGCAGATCCTGTCCCGGTGTGCTGCCCGTAGCTACCATGTAACGCATGGCGTCGGCGCCGTAGTTGTCGATCACTTCAAGCGGATCTACCCCGTTGCCGAGCGATTTGGACATTTTGCGTCCGTCGGAGGCACGGATCAGGCCGTGAATGAGAACATCCTTGAAAGGAATCTCGCCTGTGAATTCAAGGGCCGTGAATATCATACGGGATACCCAGAAGCCGATGATATCATAGCCTGTTACCAGCACATTGGTAGGATAGTAGCGCTGCAGATCTTCCGTCTGCTCAGGCCAGCCCAGCGTAGAAAAAGGCCACAGGGCGGAGCTGAACCAGGTGTCGAGCACATCCTCATCCTGCTTGAGATTTCTGCCTGCATATTCAGGCAGAGTCGTTGGATCCTCAGCCGATACGATCACTTCACCGGTATCCGCGTCATACCATGCCGGAATGCGGTGGCCCCACCATAGCTGGCGTGAGATACACCAGTCCCGTACATTTTCAATCCAGTGCATGTAGATTTTTTCAAAACGGTCCGGAACGAAATTAACGCCCTTTCCACTCTTTTGCGCTTCAATGGCCGTTTCAGCCAGCGGCTGCATTTTAACAAACCATTGTGTGGACAGATAAGGCTCGACAACTGCATTGGTCCGTTCGCTGTGTCCTACCTGGTGCACATGGTCTTCAATGCGGATAAGCACGCCCAGTTCCTTCAGGTCCGCTACGATCTGCTTGCGGCAATCACTGCGGTCAAGCCCTTGATATTTCCCGGCTTCGGCGTTCATTTTGCCATCCTCGTCCATAACGATAATCTGCGGCAGATTATGGCGTTGTCCCATTTCAAAATCGTTCGGATCGTGTGCCGGAGTAATTTTAACGGCACCGCTGCCGAATTCTTTATCTACGTAGTCGTCGGCAATCACAGGAATCTCCCGTCCCGTGAGTGGCAGAACGAGCATTTTGCCAATCATGTCCTTATACCGCTCATCTTCAGGATGAACAGCAACCGCCGTATCCCCAAGCATCGTTTCCGGACGGGTTGTCGCCACAGTGATATGACCGCTTCCGTCTTTCAGCGGGTACTGCAAATGGTACAGGTGGCCGTTGACTTCTTTGTGTTCTACCTCGATATCGGAAAGAGCGGTGCGGGCAACCGGGTCCCAGTTGATAATACGCTTGCCCCGGTAAATCAGACCTTTTTCATAAAGCTTGACAAAAACGGTCCGTACCGCTTTGGACAACCCTTCGTCCAGAGTGAACCGCTCACGGGAATAGTCCAGTGAAAAACCCATCTTTTCCCATTGATTGTGAATGTTGTCGAGATAGTGCTCCTTCCATTCCCATACTTTCTCCAGAAATTTCTCCCTGCCGAGATCATAGCGGGTGAGCCCTTCTTCACGCAGCTTCTGCTCCACCTTGGTCTGCGTAGCAATCCCGGCGTGGTCGGCGCCCGGAAGCCACAAAGCGTCATAGCCCTGCATCCGCTTCACACGGATAATGATATCCTGCAGCGTAAAATCCAGTGCATGTCCCATATGCAGCATTCCGGTTACGTTCGGGGGAGGAATAACGATCGTAAAAGGCTCCGCCTCCGGAAAGCGGCCTGCGCGGAAGTATCCTTTCTCGATCCACGTTTTATACCATTTCTGTTCCGCCGCTTTCGGATCGTACGTTGTCGGCATTTCCAGGGTTGTTTTATTCGTTTGTTCTGACATGCTTCCTTACCTCCATCATTGGTTTTGGAATTGGTCGTTTTTTTGGGCATAAAAAAAGCCCGTCATCCTCAAAGGACGAAAGGCTGTTCTTTCGCGGTACCACCTTTGTTTCACACCCATACCGTCCGAAAACAGCACAGATTGTGACACTCATGCGGATAACGGCCGCTCACCGGCCTTGTTCTACTAATGGCCTACGCAATGCGCATGTTCAAACAGGCGACTCCCGGGCGACTTCAGCCAGTTGGTTCCTGCGGAATCTCCCAGCGCTGCAATTCCGCTCTCTGAAGGACATACTGCCTACTCTTCCCGTTCAATGTCTTTCATATAAGCTCTTGGTTCCCTTAAACTGATATACCACATAATAACTTGCCTGCCCCTCTTAGTCAACTGTCGAGGCGCACAATTTCAGACATATATTCTTTAGCATAACCCTGACTTCCCCTTTGCATACCAACAACCCGCCGCTGTCATGCGGCAGGCTGTCCGGGTCTTCAAGCTATTATGGAATATACAGAACCTGGCCTTCTTCTACGTTCTGTTCGCTTAGCCGGTTATGCATCTGCAGCTCACGTGCGCTCAGTTCGTACCGTTCCGCAATCGATTCCAGCGTCTCCTCACGCTGGACAATGCACAGCCTGACCTTGCGGAACTTGGTTTCCTCCTGAAATCCATGCTGAAAAAGAGTTTTCCATTTCCCGTTATCCGCCCCTGGTTCGCCGTCTTCTTCGGGGGCAGTCAGATCAGCGCTTTCATCATACGCGAGTTCGGCTTCCTTGGCAGGACGTGAAGTGATCAGTGAAGAATATGGTACAGCTTCGGCCGCTACGACACCGGGTTCCTTTTTGCTTCCAAAAGCAACCTTCGGCTCTTTTTTCTCCTCTGCCGGTGTGTCTGACAACGTCGTAACAGAAGGCTCCGCAAAAGAAATCTGCTCTTCCGGCCGTTCAGCCGTGATCGGGATATCTTGCTTGAACACTTCAACAGGTTCATGCTCAGGGGCAGACTCCGGCTCACGGACCACTGCCTTCACCGGCTCTTCCCGCTCGGACTCCAGCTCCCAGACTACAGGTTTGCCGTTGGTAAAATCCGCAATCTCCTGATCCTCATTGCGAATCACATCTGCGAGTGTATGATCCTCGGCTTCCTGCGGCTGCGCTGCTTCCGGTTGGGGATTCCAGAATGTCTGTATCGAATCTTCATTAAGTGCCTGCTCCTGCTCTTGCTGCTGCTCAAATTGCTGTTCATACTGATGCTGCTCAGACTGTAGTTGTTCAGGCTGTTGCTGCTGCTTATCCTGCTGTTGTTGCTTATTCTGCTGCTCCGGCACTGGAGTATGAGCTGCCGTGTATCCGTCATCACCCCAGCCAGGTGCTTCCTCCGTCTGCGAGCCGTCAACCCCGTACAGCGTCAATATGCCCGTGATATTCAAGCTCCGCAAGGACAGCAGATCCACATCAAAGTTTTCTATTTCCATCGAAATATCCTCAAGCCTGGTGACACGGTTCATCGGAATGGTAATTTCAACCGGGATCTGGTGGTACAGCTCCCTGATTTCATTTTCCTCTCCCCTGTATACGCCTTGCAGCTGTAAATGACCGCGAAGTGCGGCATGCTCCTCCTGAGTCACCACCTGAATGCGCGGAACCAGTTCAATTTCTTCAAGCTCGGCAATCCCTGCAACATCCTCCGTTAAATGGACACGTTCATAAATATCAAAACGCAAACCGTAGGACCGGTTATCCATAGACGGCATCCTCCTTTCGGCAGCTTCCGCTTCCGCTCATGCGGCACGGAGACTCCATGCTCCTCTTCTCGGTTATGTATATGCGCCAAAAAGGATGACATGCCTACATTTAAGCGCAGGCAGTCAGCATTTCAATCCACACGCTCCACGAGAGCGTGACGTAGGGACAGTGGCGGCGGCTGTCAGATATATTTCAATCCATACGCTTACGCTCCACAAGGGTACAGAAAGCATACAGGCAGCGCGGTTATTTATTTTTCAGCCGGTCATACAGCGCCTGGAAATCGTCCGGCAACGGGTCGGCGATCTGAATCCTTTCATTTGTCAGGGGATGCCTGAAAGACAGCGACTCCCCGTGCAGCGCTTGTCTGGCAAAATCACTTCTGCGGCCTCCGTACAGCACATCCCCAAGCAGAGGATGCCCTGCATGGCTGAGGTGCACACGAATTTGATGCGTGCGTCCGGTCTCAAGCGTTAAATACACAAGACTTGCTGTCCCCAGATGCTCTCCAAGCTCAACATGGGTCACAGCCGTCTGGCCGGAAGGTGATACACGTCTTCGCTGCTTGTCATGCCGGTCCTTTCCGATCGGCAGATCAATAGTACGCAATCCCGGGGACACCCTGCCAGCCACGAGCGCAGCATAACGGCGCCCGATCTGCTTGTCTCTCATTTGTTCGTCCAGCTTAAGCAGACCAAATTCATTTTTAGCATACAGTACGGGACCAGTCGTGTCATTGTCCAAACGGTGTACATGCCTGACCGCCGCTTCGATGCCGTTCATCTCATAATAGGCCGCCACGGCATGATTCAATGTAAGAGGACCGCTGGAACCGGATGAATCAGGGTGAACGGCCATACCCGTCGGTTTATGCACCACAAGACAAAAGTCATCCTCGTACAAGACGGTAAGCTCATGCCACCTTGGTTCGATGCCAAGCACCCTTGCCGGAAAAAGGGCCAACCTTAGCCGGTCCCCGGCCAGCCGGATTTGCTTCTCATGACGCATTCTTCGCCACAGCTTTTCCGGCAGACCGAGCACCTCCAGAAGCCACCGGTCGGCGGCCTCCTCCTTCTGTTCGCTGCCCGTCACTTCTTTCCCCGGAGCAACCTCAAGCCAGATGCCTCTCCTGTTCCAGCCATCACGCCAGCTCATAGCTGCTTTAATGCATAATAGTTTGCTTCGATCGTCGCATCAATATCTTCATTGGTGTGAACGCCTGAAACAAACATGCCTTCATATTGCGATGGCGCCACACTGACCCCTTGATCGACCATGCCTGCGAAATAACGGCGGAAATGGTCAATATTGCTGGTCTTGGCCGTATCATAGTTCACGACCTGACGATCCGTGAAGAACGGGCACACCATCGAACCGACCCTGTTGATCGTAACAGGGATTCCCCTGTCCTTTGCATTGTGTTCAAAGCCTGCCTGCAGTCTGGACGCCAGTTGCTCAAGCCGGTTGTAAACCTCCGGTGTCAGCAGCTTAAGCGTCGTGTAGCCGGCGGTCATGGCGAGCGGGTTCCCGCTGAGCGTGCCCGCCTGGTATACCGGACCGGTGGGAGCCATCTGCTCCATAATGTCCCTGCGTCCTCCGTACGCTCCGACTGGAAGTCCTCCTCCGATCACTTTGCCGAGGCAGGTCAGATCCGGTGTCACGCCGAAGCGCCCCTGTGCTGAATAGAGTCCTACCCGAAAGCCGGTCATCACCTCATCAAAAATGAGCAGGCTGCCTTGCTCCTTTGTTACTTTACGGAGTCCTTCCAGGAATCCCGGCTGCGGCGGAACGACGCCCATATTGCCAGCGACGGGCTCCACGATGACTGCGGCGATTTCCTCGCCGAACTTCTCGAATGCAAGCTGAACGGACTCCAGATCGTTGTACGGAACGGTAATCGTATTGCTTGCAACCCCCTCCGGCACGCCGGGACTGTCCGGAAGCCCAAGGGTGGCTACGCCCGATCCGGCCTTGATCAGCAGGCTGTCGGCATGACCGTGATAGGAGCCTTCGAATTTCAATATTTTGCTTCGTCCTGTATACCCGCGTGCAAGGCGAATAGCGCTCATGGTTGCTTCCGTCCCCGAATTCACCATGCGCACAATGTCAATGGAAGGAACGCGCGCGCAGACAAGCTTCGCCATTTCCGTTTCGATCAGCGTTGGAGCGCCAAAGCTTGTCCCTTTTACGACAACCTCCTGCAGAGCGCTGATTACGTCGGGATGCGCATGCCCCATAATGAGCGGTCCCCATGAACCGACATAATCGATAAAGGAGTTGCCGTCAATGTCATATACACGGGAGCCCTCTCCACGATCAATATAAATCGGTGTAATCCCGACAGATTTGAAAGCACGAACAGGACTGTTCACGCCACCGGGAATATACTGCTTCGCTTCTTCAAAAGCCGCGTGCGACCGCTCATCCGTCCGGACCTTAGCTTCCCAATTCATCTTATCGTCCTCCTTCCAGCAGCCACTTGGCCGCATCCTTGGCCGAATACGTAATAATCATGTCCGCACCCGCGCGCTTCATGCTTGTCAGAATTTCCAGAACCATCGTCTTTTCGTCGATCCACCCGTTAAGGGCGGCCGCCTTGACCATCGCATATTCGCCGCTGACATTGTAAGCAACAAGCGGAAGATCGAACTGGTCCTTGAGGGTACGCATCACATCAAGGTAGGAGAGTGACGGCTTGACCATCAGCATGTCCGCACCTTCCAGCACATCCGATTCCGCTTCACGCAGCGCCTCGCGAGCGTTGGCAGGGTCCATTTGGTAAGTCTTCCGGTCTCCGAACTGCGGAGCGGAATCAGCCGCTTCGCGGAAAGGCCCGTAAAAGGCGGACGCGTATTTTACGGAATAAGACATAATCGGAATGTGACTGAAGCCCGCTTCATCCAGCCCGCTGCGGATTGCCTGCACAAAACCGTCCATCATATTGGAAGGAGCGATAATATCCGCGCCTGCCCGCGCCTGGGATATTGCCGTCTGCACATGCAGCTCCAGCGATTCGTCATTTAATACATCGCCGCACAGTTCTCCGTCCCGTTCGAAGGTATGCACCATGCCACAGTGGCCGTGGTCCGTGAACTCGCAAAGACAGGTGTCCGCAATAACCTGCAGGTCCGGGTAACGCGACTTAATGAGCCGGATCGCTTCCTGTACGATGCCGTTCTCCGCATAGGCAGACGATCCCACGCTGTCCTTCGTCTCAGGAATGCCAAACAGGAGAACAGCCGGAATGTTCAGCGAGACGATCTCCTGCAGTTCCTCTTCGAGCATGTCCAGCGAGAAGCGGTACACGCCGGGCATGGATTTGATTTCATGCTTGACTCCCTTGCCATAGGTGACGTAAATCGGCTGAATGAAATCAGCCGGGGTCAGAACCGTTTCCCGCACCATGCTGCGGATGGCTGCGGATTGGCGAAGGCGACGGTGCCTTGTAAATGATAAATTCATGCGTATACACTCCCAACAATTTGATATCAGTCAAAGGCGAATTTGAAAGCGATATTCCTTTCCTCCGCCTCTTATTCCGTCCGCTTATTCCAGGCACAAAGCGCGTTAACCAGGCTGCCTATCGTTGCTTCTTCCGCCATGAGTCCGACCTTCATCCCCTCTTCTTCCGCCGTCTTTCCGGTGACAGGACCAATGACGGCAATCATGATGTCTTTCAGCAAATCAGGCGGATTTTCGATGCCCATCTGCCGCAGAGCTCTTATAAAATAGGTGACGGTCGAGGAACTGGTAAACGTAATGGCATGCACTGCTCCCTGCTCCAGCAGGGAGATCAATTCATCGTCCCGCACATCAGCCGGCACGGTTTCATACAGGCTGGCTTCCGTTACCTCCAGTCCCAGCTCACGCAGTTGGTCAGGAAGCCAGGCGCGCGCCAGATTGCCACGCGGCAATAACACCTTTTGGCCTGCCTGCATTTCCCGCCCGTACATCTCCATTATTCCCTCGGCCTGAAAGTTGCCTGTCAGCTGTTCAGCCGCCACGCCGCGGCTGCGCAGCGCCGTACAGGTAGCAGGTCCGACAGCCGCAATACGCGCCTTATGTAAAGAACGTATATCCTTCCCTTCCCGCTCCAGATGCTGGAAGAAATATTCCACTCCGTTTACGCTGGTAAAGAAAACCCAGTCATACTCATGCAGCCGGGTCAATGCCTCACGTATTTGCCCGTACTGTTCTTCCCCTTGTGGCAGGCGGGTTTCCAGCACAGGAAATTCATACGGCTCTCCGCCCAGATCTTCGATACACTGTACCAAAGAGCTCGCCTGACTGCGGGCGCGGGTGACGAGGATGCGTTTGCCGAACAAGGGCATGTCTTCCGCCCACTTCAGCTGCTCACGCTGGCGGACCACTTCCCCGACCACAATCACCGCCGGGGGTTTAAAGCCCGCTTCCTTCACGCTGGCTTCAATATCCGCCAGCGTGCCCACCAGCGTCTCCTGCTCGGCGCGCGTACCCCAGCGGATGAGCGCTATCGGCGTTTCCGGAGACCGACCGTGTCTGATCAACTGTTCGCTGATATAGCCGATCTTCGCTACTCCCATCAGGAAAATGAGCGTACCGGTCGCATTCGTTACCTTGTCCCAATGAATGCTTTGGTCCAGCTTGTCGGGACTTTCATGCCCGGTAATAATCGAAAGCGATGAGGCCATGTCCCGATGGGTAACCGGGATACCGGCATAAGCCGGCACACTGATGGCAGAAGTGATGCCTGGTACGATTTCATAAGGAATTCCATGCTGTCTCAGCAGCTCTGCTTCCTCGCCGACCCTGCCGAAAATGGTAGGATCGCCACCCTTGAGACGGATGACCGTTTTTCCCTCCAGCGCCAAATCCACCAGCAGGCGGTTAATATCCTCCTGCTTCATCGTATGACGGTCCGGAAGCTTGCCGACATAAATCTTCTCTGCCCCGGGCTTCATCAATCCCAGCAACCGCGGGCTCGCGAGACGGTCATAGACGACAACGTCCCCCTTCTGCATGCACTGCCAGCCCTTCACTGTAATCAGCCGCGCATCGCCAGGTCCTGCCCCCACTAAATAAACCTTACCTGCCATCACGTCATCCCCTTACTTCTGACAGAATCTGTTCTGCGCCCTTGGCTTTCAGGCTTGCCGCAACCCGCTCCCCCAACTGCAGCGGGTCCTTTCCTGCAAGCGTATCTTTAAGAATAACCGCTCCATCCGGAGTGCCTACCATCCCGGTCAGCCGAATGACCCCGGATTCCTCCAGCATGGCATGGGCACCGATGGGAACCTGACAGCCTCCGTTCAATTCACCAAGGAAACGCCGTTCCGCTGCCACCGTCGCTGCAGTAGCTTCGTCATTATATAAAGAAAGCAGCTCCAGCAATTCCTTGTCTTCCCCGCGGCATTCAATTCCGAGCGCCCCCTGCCCAACCGCAGGCAAGCAGACATCCTCCGGTATGTATTCCGTAATGCGGTCCTGCCAGCCCATCCGGTGAAGTCCGGCTGCAGCCAGAATGATCGCGTCAAAACCTTCCGTCTCCAGCTTGCGCAGCCTGGAGTCGATGTTGCCGCGCAGCGGCTCAAGAACCAGATCAGGGCGAAGCGACTGAAGCTGGCTGGAACGGCGCAGGCTGCTTGTGCCAACCTTCGCGCCATGCGGGAGCTCCATGAGCCCCTTCCCAGACTTCGATACAAGGCTATCGCGGTGATCGACTCTCCTCGGCACAGCACCGTTTACTAATCCTTCCGGGAGCTCGGAAGGCATATCCTTCATACTGTGCACCGCCATATCAATTTCGCGGTCCAGCATCGCCTGTTCGATTTCTTTCACAAACAGCCCCTTGCCGCCCACCTTGGACAGGGTTACATCAAGAATCCGGTCGCCGTTCGTTACAATTTTGCGGATTTCAAAGTCCATATCGATCCCATGTCTGACACAAATCGCCTTCAAGTCATCTATAACATAACCGGTCTGTGTAAGCGCAAGCGCGCTTTGTCTGCTCCCCACCACTATCGTTCGCATGTCTACTCCTCCTGGTTCTCGGCAATCCATCTGTCCATCTCAGGCTTCGTCCACTCCGCGAAACGGCCGCCGCGGATCTGTTCCAATATACCGCTGTATGCCAGCCTTCTAAGCAGACGGGCCCGGACAGCCGGATCAGGCACCCTGCCTTTGATACGGGTTCTCATCTCATACATAAAATCTAAATAGGCCTCATACTCTAAGCCAAACGTCTCTTCAAGCTTCGAAGTTATTGCTGCGGATACGGAAGGGCCAGCCCCCGAGGTTGAAACACTCAAAACGAGTCTGCCCCGCCTTACCACGCCAGGCGTAATAAAGTCCCCTTTTTCCGAATGATCTGCCACATTCACCAGTATACTCCTACGACGTGCTTCGCGCATCACATCATCATTCACTTCTGGATCATCCGTAGCCGCATATACAAGAAACGCTCCCTGGAGATCCCCCTCGCGATAAGGGCGTTTGATCCAGCGGAGCTGATTATTTTCCAGCATAGCCTGCAGGCCACGGGTTATGGTGGGGCTGATGACCGTAAGTGCCGCGCCGCTACCCAGCAGACTCTTTGCCTTTCGATCTGCAACCGCACCTCCACCTATTATACAGCAGCTTTTCCCCTCGCATCGCAGCATAACAGGGACCAAATGCCTGCCCATGCCCTCTCACTCCCCTGTCCATTGATGAAATGCAGACCACGAATTCGCAAGGAAATTCATAATCAGAAAAGCATAGCCCACAAGCGCCCACCGGGCCATAACCAGGCCGGAATGCTGGTTGGAACGCTTGCTGATCAGATAGATGACATATATACACATGGACGCGGCTGTGGCCAGCACCTTCAAATCGAGCAGCAGCCCCCATCTTCCCTCAGCGATAATCGATATCACGGCAATGAGCACGGAAACAGCGAGCAGCGGCGCACCGATAAGCATCGCCGTATGCGTATAGCGGTCCAGCACCTCCAGGCTTGGCAGCCTGCGTGTCGTTTCAGTCCATTTTTTGGCTTTCAATCTATGATGGAGAAACAGATACATCAAGGAAAACACCGCGGCAACCGTCAAAGCCGCAAACCCCAAATTAGCCAGTGCAATATGCAGAATCAGCAACCCATGCACCGTTTGCCAGTTAGCCAGCGGATTGTCGACCGGCTGAAACCACAACTTGTTCAGTACGATGACGCTGAAGCCGATCAGATTCAGCAGGAAGACCGTAAATTCCAGACGCTGATACCTGCTCATAATCAAGGATATGATGACAAGGATAAAGGCGAACAAAAACAAAAAATCATAGGTGATCAGAAAAGGAAGATGCCCCTCCACCCAGGTTCTGATTCCCATAAATACGAGTTGAAAGACCAACACGACGACAAGAAGCCCTGTGCCTATCCGTTTGGCACTCGTATTGCGCCGAATGCAATCCGAGAATACGAACAGTAGGCTCAGGGCGTAAGTATAGATCAAGGCGTCATAGACACCGCTGCCCGGCAACACAGCCGATCACCTGCCTCACAGACCGACCGGCGCATAAGACACCGGTATGGAATCGGATGATTTGGAGCCTCTTTTTGCGGCAGCTTCAGGCTTGCGCAAAGCTTGTTCATGGCTCTGCTCCACCTTCTGGGCCGCTTCCTCCAGCCGATCCTCCAGGGCGAAGATTTCCGAAAATATCTCCAAAGCGTCATTGCCCTGTTTTTCTACGGCCATTTCCTTAATCCGGTTAATCGGGTCATGCACCATTTGGTTCAGCATGCTTTTGGTCAGCTTGCTGATCACCTTCCGCTGATGCTCGTCTAGATCAGGCAGCCTGTTGAACAGACTGTTCAATGTCTCTTCATGAATGGAAGAAGCCTTCTCCTGTAGTGCGCGAATCACCGGACGGACTCCCAGGGTTTTCAACCATTGATAGAACTGCTCCATCTCCGACTCCATCATGACTTCAATTTTGGCTGCTTCCGCACGGCGCATTGCCAGATTGCTTTCGACAATCCCCTCCAGATCGTCGATATCATACAGAAACACGTTGTCCACTTCGCCGACGGCCGGATCAATATCCCTTGGCACGGCAATATCGATCATAAAGAGTGGCCGTGACTGGCGGCGCTTCATCTGCCCGCGCACCGTTTGGTTGTTCAGCACATAGCCCTTCGCTCCCGTGGAGCTGATCACGATGTCCACCTCAGCCAGCCGTTCGGCAGCCTGCTCCAGCGTGCACGGAGTGCCTTTAAATTGGGCAGCAAGCTCCTGTGCCTTTTCCAAGGTCCGGTTAGCGACAATGACCTCAGCCGCTCCACCTGCGTACAGGTGTTTTACGGTCAACTCGCTCATTTTGCCTGCGCCGAGAATCAACACTTTTTTATCTGTAAAATTACCAAATATCCGTTTGCCCAATTCTACGGCGGCATAGCTCACGGACACGGCGTTTTCACCGATCGAAGTTTCGGAATGCGCCCTTTTGCCAAGTGTAACCGCCTGCTTGAACAGCATATTGAACCAGGTGGCGGTTGCTTTCTGTTCCTGGGCCTGGAGGAACGCCTGCTTGACCTGACCCAGAATTTGCGTCTCTCCGATCACCATGGAATCAAGACCGCATGCTACCCGAAACAAGTGCCGAACGGCCTGCTCATCTTCATAAATATATAAATATTGTGTGAAGTCGTCCCTGGGTATTCCGAACCACTGTTCCATGAAATTCCGTATATAAAATCCGCACACATGCAGACGGTCAACAACGACATAGATTTCGGTTCTATTGCAGGTTGCGACTATGACGCCCTCCAATACACTCTTGGTTAGCTTTAGCTGCTTCAGCGCCTCCGGCAAATCCTTCTCCGCAAATGTAAAACGTTCACGAATCTCCACCGGCGCTGTGCGATAGTTTAGCCCTACAACGAGGATGTGCATTGCAAGTTCACCTGCCTTCTAATCCTAAAATGAAAACATCGTATCCTGCTTCAAACTATGTTAATTATATCACAGAGAATCCCCTGCAAAGAGGGGGTAATATGAAATCTTTATGAAGATCCTGTCTGCCTAAATTAGTGTAAGCTTGCCCGATACTTGCTATTCCTTCATTTTCTTATTCGACCGACAAAAAATAACCATGGAGCTCATCCATGGTTATTGTATATGCATATTGCTATTTCAGGTTACACAAATTCAGCATGCTGCATTTCCGGCGTTTCGACCTGCAGCTCCCCAAGTCCGCGAACCAGTTTCTTGGCATAGGTCTTCTCAGGCTTCAGTACGGATACCAGGTAATCAATAGCCAATTGTGGATCCACAGTCTCACCGCAGGTATAACAATCAATCGCCGCAAAACCTCTCTCAGGATACGTGTGAATGGAGAGATGACTTTCCGACAGCAGTACAAGCACTGTTGCACCTTGTGGCTCAAACTGCTTCGATTGCACGGACATCACTGTTGCTCCGCAAGCCTCGGCCGCTTCCACCAGTTGCGCTTGCAGGAATTCCGCATTGTTCAACAGCTCAAAACTGACTCCCCAAGTATCAACAGCAACGTGTCTTCCGAAAGTTGAATATTCCATCTTCCGGTTCCCCCTTCCTAGGAATAAAATGTTTAAAAAAAATTTCATCCGCTAGGACCTACGTCATTCACTTCCCGAGGGAATAATCTCTCGCAACATTAATGTCCTGAGTGAATCCTGGTTCCTATATTCGTTTTCAACGAGATTAAAAATAACATCTATATTGAGCAAATGCAATAGTTTTTCGAAAAGTTTACATGTTAAAATTTGCGCTTCCGCCGTCACCAAACAAGCCTTTAAATCATCATGCAGAACCCCTCTAGGCCTCAAGTGTAAACAGTGCAGCGCTAAGGGTACGGAGCCGCTGATCAATTTCTCCGATCCGTTCATGGTCCCGGGTTCGGATACGCAGATCCAATAAACGATTGATTTCGTCATAGGCCCTGATGATTTCACGTTCAACATCCCGGGTCAAAAATTTGTGCTGCAGCTCTTGCAGTGTATTTTTATACTCATACACCAGTTTGCAGCCGCTGTCCGTCTTTTCCACAATCCTGCGGACGGAACCCTGATGGTAGGTATAGATCATCGTGAATCCATAATACACCCGGTTTACGATACCTTCGCCCTTAAACCGCACAAACAGCTTTCTGATCATATTTGTCAAAGGCTGATTCACCAAGCGGCAAGTCAATTCACAGACATACATGCCTTTTTTCCGGTCAAAAGGCAAATGAACTTCTTCTCCCGCAGCATCCTCCAGCACAATTTCATGTCCGCCATTGTCAAGCACTTTGATCCTGCTATGAACAAGGGGGTCTTCTGCTGCACGCAAAAATTGGTCCATTTGAACTTCCGACAATGTTAAAATGGCGTTAACATACTCTGTGGCTAACCGCTGAGCCATAAAAATCTCCTCAATTCTTTCCTGACAGCCTTTCCGACTCCCCATGCCAACCGGGGCGCGAATGCTCTTCAGGTCGACTGCCGCACACCCGGCGGGTTCATACGGCGATACTTGCTTTACAACTTTATACGAATATTATACACCATCCCTCCTTCAGTTTTCTCTACGGTTCACAAAAAAAGAAGCGCCCGCAGGCGCTCCTTACTCTTTGTTTTATTCTTGATACAGCTCTTGTCCTACCCCGGTATATCGGGAAATGACCTCCCATAACTCTTCCCTGCCCAATCCTTCCTCGGATGAAAACGGAATGAATAAGTCACCAGGGCCGATGCCCAGTTCCTGCTTGATCACCTTAATATGCTTATCTCTCCGGGTACGCGGTATTTTGTCCGCTTTAGTGCCGACGACACATAAAGGCAAATTGTAATGCTTCAGCCACTCATGCATCATCAGGTCGTCCTTGGAAGGCGGGTGGCGAAGATCGACCATTTGCAGCACCAGCTTCAACGGCTCACGCCGTGTAAGGTAGGTCTCAATCATCTCCCCGAAGGCCTGCCGCAATGATTTGGATACCTTCGCAAACCCGTAGCCCGGAAAATCCACAAAGTACAGCTCGTCATTGATGAGATAGTAGTTAAGCTGCTGGGTTTTCCCCGGCGTCGAACTCGTCCTGGCCAGATTTTTGCGGTTGATCATTCTGTTAATCAAAGAGGATTTCCCTACATTGGAACGACCTGCCAGAGCTACCTCTGGCAGGCCGTCGGCAGGATATTGCTCCGGCCGGACAGCACTGATAATAAATTCGGATTTTGTAACTTTCATGTTTTACGGTTTCCTCTCTATTGCAACCCGGTCTGCTCCACCAGCGCATGCCGCAGCACCTGGTCCATATGGGCTACAGGCACAAATTCAACTTCTTCCTTGATGCTGTCGGGAATATCCCGCAGGTCGCGTTCATTGTCCTTGGGGAGCAGTATTTTTTTGTAGCCTGCACGGTGTGCAGCCAGTGATTTTTCCTTGAGTCCGCCGATAGGCAGCACTCTTCCCCGCAAGGTAATTTCACCGGTCATTGCAACGCTTTTGGACACATGCCGGTTGGTCAAGGCAGATACAAGTGCCGTTGCGATCGTAATTCCTGCCGAAGGACCGTCCTTGGGAATCGCTCCTTCGGGAATATGAATGTGAATATCGTTCTTTTCATAAAAATCAGGCTTGATTCCAAGCTCGACCGCTTTCGACCGGGTATAACTGAAAGCCGCCTGCGCGGATTCTTTCATCACGTCGCCCAGCTTGCCGGTCAGGATCAGCTTGCCCGTCCCCGGCACCACCGTAACCTCGATCGTAAGCGTTTCTCCGCCAACCTCCGTCCAAGCCAATCCCGTTACGGTTCCGACCTGATCCTCCAGCTCCGCAATGCCATAGCGGAACCGCGGAATGCCAAGGTAATCCTTCAGGTTATCCGGGGTGATAACGATATGCTCCTCCACGCCTGACACGACCGATTTTGCCGCCTTGCGGCACAGGGAGGCCATCTGCTGCTCCAGATTCCGCACCCCGGATTCGCGCGTATATTCACGAATGACTTTAAGCAGGGTGTCTTCCTCCACCGTAATCTGTTCGTCTGTCAGGCCATGCTCACGCTTCTGCTTCGGCAGGAGGTAGCGTCCGGCAATCTGGAGCTTCTCCAGCTCCGTATAACCCGGAATATTCAGCACCTCCATCCGATCCAGCAGCGGGCGCGGGATATTGTGAACCGCATTGGCCGTTGTGACAAACATCACGTTGGAGAGGTCAAACGGCAGCTCTACGAAATGATCGCTGAACGTATTGTTCTGCTCCGGATCAAGCACCTCCAGCAGCGCTGCGGAAGGGTCCCCGCGGAAATCGGCAGCCATTTTATCAATTTCATCCAGCAGGAAGACAGGATTGACCGTGCCTGCCGTTTTCATCCCCTGAATGATCCGGCCGGGCATGGCTCCTACATAGGTTCTTCTGTGCCCGCGGATTTCCGCCTCATCACGAACACCGCCGAGCGAGATGCGGACGAATTCGCGGCCGAGCGCTTTGGCAATGGAGCGGACCAGCGACGTCTTGCCGACACCCGGTGGTCCGACGAGGCAAAGGATAGGCCCCTTCATCGTTTTCACAAGCTTGCGTACCGCCAAATACTCCAGCACCCGTTCCTTCGGCTTCTCCAGACCGTAGTGGTCCGCGTCCAGTATCTCCTCGGCCTTGGCGATATCCAGGTCATCGTCCGTCGCATTGCTCCAGGGCAGACTGAGCAGCCAATCCACATAGTTGCGAATGACTCCGCCCTCCGCCGAGCTTGCCGGTGTTTTTTCCAAGCGGTCGATCTCTTTCTCAATCTTCTCCCGGACCTTCTCCGGCAGAACGAGACCTTCCATGTGGCTGCGGAGCTCCTCGACTTCTCCGGCCCGTCCTTCCTTCTCGCCCAATTCTTTCTGGATCGCCTTCATTTGCTCGCGCAGGTAGTATTCCTTCTGGGTCTTCTCCATCTGCTTTTTGACCCGCTGGCTAATCTTGCGTTCCAGTTCAAGCACCTCGCGCTCATTGTTCAGAATATCGAGCAGCTTTTCAAGGCGCTTGCGGACGTCGACGGTTTCCAGAATTTCTTGCTTGTCTTTGATTTTGAGGGAGAGATGACTGGTGATGACATCGGCCAATCTTCCTGGCTCCTCAATATCGGATACCGCAGCAAGCGTCTCCGGCGTCACCTTCTTGGACAGATTAATATAGTTCTCGAACTGATTCAGGACGGTCCGCATCAGGGCGTCTGTCTCCGGATGCAGCGTTTCGTCCTCAGGCAGTTCGCGGGCATGAACCTCGTAATATTCCTCGTTGTCCGTATACTGAATAATTTCCGCCCGTTCGAGCCCCTCGACGAGCACACGTATTGTACCGTTGGGCAGCTTCAGCATCTGCCGCACCTTGGCAATCGTGCCTATTCTGAATATATCCTCTTGTGTAGGTTCCTCAATGTTCACTTCCGATTGGGAACACAGAAGAATCAAGTTGTCTTCAACCATCGCTTTTTCCAAAGCCTTGACCGATTTGTCCCGGCCCACATCGAGATGCAGAACCATACTCGGGTAGACAAGAAGTCCTCTTAAAGGCAGCAATGGAAAACGACGGCCTTTCATTTTGCTTGGTCCCATCGCTTTCGCACCTCCAAATGGTTCACAGGTTCAGCAAGTTGCATGCACCGGTTATAATTATAGCGGTTCCGCTTACATAGCTTACTCTGATAGGGATAGTTCATATTTTATCAAATGTTCCATGGAAAAACCAATGAAGGTGCTTTATTCCGCAAGCCCATTTTACACGGTGCTTCCCTGTCCGGATCCATCTGCCTGCAAATAAGGCGATTGAGCGGGCGTAAACGTATCAGGAGAAATACGAACCTCCGCTGCTTCCTCCCATTCTTCCCCGAAGATCCGTCTGAAAGCCTCATGAATGGACTGCACGGGGATAACTTCGATATCCTCCAGTTTATCAAAGCCGTTCTGCCAGTTATCGGCCGGGATGAGCACACGCTTGGCACCGGCCTGCAGAGCAGCTTCCACCTTGGCCAGAACACCTCCGATAGGCTTGATGCGTCCGTGAATGCTGACTTCACCGGTCATTGCAAGCTCATGATCAACCGGAATGCCGCGAATCGCCGATGCGACTGCCACAGCCATCGCCATCCCGGCCGAAGGGCCATCCACAGGCGTCCCCCCTGGAAAGTTAATATGGAGATCATAATCCTGCGGACGCAGCCTGCAGGCGCGCAGAACAGTCAGCACATTTTCAACCGAGCCTTTGGCCATACTCTTACGCTTGAGCGTCCTGGAGCCTCCGCCGATCTCCTCTTCCTCTACGACCCCGGTAATATTAAAGCCACCTTGCCCTCTGGCAGCTGGTGCAGCGGTCACCTCAATTTCCAGCAGCATGCCCAGATTGGGCCCGTATACAGCCAAACCATTTACGAAACCGACCTGCGGGCCGTTCGGAATTTTACGCTCTGGACGAGGCTGAAGCTGGCTGCTGTTTGCAACCCATTCCACCTCGTCTGCTTCCAACCTGTCTCTTTTCTCCGTTAAAGCCAGCCCTGCTGCCAGCTGAATCATATTGACAGCCTCTCTACCATTTGTTGCATACCGCTGTACGGCCTGCACCGCTTCCGGACAGTCTCCGAAGCCCAGCTTGCTGATCGCATCCTCCGCAATCCGCCCGATCTCTTCAGGCAGCAGCGAACGAAAATAGATTTCCATGCATCTTGAACGAAGCGCAGGCGGCAGCTCGTGAGGTGAGCGTGTCGTAGCACCCACCATACGGAAATCAGCCGGCAGCCCGTTCTGGAAAATATCGTGGATATATGCAGGTGTATGTGTATCCTCCGAATTATAGTACGCACTTTCTAAAAATACTTTACGGTCTTCCAACACCTTCAGCAGCTTGTTCATTTGCGTCGGGTGCAGTTCGCCGATCTCATCAATAAACAGAATGCCTCCATGCGCTTTTGTAACGGCACCGGGTTTGGGCTGCGGAATGCCTGCCACCCCCATCGCTCCAGCTCCTTGATAAATCGGATCATGCACAGAGCCGATCAGGGGATCGGCAATGCCCCGCTCATCAAAACGGGCCGTCGTTGCATCAATTTCAGTAAACTTGGCGTCACTCTTGAACGGGGACAGCGGGTTTTTCTTCGCTTCTTCAAGCACTACGCGCGCCGCCGCTGTTTTGCCGACACCAGGAGGACCATAAATAATAACATGCTGCGGGTTGGCGCTGCACAGCGCCGCCTTGAGCGCACGCAATCCGTCCTTTTGCCCCACGATATCCTCTATTGATGCAGGACGGGTTTTCTCTGCCAGGGGCTTGCTCAGCGTTACCGATCTCAGTTTTCTTAACTTATCCAGTTCCTTGCGCGATTCCCTGTCTACGGCGCTGCGGTTCGTTTTCTGGCTGCGCAGCAGATTCAGAAAGTACAGCCCGATCACAATTCCAAAAAAAAGCTGCACAATAATTACAATCATCGTCCAATCCATGTTTTAAGCCTCCGTTTCTCCCTTCGCTGCATAGCGATGGGATTCTATGGAAATCAGTATTTCCTTTTCGAAGGCTGCTAAACAGATATGGACGAAAGAATTCACAAAAGTGGCAGAAGAAAAATATAAAAACCGGGCGATGACGTTAAAATCACCTGCCCGGCGTATGAAGAATGTATATTCTAAACGGTTGGAGCATGACGCTCCTTGCGGCCCGGTATTTCACCGGTTTCTTCGTAGGCTTTGACAATGTAGTCAATTTCCTTTTTCAGCTCGGCGACCATCTCCGCCTCCGGCACCTTGCGGATCATCTGTCCATAACGGAACAGCAGGCCTTCCCCACGGGCACCGGCAATTCCAATATCCGCTTCTTTCGCCTCTCCCGGACCGTTAACGGCACAGCCGAGGACAGAAACCTTGATAGGCACCTTCAGCTTCGCGATATATTCCTCCACCTCATTCGCAATGGAGAACAGGTCGATGTCCAGGCGTCCGCAGGTCGGGCAGGAAATCAGGGTAGCCGCATTCGTAATCAACCCGAATGTTTTCAGCAGCTCACGCGCAACCTTCACTTCCTCTACCGGATCAGCGCTCAGGGAGATACGCATCGTCGAACCGATACCTGCCGACAGAAGCGCACCCATGCCGGCAGCGCTTTTTACCGTACCGCTAAACAGCGTGCCTGCTTCAGTAATACCAAGATGAAGAGGATACTTAATGATCTCAGCGGCTTTCATGTAAGCCGAGATGGCCATTGGCACATCGGAAGCTTTAAGAGATACGATAATATCGTGGAAATCCAGCTCTTCCAGGATGCCGATATGGAAAAGGGCGCTCTCCACCATGGCATCCGGCGTCGGATAACCGTATTTATCGAGCAAATGCTGCTCCAGGGAACCGGCGTTAACACCTATCCGGATGGGAATTCCTTTTTCCTTGCAGGCTTTAACCACTGCTTCGACCTTCTCGCGCCGACCGATGTTGCCTGGATTAATGCGGACTTTATCGATACCATTTTCAATCGCCAGCAGTGCGAGCTTATAGTTGAAATGAATGTCCGCAACGAGCGGAATATGAATCTGCTTTTTGATTTCTTTGATCGCCGCCGCAGCCTCTTCGTTATTGACCGTCACTCTGACAATCTGGCAGCCGGCCTCTTCCAGACGCAAAATTTCCGCGACGGTGGCCTTTACATCGGCCGTCTTGGTTGTACACATGCTCTGAATGATGACTTCGTCGCTTCCGCCGATCGTCAAGTCCCCAACTTTAACAGGACGTGTGTCTTGTCTTAAAAACATGGTTTATCTCTCCCATAATGCCAAAGCTCCACCCCCGCACCGGAAGAGTGGGAAGTGGAGACTGACAGTTCATGTATTAGAGATCGCGAAGATTCGATGCTCAGGCGCTCTCTTCTTGCTTCTTGTTCTTGTCATTATTGCTGTGCAGTTCAGGGGCAACCTTCTCCCGCACAACCTGCTCATTGATGATGCAGGAGTTGACATCGTTGCGTGAAGGCACCTCGTACATCACATCCAGCATGATGCCTTCAATGATCGCACGCAAACCGCGGGCGCCTGTGTTGCGTTTGATCGCCTCGCGGGCAATCTCCTGAAGCGCATCCTGCGTAAATTCCAGTTTGACATTATCCATTTCAAGCAGCTTCTGATACTGCTTGGTCAAAGCGTTCTTCGGTTCGGAAAGGATTCTTACCAGCGTTGCCTCATCAAGCGGCTCCAGTGTGGAGATGACAGGCAAGCGTCCTACAAACTCCGGAATCAGTCCGAATTTCAGCAGATCCTCAGGCAACACGAGCTGCAGGTATTCACCCGGCTTAAGATCCTTTTGCTCGGAGGAAGCATTGAAGCCAATGACCTTTTTACCGATCCGGCGTTTGATCATTTGCTCCAGTCCGTCGAAGGCACCGCCTACGATGAACAGGATGTTCGTTGTATCAATTTGGATGAATTCCTGATGCGGATGCTTGCGTCCGCCTTGCGGCGGTACGGATGCAACCGTTCCTTCGAGAATTTTGAGCAGAGCTTGCTGAACGCCTTCTCCGGAAACGTCGCGTGTGATGGAAGGGTTCTCGGATTTGCGTGCAACCTTGTCGATTTCATCAATGTAGATAATACCGCGTTCAGCTTTCTCTACATCATAGTCCGCCGCCTGGATCAGCTTCAGGAGAATGTTCTCCACATCTTCACCAACATAACCAGCTTCTGTCAGGGATGTAGCATCGGCAATAGCAAACGGCACATTAAGAATTTTGGCCATCGTTTGCGCCAGCAGTGTTTTACCCGAGCCGGTCGGTCCAAGCAACATAATATTACTCTTCGTCAATTCAACATCCTCGATCTTGCTTTGGGTGTTGATGCGCTTATAATGGTTGTAAACCGCCACGGAAAGCGACTTTTTGGCTTGATCCTGTCCGATAACGTATTGATCAAGAATATCACGGATTTCTTTTGGTTTCGGAATATCCTTCAGGTCCAATTCTTCCTCATGACCCAGTTCCTCTTCCACAATTTCAGTGCAAAGTTCAATGCACTCGTCACATATATATACGCCGGGACCGGCTACCAGCTTGCGCACCTGCTCCTGAGACTTACCGCAGAATGAGCATTTCAGCTGTCCTTTTTCATCATTAAACTTAAACATAGGGCCACCCCTTTACAAATTGATCGGCTTCGTGAGAATTTGGTCAATGATGCCGTAAGCCTTTGTCTCTTCTGCATCCATAAAAAAGTCACGGTCAGTATCGCGTTCGATTTTCTCAAGAGGCTGACCCGTCGTTTTCACATAAATCTGGTTAAGCTTTTGACGGGTTTTGATGATCCAATCCGCATGGATCTGAATATCGGATGCCTGACCCTGAATTCCCCCCAGCGGCTGATGAATCATGACCTCACTGTTACTGAGGGCATATCTCTTGCCAGGAGCACCTGCGGTAAGCAGAAGTGAACCCATGCTTGCTGCCATTCCCACACAAATCGTCGATACGTCCGGCTTAATAAATTGCATTGTATCATATATACCCATACCGGCTGTTACAGAACCGCCTGGGGAATTGATGTACAAATGAATATCCTTCTCCGGATCCTCTGCAGCCAGGAACAGAAGCTGTGCAATGACGAGATTGGCGACATCGTCATCGATCGGTCCGCCGAGGAATATAATGCGGTCCTTAAGCAGACGCGAGTAAATGTCGTAGGAACGTTCCCCCCGACTTGTTTGTTCCACAACCATAGGTACGAGACTCATCGTGACCAACCTCTTTTCCTTTGGTAAATAAAGTAAGTTCGCTTAATGCCAATTAAAACGGAAGAACCGGTTTTGAAACGGATAGACCTAGAAAATATTTTAACATGTTGCAGGTCCGATGTCATTTCCGCCAGACCTTATCATATTTAAACATGTTTCTTATGTATGTGCAAATTTCCAGACAGTGTGGGATGATGCCTTCTGTATGCTGATAATTTTAATAATATATGTAATGTTGCAAAAACATAATACATCTATTTTTTAGTACACGCCAAATCGAACCATTTGGTTACTCATTCTCCCTGAAAATGGGTAGTACAAGGAAAAAATAAGGCACGAGTATAGATAACCGCGTGCCTTATAATATATATTCGCAAAATATATGCTTGTTCTTTCCGGAAATTACTCCGCTGCAGGAGCCTCAACTTCCTTACTGTTGTCAACGAGGAAGCTGATCGTTTTGCGCATTGAAATTTCCTCGCGCAGGTTCTCAAGGGAACCATTGCTTTCAAGGATGCTGCGGATTTCCTCAACAGAACGCTTGTAGGTATCAGCCATCACCTTCAGCTCGTCGTTGATTTCCTCTTCGGAAACCTCGATGTTCTCAGCTTTGCCAATCTGCTCAAGCACAAGGTTGTTGCGTACACGCTTCTCGGCGTCATCCTTCATTTGGTTTTCCAGATCCTCTTTGGTCTGACCTGAGAAGCTGAGGAACATTTCCATGTTCATGCCCTGGCTGCGCAGACGGTTGTCAAAATCACGGACCATGTTTTGAACTTCGCTGCTGATCATCGCTTCAGGAATTTCAACCGTAGCGTTCTCGGCTGCTTTTTCAACTACAGCGTTCTCACGAGCCGCTTTCACTTCATTCTCCTTGCGGGCTTCAAGCTCCTTCTTGAGGTCTTCCTTATATTCAGCAAGCGTGTCGAACTCACTCACATCTTTGGCAAACTCATCATCCAGCTCTGGCAGCTGCTTCCGTTTGATCTCATGAACTTTCACTTTAAAGACCGCTTGTTTGCCAGCCAGCTCTGCCGAATGGTAGTTTTCAGGGAAAGTGACTTCCACGTCCTTGAAATCCCCTGTGCCCATGCCGACAACCTGCTCCTCGAAGCCAGGAATGAATGTGTTGGTGCCCAGCTCCAGAGAGTAGCGCTCAGCCTGTCCACCTTCAAATTGCACGCCATCCACGTAGCCGTCGAAATCGATCACTGCGATATCGCCGGATTGTGCCGCTTCGTCTTCCACGACAACCAACTCGGCATGGCGCTGCTGCAGACGCTCCAGTTCGGCCGCTACTTCTTCGTCTGTAACTTCAGCTTTGACAGCCGGTACTTCGAGACCTTTGTATTCGCCAAGCTCAGCCTCCGGTTTCACCGTTACTTTCGCTTTGAATTTAAAGGACTCGCCTTTGGAAAATTGGTCGATTTCCACATCCGGACGATCTACCGGGAAGATCTCGGTTTGGTCAACCGCTTCACCGTAAGCTTCAGGAAGAAGGATATCGATGGCATCCTGATACAGACTTTCCACACCGAACCGTGCCTCAAAAATCGGCCGCGGCACTTTGCCTTTACGGAAACCTGGAACGTTAATTTGTTTAACCACTTTATTAAAAGCTTTGTCAAGCGCAGTGGATACACGTTCCGCATCCACTTCTACTTCAAGAACCCCGAGGTTCTTCTCTATTTTCTCCCAAGTAGCTTTCATTTTATGCTTTCCCCTCCAACAAAATCTCACTTATAGTCACGTTTGAAAACACGCACAAAATAACCACTCTAGTATAAACAACATTACTATCTTTTTCAAGGGGAAACCCCTGAGCATGAATAAGGTAAACGTTTCCGGTCTGTCACAATCCGCTCATGCCCGTTGCCGCGAACTGTTTCACGGACCGGTATGCCTGCTCGTAACGGAAACGCATCGTATCCGTAATGCCATACATCGCTCTTACTTCCTCTTCCCCGTTTCCGCCGGAGAGCGTCTCGGAAACGGCCTGATGCAACGCAGCCGCCCAAATGTCCAGCAAGCTGTCATCATCTGTCAGCATGGACCGGTAGTCGCCCGTTCCATACACGGCCATCACAAATTGGGACCACAGCTCCTGGGCAAAGTAGAACAATGTGGGCTCGTGCACCTCCGTCTGATCAGCCACCCGTTCCAGGATGCGAATGATAGGCTCCGGGAATTCGTTCGGCTGAAGAGGTACACTCTCCACTTCGATCTCCGCCTTCATATCCCCCCTGCTAAAGGTGAGGGTGCCCTCGTGCCCCCGTTTGCGCAGCGTTTGAACTACCCGAAACTGTAGCAAAGGGGGCAGCTTGGCTTCCTTCAACCAGCGGATGAGCGCCTCGTCGATCTCCGGCTGGTCGAGATAAGACAGCTGTTCCAGGGCAAGCATCGTTTGCTCCGATAAAGGCTCGTTCATGGCCATATGTAAAAGCTTATCTCCATAGCCTGCGTCCTCTTCAAGCTTGGAGCGAAGATGCCTTCTTGCCATTTCGTCCTCGCTGATGTCTTCATCATCAGGCTCCGCTGCGTCGGGCGTCTGATTCATATATTGAGGAAAGGCCGCTTCAAGCCACTGCAAAAGCGCGCTCCATTCGTCGTAATGCTTTTGTTCCTGACCCTGGCATTGCAGCAAAAATTGCAGAAGCTGCATCGCCTCCCCGTAACGTTCATTTTCGAGCATTACCGTAAGCTGAATCTGGTAATAATCCAGCGTTCGGGGGAACAATACAATGTTATTCGCCGGTTTGGCGGCACTGGAGTCCTTTATAAAGGCCCCCCCTTTCAACCGAAAGCTTAAATGATGTTAAATTATATGAGAAACGGAGGTTGATGTCCAACTTATTCGCCTAACATATTTGCCGTTATTCTAACATACCCTTTTATAGGAGCAAAAAAACGTATATGTTGTATATATGTAGCAGGTGGCTCATTAAATAAAAATTAACGGTTGCAAACCTCCCTTTAATATGATATATTAATTTTCGCTTGAATTTTATGTCCCAGTAGCTCAGCTGGATAGAGCAACGGCCTTCTAAGCCGTCGGTCGGGGGTTCGAATCCCTCCTGGGACGTAA
>NZ_JBHIRY010000034.1:0-50945 GCF_042138635.1 Paenibacillus medicaginis | reverse complement strand
GAAAAAAATGACTTTCATGGAGAATGGAACTACACAATTTCGCCTAAAAACAGGTAGTTTATTTTGCTACAATCCCTAGGCAAGCGGCGAGCCCTGAAGATTGTCGCCATTGTCCACATAAAGCATATGATCGCCCCATATGCTGCGCTCCTTCTCGATCAGACTTGCAGTCCGGGCAAAACCGAGGTTAGACGACCCGTCCTCCGTATACGAATTGGGCTGAATAAAGCCGTGAATATCACTTGTCGTCAAGACGGCAACCCGGCTGCGTGTTTTTGTTGGCATAACGATGCTCCTCCTTCTGTTCACTTCTATAGATTAGCGTCTGGCCGTCTTTTTTTTGTATGCGGCATGTAAAAGAAATGTAAAAAATTTGAGTGAACCTATAACTTTTTCCATTGCCCTGACTCCCGGCGCCTCAGACTCATGAATACCAAGGAAAGTGCAATGAACGTAAGGATCACCCCGAGCAATTGAAATCCTCCGGCGCTGAATTGGCCTCCCATCACGATGCCTGTCAGCAATGAAGATAAAATGGTTCCTATATATCTCGATGTATTAAATACTCCGGAGGCTACACCGATCATTTCTTTGGGAGAGCTTTTGAACAAGGCCGCCTGTATGCCCACGCTGTTCAATCCGTTGCTGATGCCGAATGCTGCTAACGCCAAACATATACTGATGACCGGTGAAGCTTGATTCAATGTCACGAGCCATACTGACCCTAGTGTCATCAGCATTGCGGATAACAGCAATGCTGGTTGGGGACCAGATTTATCTATCCATCGCCCTGCTATCGGAGAAGCGATGAGCGAGCACAAGCCCAGGGTCAGCATGATAATCCCTGTATGAAATTCGCTGACATGACGTACCGTTTGCAAATAGGAGGGCAGCCCGAAAAAGAGCGAGTAATACAGCAAGTTAACGAGCATGTACTCAACATTGATCCAGGTCATTGCAGGATACTTGGCGAATGTTCGCAATGGAATAAAAGGCGACTTCGTTTTTAGCTCAAGTCGTACGAAAGCTGTGAGCAGTGCGAGACCTGCCAAGCCGACAATGACATGGCTTAATGAGACGTGCCCGGATGATTTTGCTGATAGCAGTCCAATGAGCAAGGCGACCAAACCTGCTGTGAAGAGCAGGATTCCCGGCACATCAAGCAAATCAAACCATTTACGAAAGGACATGCTGTGTACGCCGAAAGTTGGCGGTTCGTCTTTAGGAATTGCCTTCCTGGCTAAGAGAAAGCTCGCCGCCACGAACGGAATATTGACAAGAAAGATCGCAGGCCAGTCCCACCAGTGAATGAGGATTCCGCCAATAAAAGGGCCGATGGCTGCAGCTCCGGATAAGAATATCGACAATAAGGACAGCGCGGAGGCTTGTTTTTCCGTGATATGAATTCGCACAATGGTCATTCCGACTCCACCCATCATGCTTGTTCCGATGGCTTGCACAATGCGGAACACGATGAGCCACCCAAAGCTCGGTGATAGCGGAGCGAGCAAGGATGGAATGAAGGCTGTAACAAGCCCGGCAAGAAATATCCTCCTGCGGCCGAATAAATCACTCGCTTTTCCCATAACAGGCTGGGCGACAGCACTGGCAATGTAAAAAGCAAAAATAATCCAGGAAACAATCGTAAAGTCAAGGTGATACGCTCCTTGCAGCCTTGGCATAGCAACAGAAATCATTGAGGAATTTAATGGATTCAAAAGCACCCCCAGTCCAACGGAAATCATCAACCACCTGCTGCGAACATTCATTGTTAATCCCCCAATCCAAGCGACTGATGTCATCGTACTTGAAATCAATTATTTATTCCAACGCATTTGATGTTATTATTTGATTGACTGAAAGGAATGAAGGGAGGCGTAAAATGGAGCTTCTTCAACTGCAATATTTTCTCAAGGTCGCCAGAATGGAGCATATGACTGAAGCTGCGCGAAGTTTGCACGTTACCCAATCGTCACTAAGCAAAACGATTCAACGCCTGGAGGAGGATCTGGGTGTCCCTTTATTTGATCGGGCAGGGAGAAACCTACGCTTGAATGAGTTTGGGAACAAATTTCTTCGCCGTGCGGAAAGGGCCTTGTTTGAATTGGAGCAAGGGAAGCAGGAGATCAGGGATTTATCCAGCCAGGGGCAGGGCACACTCGAATTGGCGGTGACCACCGCAAGTTCGCTGCCCAATATCCTGCGGGAGTTTCGGAAAAAACGGCCTGAAGTCCAATATCACGTGCAGATGCTGAGCACACAGGAGATGATTACGCTTCTTCATAGAGGGGAGGTCGATTTCTGCCTGTCCTCACCTCCAGTACAAGAGGATGACATTGAATGTCAAATCGTATTCATTGATCCCATCCTTGTTGCTGTTCCAAAGGGGCATCGGCTGGCAGACCGAAGCAGCGTATCCCTTGCCGAACTAAGGGATGAATGGTTTGTCGGGGTAAAGAGAGGTTATGGCACACGCGATTTAGTCGACGCTGTATGCAAATCGGCCGGTTTTGTACCTAAATATGTGTACGAGGGGGATGAACCTGCAAGGCTTATCGCTCTTGTGAAAGCAGAAATTGGAATAGCCTTTATACCAGGCACGGCAGCGGATTCACATGATGCTATTAAATTTCTTCAAGTAAAGGAACACGACCTGGTGCGGGAGATTGCTTTATTATGGCACCGGAATCGATACATTTCGCGGGCTGCTCGGGAATTCCGCGAGGTGGTGGTAGAATATTTCGGGTCTTTATCAAGAGATGTACGGGGAAAATGAAAAAACTGCCCGCCGTCAGCAGACGGGGGCAGCAATAGTTGATCTAGACTGGTTCAGCTTGCAAGAGCAGCAGGAACCGAGGGAAGAGTCCGGTTTGCTTGGCGAAGCATGCTGTGAACATCCGCGGCGGAAGCGCTGGAGGCGGCGATGGTTATCGGCTCTGTCAGCACATTGCTGCTCCCTTTTTTCAAACGCAGGTTGGCCGAGCCGGAGATGCCGGGCTTCAGTTGGAAGGTTAGCGTTTGCTCGGCTTTGCCGTCGCTATTGGCGGTCATCGTGAAGGCCGGACTATAGCCATACGAGGACCAATTGCCGTTCTCGTCCTGGAAGCGGGCAATCTGCTCACCGCCGGGAAGATACATGCCGGCACTCAGGCCGGAGACCGTTTCTCCGGCCGAAAGGCCGTTCACCGTAAGCGTCATTGTATACGTGCCACCTGCAGCCAGTCCCTCCGGAACAGTAAAGCTGTAGCCGGCAGGTTGACCGGGGCTTTGCGTCGCGCCATACGATCCGGGCTTGAATGTGGTCGGGTCGTACCACAGATAACCGGATGCCGGCTCATCCCATGGCTCGGCTTGCGGTTCAGTTGAAGCGGACGGGGTTTCCATGGGCAGCAGAGAGGTCGGTGTATCCAGCGTCAGACCTTCTACCTGATCAAGCGAGGTGTAGTCCTCCTGCTTGGCAAGCCATTTGACTGTATTGACGAGGAATACACCGTCGTCTTCTTCCTTGAAGCCGTCGTAGGTCTTCTTGGTCGTGCCGGTTTCCTCACGCAGATACTTCGGAGTAGCGTCTTCCACCGGCGAGGAATCGCCGATAAAAGCGGCTTTGCCAAGGCCCTGCTTGGCGATGGCCGCATAGGCGCCTTCTGCGCGCCCGCCTCCGTTGTAGACACCTTGATCCACCGCGTAGCTCCAGGCGGGAACGCCGCTCGCAGGAAGATACACGATGCCCTTGGCCTGGGCGGGATCAAGAATAGCGATCGTCGAACCGGCGTGCATAGCGACGGAATCAACGCCGGACGTAATGCCGAAGGCTTGGGAAGGCTCTATAATGTCGGTGGCATTCACGTCGCCGATCGCGTTATAGCGGAAGCGGAGCCCGAAGTTATCGGCCAGCCAGTCCGAGCTGACGACGCCCTGCATGGCAGGCGAAGCCGCCTCGGCGGTGGACATGCCCTTCGCCGGATTGGAGTAGGCTCCCCTGCGGTAGCCGTTCATCACCTCAGAGGCGTCCCAGCGGTTTTTGTTCCGGTCAGCGTTATAATGGTCGGCAATGAAGAACAGGCCGCCGCCTTCGCTGACGAACTGCAGGATAGCCTCCTGTTCCGATTGTTTAAAGGGAATATTGGCCTCGCCAACAATAAATACGTCATAGTCCTTCAGCTTATCATACGTGATGGCCTGCTCCCCGAACGTGTAGGGGATGGTCCGGTCGAGCTGATCGACCTCAAACTGTTCGCCAGCCAGGGCGTCCGCAAAATCGGAGAATGCGCCGTCAATGACCCAGTCCGCAGCACCGGCCGTTTGACCATGCGCATTGTCAAAGAGCACTTTTTTGCCTGCTCCGTTTTCCAGTTCCGGATCGCTACCAGGATCGGTCCCAGGTTCAGTGCCAGGATTGGTGCCATCGCCACCGCCATCATCTCCACCGGGCTCACCGCCGTCACCCGGTTCTTCCGATGCCAGCGTTATATTGGAGGGACTTTTCACACCGGGAAAGTTATTGTAAGCAGCCAGTGTGCCGGTCACCCGGATTTTCATGCCGATTAGATCGGGGTTGGACTGCAGGCCATAACCCGCCCGGTAATCGGAAGTGATTTGCACATCTATGAGCTTGGTCTTGTCCTGCTCACCGGCAGCATCTGCGATAAGCACGTTAAAATCGTTGGAGAAAGGCGCTGTAAAATCTGTGGTATAAGACCCGGAAGCATGTCCGACAATATAGCCCTCCACTGTGGCCTGACTGCCGCTGCTTCCCTGTGCGATTGCTTGGCTGACCGTCAGCACATCCTCTGCGAATGCCCGCTGTAATCCGGCTCCCGTCCATCCCGTCAATACAATCGTGAACATGAGCAGCAGACTTGTTCCGTATTTGAACCATCGCTTCCTCAATCTAATCCCTCCTGAATGGAATTTTTTTGTATCCACCTAGAGAGTAACGTAGAAATGATGATTTTCAACCCTTATTTTGTAATAAAACTATAAAATTTCGGGAAAATAGTTCTTTTCGCACAGAGGCAGCATGAGGAGACATGCCATAATGACTAGGAAAAATACTCCTGGCCTTTAGTGAAGGGAATATTGCTGAGGTGAGGTCTGCATGTTGGATAAACCATTGACCTGGTTAAAAACAAACAAGGGGATTTTTCCATTAATCTGACAGGAAGAATCCCCTTCTTTGCCTTGCATCGGATCAGCCTTTCACGGCTCCGGCGACAACGCCTTTTACGATATATTTTTGCAGGAAGATGAAGACGATGATGGAAGGCAGGACGGCCATCACCATCGCGGTCATCGCATACTGCCAGTCCGAGGTATACTGTCCGACGAAGGTGTAAGCGGCAAGCGTCAGCGTCTTCGTATCCGGCGAGCCGTTGACCATAAGCAGTGGCAGCAGGAAGTCGTTCCAGATCCACATGACGTCGATGATGACAATCGTGGCCGTTACGGATTTCAGCAGCGGGAAGATGACGGAGAAGAACATCCGGAAGCCGGAGGCTCCGTCGATCTTGGCGCTTTCGTCAATTTCCATCGGAATGCCCTTCACAAAGCCGTGATAGATGAATACAGCCAGCGGAGCGCCGAAGCCCCAGTACAGCAGGCCGAGACCCCAGGTGCTGTCGGACAGGTGCAGGTCTTTGGCTACGCGCAGCACGGTCAGCATGATGGACTGGAACGGAATGAGCATCGGCATGATGCACAGAATATAGATCACCCCGCTCCAGCGGGTTTTTGTCCGTGCAAGCTTGTAGGCGGCGATGGAGGAGACCAGAATAATGCCCACCAATCCCAGTACGGTAATAATCGTGTTATTGATGAAGAGCTTCGGATAGTTAATGAACTCCCACACATAAGCATAATTCTCGAAGCTCAGCTTCTGCGGCAATGCGATGACATCCGTCATGACCTCGCCGAAGCTCTTGAACGAGTTATTCACCGCCAGGAACAGCGGATACAGGAACAGGAGCGACAAAATAATCATTACGACCTCGAGCAGGATGCGCCCGGCTTTATTTTTTTTCATCAGGCTTCAACCTCCCTGCGTTTGAAAATACCCAGTTGGATTACGGTAATGATCAGCACCGCAACGAACAAAATAAGCGCTTTGGCCGTTCCGTAACCATACAGGTTGTTCTGGAATGTATCCCGGTAAATATCATAAGCGATACTGTAGGTGGTGCCCCCCGGACCGCCTCCGGTCAGCGACAGAATCACATCGAACACCTTGATGGAATTGGTCAATGCCATAAAGACGGAAATCGTAATGGATGGAGCCAGCAGCGGCAGCACGATGCTGAAAAATCTGCGGACAGGACCCGCGCCGTCCACGATAGCGGCTTCCTTCAGATCCTCAGGCACAGACTGCAGTCCCGCGATGTAGATCACCATATAAAAACCGATGGATTGCCAGATCGAGACGGCCAGTATTGAAATAAAGGCAAGCCCTTGCTCTCCGAGCCAACTGAGCTGAAAGATGCCCCAGCCCGTGCTTTCACCGAGCGATTCAAAGCCCTGCATGAAGATGAACTTCCAGATAAAACCGACGATGACGAGGCTGAGAATATAGGGGACGAAGAAGGCTGCCCGCAGCCAGGCCGCGCTTTTCAGCTTCATATCCAGCACTACGGCCAGCAGAATCGCCAGCACGTTCACCAGAACAATGTAAAGGATCGCATACTTGACGGTAAACCAGGCCGCATGCGCGAAGTTGGCGTCCCCCATCAGGATTTGCTTGAAGTTATCCAATCCGACAAATTTCGGATGCTTGGAAATTCCGTTCCACTGGGTGAGAGAATATCGTATGGTCATCAGGAAAGGAACATAGAAGGCGATAATTACGCACAATAATACCGGCCATGTGAACAGCCCGAATTCGAGTCTGTCGGCCCACTTTCTCCCTTGTTTGAACATGGCGCACCTCTTTTTAATATAAAAATGATGTCAGTTTTTGCCGATCTATAAATTAAACCCCCTTCGGCTTATAATGAATTATAGAACAGGGATCATACCGCCAAAATGGATTTAAGAAAACAGTTAAGGGTAAAAATGCGTACGCTTTCAAAAGGGGATAGATGCCAGATGCCTAAGCGGGGTGCGGGAGCTTTATCAAGCATAAAAGAACGGATCACACAGCGGCTGGTGAACAAACTGGTGCTGCTGTTCACCTCCATCATCGTGCTGGTGGTCGGATCGCTGACCGTCATTTCCTATCATATCGTCGAGAACGAGTCGGTGGAGAACAGCATTGCCAGCACAACGAACAATCTGCTGCTGGTGAATCAGAACCTGGAGGATTATGTACAGGAGATGGGCCAGCTTGCACTGCCACAGCTGCGTTATAACGAAATTATGAGCGCGATTCTGGACGAGGATCAGGACTATTCCTCCCAAATGGTGATTGACACGTATTTGCGGAGTATGTTTTATTCAAGAAATGATTTGAAAGCGATTTATCTCTATATTGTTGACAAGCAAAAATATTATACGGTATCGAAGGAAGCGAACACGATATCGGTCCGGCAGGGGTTTAACGAGGACATTCCGGATCAGGACTGGTATGAGTCCGCCGTGGACAGCACACGGAACCAGGCCTTCCAGTCCCTGGCACTGCCGGACACGGAGATAGGCTATCCTCTCGAAACGGAGGATTGCTTTCTGGCCTATCACCGGGTGCTGCGGTCCATCTCTTCCCGGGAACCACTGGCGGTGCTGTCTTTTTATTATAAGGATGCGGGCAGACAGGAGATTATGAAGGATATTCCCGTTGCTGAGGGAGATCATTTGCTGCTGCTTGGCCCGGATGATGTCCCATTTTACATGGATGATCAGGCATTGTATGCGCGGATGAGGCAGGCGGGAATGCTGGATCAGATCAAGGTCGGAGAAAACGGACAGTTTACGTGGCAGGATGGGGACGAGAAATACCTTGTGAATTATAATACTGGTGAGCATGAGGGCTGGAAGCTCGTGAAGCCGATTCCGTATCGGTCTATCTATGAAACCGCCACCACGACGCGGAACTGGAGCTATGCCATCGGGGGCGTATTTCTGATCGTTGCCGTCATTCTTGTCACGCTGACCTCCAATGCGATCACGCGCCCGCTGGACAGGCTTTCCTTGCAGATGAAGCGGTTCAGCAGCGGGGACTTCGAGGCAGAAGCGCCAGTGAAGGGGAACGACGAGATTGCGTATTTGTCCCGCCACTTCAATGAGATGGTGGAACGGACGAACGATCTGATCAATGAGCGCTACAAAATGAAGCTGGCCGAGAAAAATGCGATTTTGAAGGCGCTTGAAGCAGAGATCAACCCGCATTTTCTTTATAATGCTTTGCAGGCCATTTCCACACAGGCGCTGAAGCGGGAAATGTTCGATATGGCCGATATGGTGGATGCGCTCGCCCAGACCTTGCGTTACTCCATCAATGGCAAGGAGATGGTGTATGCCAGGGATGAACTGAGCCATATCGAGCGTTATCTTGGTCTGCAGAAGGCCCGTTTTGGCAGCAGGCTGCAGGTGCAGTATCAATGGGAAGATGGTCTTCTGGACCTGTTGATTCCCAGATTATCGATTCAGACCCTTGTCGAGAACTCCATCAAGCATGCCCTGGAAAACATGCCTGAAGGCATTCGCATCGTCATTGCGGCCGAACTGCAGGGAACGCAGGCGTTAATCTCGGTAAGCGACAACGGTCCGGGTATGTCTCCGACAAGGCTGAAGGAAGTGCGGGCATCTTTTGATGAGGAGTGGGAAGAACGGGAGAGCGGGAATATCGGACTGAAAAATCTGAACACCCGCCTGAAGCTTTTGTACGGGGAGGAAGCGGCTCTAGAGATCAGGACAGACGCATCCGGAACCCATATAAAAATGATCATACCGCAAGGAGGCGGCAGTCGTGTATAGAGCATTGATTATTGATGATGAGGAACCGCTGCGTGAGGCGATCCGCATTCTGGGAGACTGGAAAGGGCTTGGCATCGGGGAAATTTATGAAGCAGAGAACGGGAAGTCCGGCCTGGATTTGCTAAAGCAGCATGATATTGATCTGGTGATGGTGGACATGAAGATGCCTGGACTGAATGGGGTGGATCTGCTTCAGATCATTGAACAGGATTATCCTGAGCTGCTGACAATCGTCATCAGCGGCTACAACGATTTTGAGTTCACACGGCAGGCGATCCGCTCGAAGGTGATCGATTACCTGCTGAAGCCGGTGAACCGGACGGACCTGAATCAGGCCTTGCGCAAAGCGATTGATGTGCTGGATGCGAAGCGGAAGAGCGAAAGCGATATTATTACGCAAAATATCACGCTGAACATGTCTCTGCCCAAGCTGAAGGAGAAAATGTATCTGTCCATCCTGGACCGCAGCTTCCGGAGACAGGCCAATGAGGCGTTTCTGCCGCTGATCGGCGCCGACTATCCCGGCAACCACTTTTTGCTGTCCGTGCAACGTTTGCTGAATATGGACGAGGTACGCCGTGCCCGCTTTGGCGACGACCCGGAGCTGCTGGGCTTTGCGGTAACGAATGTGCTGGCTGAGTCAGGGGACGGGCGGCTACAGTGCTTCAGCTTCGTTAATCCACGGTGGGAGCGTGAGGTGATCGCTGTGTTTACGCTGACGGATGGGCGCGCCGAAGATCTGGCATTCCAGGCGGGGCATATGATCCGGAAGGCGACCGCCTCCCTTCACCAGCTGTTCGGGCTGAAGACGGCAGCCGGCATCGGCGGACCGCAGCAGGAGGTGACGGCACTAGCATCTTCATATTCGTCCGTGAAAGCCTGGTTTGCCTCTCTGGATGTGCTGAGGCTGAAGGACGAATCTTTCACTCAGACCGTGGATCAGGCTGCTGCCGCCGACACATATCCGGTAACCGGGCAGCTGACAATGATTCAGAAGGCGTTCGAGACAGGTGGATTAACACATGCGAAAAACCTGTTGAGGGATTTTATTAACACCATTCGCGCACGGCAGATATTCAGCCTGGGTGACGCGGACCGGACCTTGCAGGAATTTGATATCATTCTGCGGGAAGCATGTGCAAGGAAAGGCTTGAATACGAGGGCGGCAGCGATGCCTGAGGAGGCGCGGAGAAGCGCCGCTGGCATCATTTCCATGGATTTCGCCTCATTCGAGCAGTTTGCCCGGGTGATGCACTGCATGTTGGAATTCTACAGCAGGCTTGCCGAGGAGGAAGGCACAAGCGGCAGGCCGTTCGACATTGCTGAAATTAAAACCTATATTGACCGGCACTATTTTGAGGACATTAAAATTTCCATGTTTACGGAGAAGTATTTTCTGAGCAGGGAATACCTGATGAAGCTGTTCAAGCAGCAGTTCGGGCACGGCATTCATGAGTATGTGCAGAAGGTGCGGATGAACAAGGCCAAGGAGCTGTTGAACGATCCGGGCCTCAAAATCCAGGAAATTTCGGATATGCTGGGCTACAAGGATAAAAATTACTTCAGCAAGGCGTTCCGGAACTATTATCAGCTGTCCCCGTCCGAGTACCGGGCAAGCACGCAAACAAATTAGCAATTTTAATAATTGGAAATGATTGCGGAAACAAAATTACTTTTTTACCCTCAACTATTCACTTATCTACATTTTTAATACCAGCGCTATTCACTACAATGAGCACATGGAAACAAATTAAACGATCAATTGGGGGAATATCGATGTTCAAAAAGTTTGCAGCATTGTCTGGCAGTCTCCTGTTGACAGTCGGCTTACTTAGCGGCTGCGGAGGCGGCGCTAAAGAAGCTTCCTCTGACACAGGCGGCAGCGATGATTCGAAACCGGTTACAATAAACATGTTTACCGCTTCTCCTGAGTACACGGATGCCTTCAACGCGTACATTGCCGAGTATAAAAAGGTGAAGCCAAATGTCACGATAAATCTGGAAATTATGCAGTCTGACTACAATACGATCCTGAAATCGAAAATTGCTTCAGGCAGCACACCGGATGTATTCCAGACAACTGCCGGCGGGGACATTGATACGTATGCGGATTACAGCGCCGACCTGACGAATGAGCCCCTGGCGGCAGCGATGACGGATGCTGTGCGCGCGAATATGACCTCCTCGGATGGCAAAGTGCTTGGTCTTCCGGTGAAAGGCAACCTTTTCGCCCTGATTTACAACAAGGATCTGCTTGAACAGGCCGGCATTACAGAGCCGCCAAAAACGGTAGCCGAAATGCAGGGTGCTGTTGAGAAGCTGAAAGCGAAAGGTACGACTCCATTCGCCAACGCTTATAAAGAATGGTGGGTATGGAAGCATATCTTCATGCACTATGTGGATGCGGCAGCACAAGACGCTGGTGTTGAGCCGAAGCAACTGGTGAGCGACTTTATCGCAGGCAAGGCGCATATTAAGGATTACCCGCTGCTGTACAACAACTTCTTCTCCTTTGTCGACTTGACGGTAGCCAACGGTACGGATAAGCCGCTCGAACGCGACAGCAACGCGGAAGTGAGCGATTTTGCATCTGGCAAGGCTGCATTCATGACAGGTAAGGGCGCATGGGATGAGGAAGCTCTCAAGAAAATTAATCCGGATCTGAAGATCGGCATTATGGGTTATCCGGTCAGCGATAAGGCTGAGCAATCGCAGATTGTGACGGGTGCGGACCAGGCCTTGCGTATTAACGTTGATTCGCCGGTTAAGGACGAAACGATTGCCTTCTTCAACTGGCTCTACACTTCGGAATACGGCAAGAACTGGTTCTCCGATGTAGCGAAGGTGATCCCGCCAATCAAGGAAGCTCCGCTGCCTGACCTGGAGATGCCAAAACAAATGGAAGAAATTCTGAAAACCGAACAATCCGGCGACCTGTCCATTAACTACTCCCTGGATACGTTCCATCAGAAATTCGGTGAGCTGATGCAGGCCTACGTCGGCGGCAATGCGACCAAGGATCAGACGGTTACAGAGATTGAGAAAGCATGGGTGCAGCTGGGCGGAGCCCAGTAAGGCACAAGGTGAAGTGCTGCTAAATTAAGAAAATGAAGATGAATGTGAGCATAACTCGGCACGCTTGGTGCTGAGTTATGTTTGTATATAAACCTGGGGTGGCAGGACAGGGAAAGGATGATCAAGGAGTGAAGGCAGAACGTATCAAGATTGAGGAAAATGGGCTTTATCTTGTGCTGGAGGTTACGGACGAGAAGGACGTCAGACTGCTGCATTTTGCGGCCCAGCCTTACAGCGAAGGAGCTGTCGAGGAGAAGCATAAACCGGGATACCGGTTGCTTGAACTGCAGCTGTCCGGTGAAGACCGGGCGGAATATCACGGCAGGACACACCGGGCATCTTATCCCGGTCTGCGCATGATATTTGCTGGTTATCGGGACGAGCGAAATTCGCTTGGTCGCAAGCTTGAAATGATGCTTGCCGATCCTGTAACAGGAATCGGGGCCGTGCAGCATTTTCAGTTTTATGACGGCGTGCAGGTAGTCCGCAGCTGGGTGGTTCTCACGACTAACGGCAGCGACCCGGTTGATGTGGAGTATGTGTCTTCATTTGCACTGTCAGGACTGGACAAGGAGGGAAAGCAGGACCGCGACGAAAAGATGCGGATCAACATTCCCCATCATGGCTGGCAAAGCGAGCTGCAATGGAGAACTTATTCGCTGCCTGAACTGGGCATGTCCCATATGAAGGATCGTGGCTCCAAGCGTGTCTCCTGCAGCAATACCGGCTCCTGGTCGGCCGCGGAGCATGTGCCGATGGCCGTATTGGAAAACCGGGAAGCGGACAGCAGCCTGTTTTGGCAGATTGAGCATAATGGCTCCTGGCACTGGGAAATTATCGAGCAGGCCGATACGCTTACGGTGCTGATCAGCGGGCCGACGGAGCATGATAACCACTGGTTTGTCCGGCTGCAGCCGGGCCAGGAATTCACATCCGTGCCGGTGGCAGTGGGAGCGGTGCGGGGAGGCTTTACAGAAGCCGCCGCCCAGCTGACCGCCTACCGCCGTATTATACGCCGCCCTAACACCGATAATCGGGAGCTGCGGATCATCTTTAACGATTATATGAACTGCCTGTGGGGCAGCCCGACAACAGCGAAGCTTTTGCCGTTGATCGATGCTGCGGCAGAGGTCGGCTGTGAATATTTTTGCATCGACGCGGGCTGGTATGCGGACGGAGAATGGTGGGACGGCGTAGGTGAATGGATGCCATCAGCGGAACGCTTCCCGGAAGGCCTTAAGGTTGTGCTGGATTATATCCGCAGCCGCAATATGATTCCAGGCTTGTGGCTTGAGCTTGAAGTCATGGGCATTAACAGTCCGAAACTGAAGGATACGGATGATAGCTGGTTTTTCATGCGGCATGGCAAAAGGGTGAAGGACCGCAGCAGATATCAGCTGGATTACCGCAATCCGCAGGTCATAGCTCATGCCGATGAGGTGATCCGCCGTCTGGTTGAGGACTATGGAGTGGGCTACATCAAAATGGATTATAACATCAATGCCGGGATCGGCACCGAGACGGAGGCGGACAGCTTCGGGGACGGGCTGCTGCAGCATAACCGCGCGTATTTGGCGTGGCTGGACAGCATCTTCGCACGTTATCCCGAGCTGGTGATCGAGAACTGCTCCTCCGGTGGCATGCGCATGGACTATGCGATGCTGAGCAGGCACAGCATCCAGTCCACCAGCGATCAGGAGGATTACATCAAATACGCCTCCATCGCTGCGGCTTCCCCGGCTGCTCTCACGCCGGAACAGTCCGCCGTTTGGTCGTACCCGCTGCGTGAAGGCGATGATGAAGAGGTTATTTTCAATATGGTCAACGCACTGCTGCTGCGGGTGCATCAAAGCGGGCATCTGGCCGAGCTAAGCCCGCGCAGAAGAGAGCTGGTCAAGGAAGGGCTGGATGTTTACAAGACAATTCGGCAGGACATCCGTGAATCACTGCCTTTCTGGCCGCTGGGACTGCCAACACCGCAGGATGACTGGATCAGCCTGGGGCTGCGCAGTGGGAATAAGCGATATGTGGCAGTGTGGCGGACCGGCGGGGAGCGGGGCACAGTTGATTTGCCGCTGTATGATTTGAAGGGGAAATCTGCCGAAATCCGCTGCCTGTACCCACGGGGATATGAATGCTCCCTGGTGTGGGATGAGGCGGAAGGAAGGCTGCAGGTGAGCTTGCCCGGACCAGCGACAGCCAGGCTGCTGGAAATCCAAATAGGCGAGTAGTTTAAAACCTAATAGATACTTTTAGGGAGTGTCCAACAGGTCCATTGACCTTTGGGCACTCCTTTTTCATGAGATGGAATTATTTTGAAAAACCTAAGGGTAGGAAGGCCGGTGGATTGGGCGGCAGATCAACATCCGCTGTCTTTGCATCATTATCCCGTTTGATCAGGTCACCGAGAAACAGACAAACTTGGGAGAAGAACCATATTGGGTGAAGGAGCAGATCGGTTCGGGATTATGAGACACGTTTAGGACTAAGAAGAGGATTCGAGAGAAAATATACGATCCAGGAAAAATCATATTTAGGATACTTTATCCTTCCCCCTGACCCTAGCCACCATTCCTGAACGAAAGGGATAATCGTGCAAGACATTGCGTAAGGACAGCAAGACACGTAACCCTGGCGACCCGCCGCATCGCGCAGGGACAACAAGACACGAACCCCATAGACAGCCACCTTAAAACCGAATTATTTATAGATAAATATAATTTTATCTATAAATTTATAGACAAAATAGTAATTCGTCTGTATTATACACATTGTGGTTCGATTTTACGAAAAGGATGAGAGAAATGTTGAACAATCGTTATGTCCGGACGATTATCCTGTCCCGGGTATTCCTGCAGCTCGGCATCTGGATCCGGAATTTTGCCGTTCTGTTGTATGTCACGGACTTGACCCGCAATGATCCGTATTATGTATCCCTGATTTCCGTGGTGGAATATGCGCCGATTTTTTTGTTCGCTATGATTGGTGGAACGCTGGCCGACCGCTGGCGGCCGAAGCGGACGATGGTATGGTGTGATCTGCTGTCCGCTGCTTCCGTGCTGGGTGTGCTGCTCGTGCTCTTGTACGGGACCTGGCTGGCGCTGCTGCTGGGAACGCTTGTGTCCGCAAGTTTGTCGCAATTTTCCCAGCCTTCGGCCATGAAGCTTTACAAGAGGCATGTTCCGGCTGAACAGCTGCAGGGTGTTATGGCGATGTCGCAAACGCTGGTATCGGTGTTTATGATCCTGGGGCCGATGATCGGCACATTTATTTTTCTGCAGTATGGCATTGAGATTTCTCTTGCTTTGACTGTGATGATGTTTTCCGCCTCGGCTCTGATCCTGTCCACTCTGCCCAAGGATTCCAAGGAGGACAGGTCTGTACAAACCGGGGATTTCATGAAGGAGCTGAAGGAAGGTATTCGTTATTTATGGGGGAATCGCTCGCTTAGAGTGCTTAGCGTCACCTTTGCCGTGACCGGTTTGGCCGCAGGGTTAACCCAGCCGTTGCTTTTATTTGTTACTATTGATCAATTAGGGCTTGATAAGTCCTTCCTGCAGTGGCTGTTTCTTACGAACGGGGCAGCCATGCTTGCAGGAGGAGTCCTCATTGTGGGGGCGGCGAAGCGGGTAAAGCCGCAAGTGCTGCTGCTGACGGGGCTTGTGGGCAGCGCGTTAGTCACCGTTGTAACCGGAGCTTCAACCATGGTGGGGCTGACCGTTGCTGTCCAGATCATTGGCGGTTTGGCCTACGCGGGCGTACAAGCGGGAATTCAGACGATGATCATGCAGAATACGGGGGCTGCCCTGATCGGACGGGTGAGCGGAGCGATTACGCCCATGTTTATGGGCATGATGGTTATAGGGATGTCGTTATCCGGCTATTTTAAGGAGTTGTTTTCGCTCTTCATGGTTTATAGCATCAGCGGCGGGCTGCTTGTGATCGGGGCGCTGCTGCTAACTCCTCTGCTAGTGCAGCGGAAGATGCGGAAGCAAGCATGAATTTAGTAGATTCGGAAGCATGATAGAATAAAAATACAAGCCTGGGAATTATCCTGGGCTTGTATTTTTGTATCTGTGAAGGAGGTGATTGACGCCATGCCAGCCCTTGGTGCGTTTGCGATTGCAAGTATTAGGAGGATTCCCCGTTCAAATAGCGATAGAACGGCGCATCAACCCAGAAATCGTAGGTTTGTACTTCTGCTTCAGGCGCAAGCTTTTTCAGGCCTTCGGCGATGGAAGCTGTATCTTCTTTCAGAGAGAAGGATTGTGCATAGTAGTTGCCGGAATCAATCCGATTATTAGAGATTTCCATGTAATTATTTATGGCCGGGAGTGAATAGTAGAGCGGCTGCCACCAGGAGGCGGCGATCAGGCCGGCTTCATCCTCGCTGTCTTTTTTGGCATATTGGTTCACAAGACTGTCGAATTGCTCCTTGTCGGCAGCGGATTCAAACTCCAGGGCCAGATCATATTCTTTGGCGTACGCGATATAATTGCCGTTTTCAATCTGCACGACCTTGTAATCGTCACTTTGCTGCGGAGTGCCCCACTCCTGCAAATAGACGAAGGCCGACGTTTTCGGTTCCAACTGCACTTTTGCCTGCATGCCTTCACTGCGCAGCAGCCCGATCAGCTGAATGGCATGCTTCAGATCACTATGTCCGTAGATGAGGGACAGTACTGGATCGAAATGGGCCTCGTAGCGTTTGTCTTTAATGTTGTAGCCGGTGAACAGCCCCTGCTTCAGGCCTTCATCGAAAATTTTTTGCAGCTCAGGCGCCAGCACAAGCTCCTGGGTATCGTAAGCATCGTTGAGCTTTGCAAAAATATCATCATCACGCACATTGCCTATGTAAGATTTATAATCCCCGTGAAAAGATAACACGCCAGCCAGCAAATCGGCAGCAAACACATTGTCTGCCTGTCTATCCGTCTTAAAGGATTTGGCGGCACCCGCCGGAAGCAAACCGGTATCTACAGCAGCGGCCAGCTCACGGGTTGCATCGGCGCCCAATTCGTTAACATCTTGTATTCCCGCCTTCTTCAGGGATGCAGCGGCTTTCTCCGGTGAATAGGTATCCACCAATTCCTTCAGTCCTGCTGCTTTGATGGCGAGGCTGACGGCATTCGACTGAGTCAGGAGAGCGGAATCCCCGGATAAGGACGGTGCCTGCTCCTCCAGCAGCTTGCCCAGAGCACCGATATACTCATCCACTGTAGGAGCGGCTGATAAATGCAGCCCGAAACGATTTTCGAGGTAGGAGATATGGCTGCCTGCAACAGAGCTTTGCTGGGAAGAAGCAGAGACAGTCGTCTCCGCCGCCGGAATGGCCGCATAAGAAGGAGTGCCGGTTATGGCAAAGGCGGAAATCAGCAATGCGGTAGAGATAGAGAGCACCTTACGCGATACAGTATATGATTTGAAAAAAGATAACAAACTAAACAACCCCCTTTTCTATGATTTTAAAAATAAATTGTTAGAATCATATCGTCTCAGGTAAGGTCTGTCAATATATTTTGCAGGCTCTGAATGAAAAAAAAGAAAGAACGGTTGTTAGCCGCTCTTTCTAAATATAAAGCTATCTCTGTAATTTACACACCATTCTCAGGTTGAGACGACACTTGTGGGGATTGCACGTTGGTGCTGTAGCTGTTAACCTCAAAAGTAATAATTTTGTCGTAAATTATATAATCTTTGCGATTCGTGAAAGGTCCTTTATTGTTACTGTGTTTATTGATTGCAAATGTAACAGGTCCGGAACCTGAAGCCCGCTGCTCATACCAGCTAATAAAGGCATTCACTTCGCTCATGGAAAGATCATACTCTTTAATTTCACCGGTGTTAAGCATAATGGCAAGTAAAGCTCTGTCTCCGCTATTGTCTACCGGAGGCTCGGAAGGGTTCCCCGGATCGCTAGCAACAGGAGTGGCAGAGGCTTCATTGGATACGGCCACCTCGACACTGCCGTTAATAGCACGAACGATATAATAATAAGTAGTGTTATTGACCACATTTATATCTTCAAAGGTAATGGCAGTTCCATCTACAGTACCGATAACACTATAAGGACCGCCGGTTGTAGTTCCGCGTTGAATTTCAAAGTTTGCGGTTTTGGAAACAGTATTCCAGTTTAATGTAACTTTTGCATTGCCTGCGGAAGCGGTCAACTCAAGTTTTTCTGTTGAAGGAACCTCCATACTTTTTCCAAACAAATTCCATTCATTTTGATAAGCATTTGTTTTAGTTTTAACCACTACAGTTGAGACGTTCTGAACAGGGAGCGGCAGGCTCTCAACGGTATCATTGACTTTAGGTGTATAGGAATAGAGCAAAGTATTATTACTATCATAAAATTCAATGTTTGAGTTGGCTATATTACTACTATTTAAAATTACCGAAGAAACCTCCATTGGTGAAGGGAACGTATACCAGATCAAGTTCCCGGTCGGTTGCAAGTATCGGGTAGTAGCGCTATTGTCAGTCACCTCGCGGATCGTTGCAGTTTGAGTTGAGGTTGAAGTGCCTACGTTCAGCACAACCCGGTCAAGCAAACCGCCTGTATATTTGGAAGCATTCGGGGTGATCGATTTTTCGGCTGAATTAGCGCTCTCACCTGCCTCATTAATAGACGATACGACATAATAATAGGTTGTTCCGTTGACAACGGATGTATCGGTGTAAGAAGTTCCACCTACCGAAGTCAGCAGGGCATAAGGACCGCTTTTACTTGTTGAACGTTTAATATTATAGGATTTTGCGGCCGTCGAGCCCCAAAATAAATCAACGGTCTTGTCCCCTGCCTGAACCCAACTGATGGCAGGTACTGCGGGAGCTGCTGTTGGGGTAGCAAAAACATTGAATTCGTTATAATAAGCATTACTGGAATTCGCAGTTTTAAGGACAACGGTCGATACATTGGTAACCGCAGTCGGCAGAGATTGTACAGTATCATTAGCTATAGGTTTATAGGATAAAAGTAAATTATTGTTGGTGTCATAAAACTCAATAGCTGCTGCCGTCGAACTGCTGTTTAAGACCACAGCAGAGATCGTTTGCGGTGAGGAAAAAGTATGCCAAATTAAATTACTGCCTGGTAATAAGTAACGGGTAGTAGCGCTATTATCGGTTAATTCCTTGACGGTACCGGTTTTATTTGATGTGGATGTGCCTACATTGAGTGTTACCCGGTCAAGCAGACCACCTGTATATTTGGTTGCGTTAGGAGTGACATTTTTTTCGGCTGAATTAGCGCTTTGCCCGGCTTCATTGACGGAAGAAACGACATAATAATACGTTGTTCCATTGTTAACAGAAGTATCTGTGTAATTATTTTCATACACTGATGCGAGAACTGAATAAGGACCTCCTGTAGATGTTGAACGTTTCACGGTGTAGGATCTGGCCAGGGTGTTGCTCCAATTCAGATCAACACTCTTATCGCCACCTTGAATCCAGCTAATGGCGGGCACTGCAGGAGGTGCCGATGGTGTTGTGAATACGTTCCATTCAAAGTGATAAACGTTGGCGGTTGACTTCAGTACAACGGTTGTGACGTTGGCTGCCGGTGTCGGTAAAGATTGGACTGAATCATTAAGCGTAGGCGTGAAAGCAGTAATCAGATGATTGCTTGCATCATAAAATTCGATGGTAGAACTCAGGGTGCCGCTTTTTGAAACAATGGCCGAGATATTTTGTGGAGATGTGAAGCTATACCAGATTAAATTTCCGCTGCTTTGCAAGTACCTGGTAGTTGCATCACCATCGGTCATTTGAGTGACAGTACCCGTGCTATTGTTCACCGAGGTGCCAACCTTCAACTCCACATTGTCCAGGAGACCTCCCGTATATTGGCTGGCTGCTTTCGTTGACGCGTTAGGTAGGATAACCCATAACAATGCCAGCAACAAAAAGGTGAAACCTATCTTTCTACTCTTCAAAATTTCCTTCCTCCTTATCAATCTCCAAATTTTACAATGGAAATTATAATATCAAATCAACTACTAAAGAACTCCGTCTAAAGAACTATTTTTAGTGATAAAAGCGAAAATAGATTCATTTTTATAGGTTTTTATATCCAAAAATGAAGGTAATGTTTACATGATAATCTATTGTTTGTGATTAAAGAACTAGGAAAATATAATTCTACGGATTAGTAGTGAAAAACCTCTGATATTTAAACGTGCGCTCTGCCCAGGCAAAACTATAATAGAGAGGAATTATTTTGGAAGCGCAATCATTTCAACTTGAACACCGGAAGGGGAAATGAGAATGGGCAAATTTACAGGCAAATACGCTGGAAAATGGGCAATCACGCTATTAGGGGCTTCGCTGCTGACCGCAGGAATGCCCGGAGGAGGGACGACCGTATATGCGGAAAGAGAAGCACTGTCGAACCATAGGAGCGGGGTACAGCTGGAACATCTGGACAGAGGTCTGGTGGCGGCTTCTGCGGAAGGCGGGCAATTTCTGAGCTGGCGCCTGCTGGCTGATGAAGTGACGGGTTATTCGGCATCCGGCTTGACCGGGGCCAATTTCAACGTGTACCGGGATGGAGTCAAGATTGCGACCGTGACGGATAGCACCAATTATCTGGATACGGAAGGCACTTCCCAGTCCTTGTATTCGGTGGCGGCGGTAGTATATGGCGATGAGAAAGAGCGGGGTGCTGCAGCCAGCGTGTATGGACTGGAGCTGGAAAAAAGTGCCGAGGTTCACCCCTGGAATGATGCATTCTATGACCTGCCGCTGCAAAAGCCGGCTGACGGGGTTACTCCTGCCGGAGAGACCTACACCTATTCGGCCAATGACATGAGTGTGGGCGATACTGACGGAGACGGGCAGTATGAGTTTTTCGTCAAATGGGACCCCTCCAATTCCAAGGATGTGTCGCAAAAAGGCTACACCGGAAATACCTACATTGATGCCTATGAACTGGATGGAACTTTAAAATACAGAATCGATCTCGGAGTCAATATTCGTTCCGGCGCGCACTACACGCAGATGCTGGTTTATGATTTTGATGGGGACGGACGGGCGGAGCTTATGTTTAAAACAGCGCCCGGCACTAAAGTCATCACCTACGACAAAAAAGGAAGGCCTGCGAGGGAGCGGTATATTACCATGCCGCGTGAAGACATCCGGGCAGGCTACAGCCATAAGGATGATTACCGGATGAGCAGCGGGGATTACTACGAGCATCTTGTGGACATGTTCATGAACTGGCATCGGCATGAAGAGGTCCTGAACGGGCATTGGCCGGCAACGCTGGAGGAATGCTTCGGCATCGGGAAGCGGTACGATTATCCGCTGTCCCGTGCGAATGCGGAGCAGCTTGCGGACTATTTTATCGATGAATACGCGCCTGCCCGCAGCGGCCGCAACGATCTGCGCACTTTTGAAGGCTTTATTGTCAGTGGGCCCGAATATTTATCGGTCTTTGAAGGGGATACAGGGAAAGAGCTGGACACCGTGCGTTATGAGCCGGAACGGCATGATGACGGTCTGATGTGGGGAGATTACGCGATGGCGCGGATCGAACCCGGCAACCGGGTTGACCGTTTTCTCGCAGGAGTCGCTTATCTGGACGGGGTTCAGCCATCTGCTATATTGGCGCGGGGCTATTACACACGCTCGACCATTGCAGCCTACCAGTGGGATGGCGAGCATCTGCGAAAGCAATGGCTTGCGGACAGTGGCTGGACGGTCATGAGCAATCCGTTCAATGACAGCCCGCACGGCAGAGACGGCACCGATCCGGAGCTTGGCACGCTGACAACTCAGGGAGCGCATTCTTTGAGCGTGGCGGATGTCGACCAGGACGGCAGGGATGAAATCGTCTATGGCTCGGCTACCCTGGATCACGACGGCAGCCTGCTGTACAGCTCCATGGATGAGATGCCTGAGCAGAGCGCAGCGCCGGGAACCACAGCCCGTCTGGGACACGGGGACGCGCTGCATGTTACGGATATTGACCCGGACCGGCCGGGACAGGAAATTTTCATGGTTCATGAAGGCGGAACCTATGCCCCTTACGGCTATTCCCTGCGTGATGCGGCCACCGGCGAGGTCCTCTATGGCGGATACACCGGCAAGGATACGGGACGCGGCATGGTGGGAGATATCGATCCGGAGCACAAGGGGCTGGAGACCTGGGCGGTTGGCCTGTGGACGGCGGCCGGGGAGCAGCTCAGCAGCAGTATGCCAGGCACCAATATGAACATTAAATGGGCTGCAGACATGACGACGCAAATTGTGAACGGAGCGATTGACGTCACGCCGGTCATTGAAGACTGGAAACGCGGTGTCCTGCTGACAGCCGACGGAACGCTGACGAACAACTATACCAAGGGCACGCCTTCGCTTGTAGCGGACATTTTCGGGGATTGGAGAGAAGAGATGCTTGTCCGTACAGCGGACAGCTCGGCCATCCGGATTTATCTGAGCACAGAAGTGACGGACCGCAAGCTGTACACACTTATGCATGATCCGCAGTACCGGACGGGAGTGGCGCGGCAAAATACGAGCTACAACCAGCCGTCATATACCAGCTTCTATTTCGCTTCAGATACGGATTGGGCGGATGTGCCGGTTCCTGTCTTCCATGCCCCCGGTGCCTTGAATGGCCTGCAATCTGCATTTGTGCAGTTTCGTGCGGCCAAAGAAGTGAGGGGCGATCTTGCTTCGCGTCTGAACAATACTCTGAAGCAGGCGCAAAGGCAGCTGGAGCAAGGGAATACGGGCAAGGCTGCAAGCTTGATGGAGAAGTTCATTTCCCGGATCAACGGAAACAAAAAAGAGGAGCAGATTTCACAACGGGCCGCTTGGAGCCTCACCCGGTATGCGCAGTTATTTATCGGAACAGAGAAGAAATGATGTGAAAAACAGCTGAAAAACGAAGGTCTCAGCAGGCAGGCGGGTAAACGCTCTGCCTGCCTTTTTGGATTGCAGCAAATTTTTATTAGAAACGGGAATAGAAGTCTTTACACTTTCAGTCGGCCGGGTGTATGATTCAAATCGGTAATTTAATTATTTTCTTTGCAATGATTTTGCTTTTATCGCTGAATTTCCGCGCTGAGCGGAAAATGGGGGAACCAAAGGGGTCAGCTTATTCCGGCAGAAGAGACGGAACAGCATGGCCGCAGGGGTGAATCGCGGAGGAGATTCCAAGGTCTTGGCCGCGTAGGGCGACTCTCTCGCCCGAATCCGACAGCTAACCTCATAAGCGTGCAGGGAGAGGCAGCAAACCGACTAAAATCCAGTCCATGCTTTATCGGCAATGGACCTTGGGAGAAGCCGCGGGAAGCTACTTGGAGCCCTGGCTTCTTTTTTTTGTATCGGTGAATGTGCGCTGCCCGAATATCGAGGAGGATCTGAATGCAAACTGAGACCATTCTCGTTGTTGCCCCTAACAACGATGGCCGGAAATTTGTGAAGCTGCTGCAGCATCACCACCTGCCCTTTGCGGTTCTGACGAACAGCGCTGTAAAAGAAAAGCAATTTGAAAAGCAAGGGGTGAAGCAAATTGTTCGGATCGATACGTCCATGACGGACAAATGGGTTATTCCCAAAATGACGGTGGGCCGTATTTTCATATTTGAGAGCAGTTTGAACCTCACCTGCCGCTACCTGCAAATCTGCAGATCATGGACAGAGCGGGAGATTTGCGTCATTACCCGGCAGCTGTTGCACCCGAGGGGCGTTTACCAGCGGATGGGGGCGAACCGGGTGATTTATACCAAGACAGGGGAAGTCGGATTTATTCTCCAATGATAAGCGACGGAGAGCAGACTAAGCAGCGGAGGCCGCAGAAGCCAGGGCTGATCGGCGGGCCGTCCGAATCGGAGGAGTATATGGCATTCATTTTTACATTTCTGAAAAAGTACCGTCTCGCCTCATTTGTCGCTATTTTTATGATGCTGGTGGAGCTGTCGGTTGAACTGCTTCAGCCGTGGATCATTTTCAGAATTATCGATGACGGCATCCTGGCGGGCAATCTGCAGGCTGTTTGGCTGTGGGGCGGCATTCTTATGACAGGGGCAGCCGCCGCATTTGCTGCCGGTATCATAGGCACGTTCTATGCGTCGCATGCCAGTCAGGGGTTTGCTTATGATCTGCGGAGTAAGCTTTACGTCACGGTGCAGTCTTTTTCCTATGCTATGTTCAGCAGGTTCGCGGCCTCATCGCTTATCACCCGCCTTACAGGCGATGTCTCGCAGCTCCAGGATACGATTTTTATGAGCTTGCGCTTCATGTCGCGTGTGCCGCTGCTGGTGCTGGGCGGTGTAATCATGTCGCTCATCGTCAACGTCAAGCTTGGGCTGCTTTTAACAGTTACCGTCCCGGTACTGCTGGTATTTCTGTATCTTGTAATGAAAAAAGCATCGGCTTTATTCCGCAGCGTGCAGCGTCGACTGGACAGCGTTAATGGCTCCATTCAAGAAAATCTGACCGCGATCCGGCAGATTCGGGATGCCATCGGTTACGTGCCGCAGGAGGTGCTGCTGTTCTCAGGTACGGTTTGTGAAAATATTGCTTGGGGGGATGAGCATGCCACGCTGGACGACATCCGCGAAGCAGCCCGGCAGGCCCAGCTTCATGAGACGATCGCAAACCTGCCGAATGGTTACGATACCCTGCTTGGCCAGCGGGGAATCAATCTGTCCGGCGGGCAGAAGCAGCGGCTCTCCATCGCCCGTGCTCTGGTACGCAAGCCGTCCATTTTGATTCTGGACGACAGCACCAGTGCGCTTGATGTAAAGACCGAAGCGGCTTTGCTGGCCGAACTGGAGACTCTCTCGTGCACAACGTTTCTGATTACACAGAAAATCAGCTCGACGATGTCTGCGGACCTGGTCCTGCTGCTGGATGAGGGTCGACTCATTGCCAAGGGAACACATGAAGAGCTGTTATCCGCTTCAGAGTTATACCGGCATATTTATAAATCACAGTTCGGGGAGGAGGCCCTTCAGCATGCTCAAAGCATTCACTGAGCCATTCCGGTATCCTAGGCCCGCGGCGACTCAGCAGCCTTCCGCAGGTGGGGGGCGGAGGCCTGCCGCCAAAGCGAAGAACTGGTCCGGCACGTTAAAGCGGATATGGTATTACCTGGCCCGCCGCCAATTCAAATTGGCACTTGTTCTACTGATGGTCTTGCTCAGCTCGGGGCTCGCTCTGCTGGGACCTTATCTCGTAGGCGTCGCCATAGATCATTTTCTGGAGGAGGGGCCAAGCCGGTTATGGATCTGGTTTCTGGCCGGATTGGTTGTGGTTTACGCCCTGTACTCGCTGACTGTTTGGTTGCAAAATGTCTGGATGATCGAGGTAGCGCAGGAGACGGTGTACCGGATGCGCCTTGATTTGTTTTCCCATCTGCACAGGCTGCCGATCCCGTTCTTCGGCAGACGCCAACAGGGAGAATTGATGAGCCGCCTGATAAACGACATTGAGAATGTCAGCTCCACGCTGAACAGCTCGGCCATCCAGATTTTCTCCAGCGTGCTGACGCTGGTGGGGACGGTGGCCGTAATGCTGTCGCTGAGCCCGGTGCTGACCCTGCTGACTTTTACGGTCGTACCGCTGATGGCTCTTGGCATGCGCTGGATTACACGCAGGACAGGACCGCTCTTTAAGGAAAGACAGCGGAGATTAGGAGAACTGAACGGTTTTGTTGAAGAGACGCTGTCCGGGCAGCGTATCATTAAAGCTTTTTCCCAGGAGCAGCGGGTGATCGGTGAATTCAGCGCCCGCAATGACAGCATCCGGCTGGCAGGCTTCTGGGCGCAGACGATATCAGGCTTTATCCCCAAGCTGATGAATGGGCTGAATAACCTGAGCTTTGCCATCGTTGCGGGCTTCGGCGGCATTCTGGCCATTCACGGTTCCATTACAGTGGGTGTCATTATCATTTTTGTGGAGTATGCGCGCCAGTTTACGCGTCCGCTGAACGATTTGGCTAACCAGTGGAACACGCTGCTGTCGGCCATTGCCGGAGCTGAGCGGGTCTTTGAGGTATTGGATGAGGATGAGGAGGCCAGGGATGAGAGCGCATCCGTATCGCTTGACCGGCTTGAGGGTGAAGTTCGCTTCCACAACGTCTTCTTTTCATATGAGGAAGGCGGAAAAACACTGGATGGGATCAGCTTCGAGGCCCGCCCCGGAGAAACGATCGCTCTGGTCGGCCCGACTGGCGCAGGTAAAACGACGCTGATCCAGCTACTGTCCAGATTTTACGATCCCGTCTCCGGAACCATAACGATGGACGGAAGGGACATCACAACCATCCGGCGCGAGAACCTCAGATCGCATATGGCTTTCGTGCTGCAGGATACCTTTCTGTTTGCGGGAACGATCCGCGAAAATATCCGCTACGGCAGGCTGGATGCTACGGATGAGGAAGTGGAGGCGGCAGCCAGATTGGCCAATGCCCATTCCTTTATTATGCGTTTGCCGGACGGCTATGAGAAGAAGCTGGAAACAGGTGGCAGCGGCATCAGCCAGGGACAGAAGCAGTTGCTTGCGATTGCCCGTGCGATGCTTGCAGACCCGGCTATCCTGATCCTTGACGAAGCGACCAGCAGCATCGATACGGTCACCGAGATTAAAATTCAAGAGGGTCTGCACAGGCTGATGAAGGGGCGCACAAGCTTTGTCATCGCCCATCGGCTGAACACCATTCGCCAGGCGGACCGCATTCTGGTGCTCAAGGAGGGCAGACTGCTTGAACAGGGCTCACACGAAGAGCTGGTGGCGAGGGGCGGTTTCTATGCGGGACTGGTTAAAGGGCAGGCTTCCTGAAGGATGCAAAAAGGCTGCGAGGATGGGCACTAAGATTTGTTCAGAATTCGTTCAGAGCGGTATGTTACTTTGGGATGTAAAAAAGATATTACTACATCCAAAGGAATGATTGAGATGAGTGAACGGAGGAGGCGGCAGACAGCCGGAAGTCATCCGGATTCCATGGATCATCATCTGATCCAGATCACTTCATTACATCGGCAGCTCAGATTTGTAAAAGATAGTGAATTAAAGAAACAAATGCATCTCACCGGACAAAGCAGAGGAGCGGGAGCCGGAAGCTATCAGCATAAATACAGGGTGTTTGCGGCGGCGAAGGAAGCTGTCAAACGGGTAACAGGACTTGAACTGCACGAACTGCAGATGACTGCAGGCTGGTGGATGTCTGAGGGGAAAATTATTCAAATGGCCTCCAACGAAGAAAGATTGCTCGCCTCGGTTCTGACATGTGCATGGCGTGCCCTGCAGGGGCGCGGGGTGCACATGATGTCGACGGACAATCAATGCTCCTGGAGGGATTATAGTGTGTTATATCCGGTATACACAATGCTTGGTCTCACCGCAGGCTGCAATCTTGCAGGCGCGTCAGCGGAAGAGAAGCAGCAGGCCTATCTCACGGATATTACCTTTGGCGATTTCCGGGAATTTGCAGCAGATTATTTGCTCGATCATCTGACGATGAATGCAGGCGAACGTATGCAGACGTTTAATGCCTGCGCGGTCATCGACAATGTCGAGCAGGTGCTTGTTCATCATCTGATGACCCCGATCACTCTTTCGGAACAGAGCGGAGCAGCGGAGCAGACGGCTGCAGGCGCGCATGCCGAAATATCGGTGCACCATTATATGCAGCAGTACGGGGGCATTGCGGGCATGACAGACCAGATTGGCGGAGAAGCCGCCCTTTTGCGGAGAGCTTATGGTCTGGATACGATGATGTTGCCTGCTTCAGATTTGAGAAAAAGGTCCGTGACGGAAGAAGTCATCGGCTATCGCCGGGAGAAGGCCTCCTTCAAGCTTAGCGGAACGGATGGCGAGCCGGCGTCCGGTTCGGCGGAAAGTCTGAGAACGGCGGGTTTGAAATGTTTGGTGAAAAGGGATTCCGGTGCAGCAGAAGTTTCCAACCGGGGAGTGGCACGTCCGAAGACGGCAGAAGAACACCGCATGCTGATATGGCAGTCTGATGGAACACGCTGGGAAGAGGAATGGCTGTATGTTACGGAAATGGAACGGATTGTGCATACTCACCGGCAGCTCGTGTATGAGCGGCGTGATCAAATGTGGGAGAAGGCCAATATCAAGCATATACTGAATACCCATGTATCTGCAACGATCACTGAAACGGATACGGTATATCTGGAGAAGATGCGAAGCTGGTTGTTGACGATCGGTCAGGGCATGCTGGAAGATGGCCATCTGCTGCAGCAGGGAAATGCTTTTGGCGTTCAGGAGCTTCAGCAGGCCTGGTCGGACATATGGCAATGCCTGCTGAAACGGCCGGCGATGAGCAGACATCTTCTGAGCTGGAGTCATAAATATATTCAATTGCTGGACAAATACTGGGCCCGGTATATGGAAGATGCCAAGGAGCTGCGGCGGCAGGCCGGCATTGGTGAGAGCGGCAGGGAAACGATGGTTCAAGCCTATCATGATGCCTGCTCAGAGCTGTTTCTGCGGATCAAAGCCGATTGGAGGACGGAGTTCACCGGCTGGTTTCTAAGCGAGGCGCTGCCTGCATTTACGGCCGTGCAACCAGAAAGACCGTTATGTGGTTCAGGAGCCACCTGAACGTTTAGCAATGATCTAGGTCAAAAAAATAGTCTGAATTCCCTGGAAAAAGGAATTCAGATTATTTTGTTTTCATCTTTCCCGTCACCGCCCGAATTGGTGTATAATCAAGTGGGACAACTGGCTGATGGAGGATTGGAATGACGAAACGAATCATACTGGATGTAGACACAGGCATTGATGACGCGCTGGCCATTGGTTATGCGGTGCACTCCCCCGAGCTGGATTTGCTTGGAATCACGACAACGTTCGGAAATATTTCGGTGCCGGAGGCGACCCGCAACTCGCTGGTTCTGCTGGAAAAGCTGAATAAAGAGGTGCCGGTATACCAGGGGGCGGACAAGCCTTACGCCAGAGAGTTGTTCAAGCCCTACTCAAGACATATTCATGGCGAGGACGGCATTGGCGGCTGCTACAGCACAAGTCCGACGGGCTCGGTTGCTGAAGGGCATGCGGCCGATTTTATCATTCAGCAGGCGCGCAGGCACCCACAGGAGCTGACAGTAATTGCCGTGGGACCGCTGACAAATCTGGCGCTTGCGTTGGATCGCTGCCCTGAGCTGCCAGAGCTGCTTGACCGCCTGATCATTATGGGCGGTGCGGTCACCGTGCCGGGCAATGTGACGCCGACGGCCGAAGCGAATATCTACGCAGATCCTGAAGCGGCGGAAAAAGTACTGACCGCTGGCTTTAATCTGACACTTGTCGGTCTGGATGTGACAATGCAGACGCTGCTTCCGCAGTCCGATGTTGACGCTTGGCGTGGTCAGGGCGAGCTTGCGGAATTTATGGCAGACATGACCGATTTTTATATGCAGGCTTATCAAAATTTCAAGCCAGGCATCGCTGGTTGTGCACTGCATGATCCGCTGGCTGTGGGTGTGGCGATTGATCCGGCTTTTGTGACCACAAAACCGATGCATATCGCAGTGGACACGGGGGATTCCCCGACCGTCGGCCGGACGCACGAAGTAAAATCTGGTGAGGCGTCCGCTGCTGAGATGTCCGCCGGGGCCGCACGTGCGGGCAAGACCATTGATGTGTGCCTTGAAGTAGATGCAGAACGCTTTCTGCATCATTTTCTGAATCGTATCCTGTAAATGATATAGAATCCTATTCGAAGAGGAGCCGTCGCTATTTGCTGATCTGGAGCAGATAAGCGACGGCTTTTTTCTGTTGACAAAGGTGTATCAACTGTATTATTAATAGTAGTACAGTTAATACACCTTTCTGGCATGCAGCAACCGTAGACTAAGTACATAAGAGCGTGAAGAGAAGGGAGGAGAAGTATGTTCGAATTGGATGTGCGGAGCCGCAAGCCTATTTACGAACAGCTGCAGGATAAGATCCGGGATATGATTGTGTTCGGCGCCCTGCAGGCCGATGAACAGCTGCCATCCGTGCGGACATTATCATCCCAGCTTACGGTCAATCCCAACACGATACAGAAAGCTTACCGGGAGCTGGAACGCCAGGGCTACATTTATTCCGTTCAGGGAAAAGGCAGCTTTGTGGCGCCGCCCGAGCATCATCCCCAAGAAGCAAGCAGGGAGAAGCTGCGGACGGAGCTGCTGCGGTTAATGACGGAGGCGGTATTTCTGGGATGGACGAAGCAGGATATCGACGATTTGTATCATGATGCTGTGAAGCAGCAGGAAAGGGGGATGGCCCGTGATTGAACTGGGAGAGGTAACGAAACGATTTCAGGGGGAAACGGCGGTCGATGGGCTTACGCTGCTAGTGCGCAAAGGCTCCATCTTTGGTCTGCTTGGCTCCAATGGGGCAGGCAAAACCACTCTGCTGAAAATGATTGCCGGGATTTACAGGCCTGATGAGGGCGGAGTTGCTGTCGAGGGGAAGGCAGTCTATGAAAATCACAAGGTCAAGCAGCGTATTTTCTTTTTACCGGATAGCCCCTACTTTTTTCCGCAATCCTCCATTGAGCAGATGGCCCGTTTTTACAGGTCAGTGTATCCGAGGTGGAGCGAGGAGCGTTACGTCATGCTTGGCAAGGTGTTCAAGCTGGATACGAAGCGCAAGCTGAGCCGGTTTTCAAAGGGGATGCGCAGGCAGGCGGCCTTCTGGCTGGCCTTAAGCTGTATGCCGGATCTGCTGGTGCTGGATGAGCCGATCGACGGTCTTGATCCGGTCATGCGCAGACATATTAAAAATCTGCTGTTTCAGGACACGGCCGAACGCGGCATGACCGTGATTATTTCATCCCATAACCTGCGCGAAATTGAGGACTTATGTGATCATGTTGCCATTATGCACAAGGGGCGGCTCGTATTGGAGAAGGATGTGGACGATTTGAAGGAGGATACCCATAAAATACAGATCGCCTTCCGCGAACAGGCTCATGAACAGGCCCTGGAGGAGCAGGTGGACATTTTGCATAAGGAAACGAGGGGCAGCGTTGTTCTGTATATTGTGCGGGGAGAGCGCGAAGGGATCAGCCGTATTGTGGAATCCTTTGATCCTTATGTGTTTGACGTGCTTCCGCTCACTTTGGAGGAAATCTTTATTTACGAAATGGGGGACGCCGGCTATGACATCCAGCCGATTCTTCTTTAACGGCGGGGTAATCCGTCAAAATTTACGGCAGCACGGATGGATCGGCATCCTGTACCTGGGCGGTCTGCTGTTCACGCTGCCGCTGAAGCTGATATTGGGAACGCCGTACACACAGGCAATCCGTTTAAATAACCTGTTTGAGTATTATGGCGAGGAACAGATGATATTTATTCTAAGCCTCCCGATCATTGCTGGCGTTTTCATTACAAGATACATACAGAGCAGGCCTGCGGCCGATTTGTATCATAGTGTCCCGCTGCGCAGGGAGCATTTGCTGACGGCTCATTTGATAAGCGGACTACTGCTGTTGCTCATTCCGGTCTGGATTACGTCCGCAGTTACCGCTTATTTGTCTGGTAGGCATGATCTGGACTATGTCTTTACCCTGTCCGATGTTTTATCCTGGGGAGTTACTGTTACGATCATCACTCTGTTTCTCTACAGCTTCAGCTTGTTTGTCGGGATGTGCACGGGTCAGTCCATCTTTCAGGCGGTAGCGGTATACGTGATCCTTTTCCTGCCCATGGTGCTGGGAGGACTGCTTTCTGCTCATTTTGACCGTTATTTGTACGGATATCCGGATCCGGGGCGCATAAGCCGTACTTTTGAAGTCTATTCACCGCCATACCGTATGGCCGCTATTTCGCAACTGACCTTTAGCGGTCTGGAAATGCTCGTTTATACGGCGCTTGCTGTGCTGTTTCTTGCTCTGTCTTATCTACTGTACATGAAACGGCATATTGAATCCGCAGGCCAGGCCGTGGCTTATGCCTTTTTTCAGCCATTATTCAAAGCGGCCGTTATTCTCTGTCTGATGCTGCTGGGAAGCATCTATTTTCACAGCCAGTCTGACGGGAAAACAGGCTGGACGATGGCAGGCTATGTGCTCGGAGCAGTGGTGGGTTATATGTTCAGCGAAATGATCATCCGGAAAGGCTGGCAGATATGGTCAAAAAAAGCTGCATTTGAGCTGGCTGCCTATGGAGCGGGAATCGGTCTGCTGCTGTATGGGTCGGCATCCGGTATCACGGGTTATGAAACGCGGATCCCGGCTGCGTACTCTGTGGAAGCTGTCTATATGGGGGAGTATTTTGACTGGTCAGATACGGACAAGGAGAACTCCTACTCCCGCAATCCGGATTATATCTCCGCGGTGCTCAACCTGCAGCGAGAGGTTGTGAACGTGCGGCCACCCGAAATCTCTGACGCGGACCGTCCCCGAACCTATCGAACTGTATCCATCGCTTACCGGTTTAAAAGAGGGGGCACGATGTACCGTGAATATCAGATTTCTGAAGAACAGTTCAGAGATGAGCTGAAGAACGTGATGGAATTTGACGATTACAAAAGAAGCAGCTACTGGCTGTATAAATTGAACGGTACGGCTTCGTACGCCGAGATCTCCAGCGGAAACTTTCCGAATCGGAGAGTAACAATTCACGATCCGGCAGAAATAAGGGAGCTTGAGCAGGCTTTGCAACAGGATATGGATCGGATGAGCTATGAGGAAATGACCACAAAGCGTATACCGGAGGCGGTAATCGATATAAAATGGAAGGTTCCGGGCACCATCTATAATCTGCATCAATTCAAGACCTACCCGATCAGCCGTACGTTCACCCATGTGCAGGCGTGGATGAATCAAACAGGCTATTCTAAAAGCATTAAGGTAGATCCAGGGGATATCAGCATGGAAATTGTAAGTACGAAAGGCTACAGTCTGGCTGATTTAGTGTCCGGACGGACCGTCCCGGCGGAGGAATTCAGGGCAATGAAGAAAGTGAACGGGGACTATACGATTAAGGATACGGAGCTTAAGAAGCAAGTGCTAGAGCTTCACAGTGATGTTAACTACGGTAATGAGAATGCAGCTTACCTGATCCGAACCACGGTGGGGGTCGATGAAATGTACAGCGTTCTTTACCGCAAAGATATGACGTCTGAGCTGGAGCAAGCGCTGCGCGACGGTTCTGGTAACTAGATAGAGAAAAGTAGTTTTTGGTATAATGTGGTCATCCCCTGTTTTTTGGCTCCATACAAATACACAGGAGGTCGGAATGCAGTTGAACTACGATGCGGAATTTTTATTAAAATTGAAAGTTTTACCTCTATAGATCCACTTGAGCAGCTTTGGCCGTAGTAGCAAATCTGATGCTTGAGACGATAGCAAACTAAATGATAAAATACGATCAAAGGCCATGAATGGAGCGTGGAAAGCATGGATGAACTGAAAAAAATGTTAGAAGGTTTTGGAGCAAGATTTGATGCGCTTGACGCAAATTTCGAACAGTTGAATAAAAGATTTGACAATTTGGAACTCTTAACAAAACAAAATAATGAAATGGCTACGCAATTAATCGGCAAGGTTGCAAGTGTCAAGAGTGACATCGAAGATGTATTGCGCTTTCGTACATGAACAAGGCCAATGCGATGCTCGATATGGGGACCGGAGGCGGAGAGCTTCTCTCCGTATTGGGTCCGTTCCCAGAGGACACTTGCGCAACGGAAGGTTACGAGCCGAACGTTCCGATTGCCAAAGCACGTCTTGAGCGGCTGGGTATTCAGGTGGAGCAGGTATTTACAGATGATGAGCTGCCTTTTGAGAATGGGCGGTTCGATCTCGTCATTAACAAGCATGAGTCCTATTCAGTGGGCGAGGTGCGGCGGATTTTGCGGGACTCGGGCATTTTCCTGACACAGCAGGTTGGCGGGACCGACTGCAGGGAAATTAACGAAAGGCTTGGAGTTCCGCTGAACGATGAGTTCCAGCATTGGAATCTGGACTTTGCCGTCAAGGAGCTGGAAGGGAACGGCTTTAAAATTATTGAGAAGCGGGAACAGGCGCCGCTGCAGCGTTTTTACGATATCGGAGCGCTTGTGTATTACCTGAAAGCCATAGAATGGCAGGCTGTTGGATTCCGGATTGAGGATTATATGGAGGCGCTGTATGGCATACATGAAGAAATCAAAACCCGCGGCTTCTGGGAAACGACACAGCAGCGCTTTCTGATTGTGTCAGCACCGGTGTAGGTACTGCAGGCAGGGCTCCGGACATGCTCCGGGGCTCTTTTTCTGCCACAATAAATGTACAAGAAGCAGGAACCGTCCAAGGAGGGGAAAGGATGAACGGAATTCCTGATCATCTGGAGCACGGTTTATCTGTCGTTTTTATCGGTTTTAATCCGAGTCTGCGTTCGGGAGAGGCGGGCCATCATTATGCCAATCCACGCAACAACTTCTGGCGTATTCTGCATCAGTCGGGCCTGACACCGAGACTGTATCAGGCCTCAGAGGACGGAGAGCTGCTGCAATTGGGCTACGGGTTCACGAATATTGTGGCCAGACCGACCCGAGGCATTGCAGATATTACCCGCGAAGAGTATGCGGAGGGCAGGCGTATTCTACGCGAGAAGCTGGTGGTGTATCGCCCCAGGGTTGCGTGTTTTGTAGGCAAAGGGGTATATACGGAGTACAGCCGGAAAAAACAGGCCAGTTGGGGCTTTCAGCCAGATCCGCAGTATCCGTTTACTCATGAATTTGTTGCTCCCTCTTCCAGTGGGCTTGTCCGCATGTTAAGTGATGAAATCATAGGGATTTATAGCCAATTGACTGAATATTTAACAAGTTTAGACTAACATATTTTTTTTAGAAAATATTAAATAACACAATCCCGAGAATTATCCGGGATTGTGTTATTTTTATGTTAATTTATATAACGCAAAATTTAAAATCATTTAATAGTATCCTTTAAAAAATTACGATTTTCCGGAGAAAGAAATAGGATGAATTTATTCCTGATCATAAAAAATTAATTAAATTATAATAAATACATAAAAAATGAAACAAAAATTAAACTATAACTCATATTTATGAATAAAAAATCCGAAAAAAGGAATTGCCCAATTATATATTTCTGTGTATACTAAGTGTATTATTAATACCACTTTATGTTAAATAAAGTGACACAAAAGAAAATTGGGGGAATGTTTGTGAAGATGAAGGGACAAGGATGGTTGGCATTAACACTCATAGCCGGACTGTTGGCTGGCTGCGGAGGCGGAAGCGGGGGAGGAGGCACGGCAGGCACCACACCGGAAGCTTCGGGTACCACTGGCTCGGGAGGCGGAGGAAAGGTCATTAAAATCGCTACTCAATCTCCATTGTCCGGAGGAAGCGCCATTCAGGGTGAATCGATCAAGCTTGGCGCCCAAATGTCGCTGGAGGATCATGCGGAAGAGTTTAAGGCTCTTGGATATGATCTGGAACTGGTTCCTTATGACGATCAAGGCGACCCCAAGAAGGGCGTAGCCAACTCCGAGCTTATCGGTGCTGATCAGGCGGTGCTGGGTGTAATCGGACATTTGAATTCCGGCGTTTCCATTCCGTCTTCGGTTGTTTATGAGAAATACAACATTCCTATGATCTCTCCTGCAAGTACGGCTACAGACTTCACAGACCGAAAACTGAAAGTGGCGAACCGTGTAGTAGCCCGGGATGATTTCCAAGGGCCGGCAGCTGCTGAATATGCGGTTAACACCGTAGGAGCGAAAAACATTTTCGTCATTCAAGACAAAACAGCATACGGACAAGGTCTTGCCGAAGCGTTCCGTGATGCTGCGGAAGGGCTCGGTGCCACGATTTCCGGTTACGAGGGCATTACAGTAGGCGAAAAGGACTTTAACGGCGTACTTAACATTGCTGCCAGCAAAAAACCGGACTTTATCTTCTTTGGCGGTTTATACGCTGAAGGCGGACTTCTGATCAAGCAGGCTCGTGATAAAGGAATTAAGGCTCCGATTATGGGTGGGGATGCCCTTGACTCCTCGGGCCTGGTCGATATTGCCGGTGAAGATGTCGATGGCTCGCTCTACAGCTCCGTTGCCGGGGATATCACGAAAACGGAAGAGGGCAAGAAATGGGCTGACCAGTATGAACAGAAGTTCGGCAAGAAGGCTGAAGGCTACTCCGTCTATGCTTATGATTCGATGAGTGTCATGCTGGAAGCAATTAAGAAATCCATCGAGGAGAACGGCGGAAAACTGCCTGCCCGTGAGAAGGTGCGTGACGCGGTAAGGGCCACGAAGGATTTCCAGGGTGTTGCGACCAAGGTTTCTTTTGATGAGATCGGTGATAACTCGTATGCCAAGGTCTTCATTTATAAGTTTGATGGGGCGACCTACCCGGGAGCGATAGTCTCGGAAATCGAAAAAAAATAAGTAATCTGGGATCCACGCAGCCAGGAGGTATGTTCCGGATTGGACATACAGCCTGGCTGTAGTTTTGATACCGGCATCTTGGGGAATACATCGATAAACGCTTTTTACCAGATGGAAGGGGAAACCAATCATGTTCGCGACGATACTGCAAAGCTTGCCGCAGGTGCTGATTGACGGACTGGCGTTAGGGGCCATTTACGCCGTCGTTGCACTGGGCTACACCATGGTCTACGGAATTTTGGAGCTGATCAATTTTGCGCATGGGGAGATTTTTATGACCGGCGCTTTTGTCGGGACTGCTGTACTGTTTCTGTTTCAGGGCTTTGGCTTGCTGGGCGGTCTGCCAGCGTGGCTGTCCTATGTATTGATTATATTCGTGGCCATGATGGTAACCGGAGCGCTCGGGGTCGGGATCGAACGGGTCGCCTACAGACCGCTGCGCAAGGCGCCGAAGCTGATCTCTCTGATCTCTGCATTTGGGGTTTCCTTTGTGCTGCAGGATCTGATCCGTTTTATCGCCGAGCTGAAAACCGGCAACTTCATTGTAAGCACGCCTTCGTTGTTTGAGGGAAGGATCGATCTGCCTCTGTCCTCCGTATCCGGTGCTTTCACGGACACTTCTATCAAAACAAACACTATTTTTATTCTGATTATTGCGGTGCTGCTGATGGTGGGGCTGGATCTGTTCGTCAACCGCACGAAATGGGGAGTGGCCATGCGTGCAGTTGCCCAGGACCGTGAGACAGCGTCCCTGATGTCGATCAACGTCAATAAAGTCATTGTGCTTACCTTTTTCATAGGCTCTGCACTCGGCGGTTCTACGGGCGTTTTGTTTGCACAGCAGTATGGAACCATAGACCCTTATATCGGTTTTATTCTGGGCATGAAAGCCTTCACGGCGGCGGTGCTGGGCGGAATCGGCAACATCCGCGGGGCCATGTTTGGCGGGATTGTCATCGGCGTGCTGGAAATGTTTGCGTCCGCCAACCTGGGGCTGCTTACGGACGGCAACTTCGGTGCCGAGTATAAGGATGTATTTGCGTTCATGATTCTGATCATCGTGCTGATATTCAAACCTGAGGGCTTGTTCGGTAAAGCCGTCAAAGAGAAAGTGTAGGTGAAACCGATGGAACATATGAAGACCTTAATCGCGAATAAGCCGGCGCAGGCAGCGCTGCTGCTGTTGTTTGTGGCCGTGACCGCCTCCGGCGTCTATTTTATGGATAAATCGGTCATTTCCTTTTTGCTGCTGCTCGGATCGTTGCTGCTTCTGTATTACACAACCTTCAGCAACGGCATGAAGTGGGCTATCGCCGGCGTGCTGCTTGTGCTGATTATTCCGTTTGCGAGCTCCGGCGGTCCTGCGTATGAGTCTTATATGGAAGTCGCGACTCAGTGCGGCATTTATATTGCGATGGCTTTGGGATTGAATATTGTGGTCGGGTTTGCCGGATTGCTGGATATGGGGTTTGTCGCTTTTTTTGCGGTAGGCGCCTATACGTACGGCATATTTGCCACAGGCCAGGCCAACAATTTCATTGCAGGCGACCTGTTTCCGCTGTCAGGCGCGTCATTCTGGATCTTCATCCTGCTCGGCGGATTCATGGCAGGTATATTCGGCATTTTGCTGGGGCTGCCGGTGCTCAGGGTAAAAGGTGATTATTTGGCGATCGTAACCCTTGGCTTCGGTGAAATCATCCGGATTATTTTTAACAATCTTGAGAAGCCGGTGAACATTACCAACGGTGCGCTCGGTCTGTCTTCCATCCAGCAGCCCAATCTGTTCGGCTTCCAGTTTACGTTTCCGCACCAATTTTATTTCATCGTAATTGGCATTCTGGCGGTTGTTATTTTTGCCGTCCGCAGATTCGAACATTCCAGACTTGGCCGCTCCTGGAAGGCTGTGCGCGAGAATGAAATCGCCGCCCAGTCCATGGGCATCCCGCTGATCCGCACGAAGCTGACGGCTTTTGCGATCGGCGCATCCTTTTCAGGTATGATGGGTGTTGTGTTTGCTGCCAAGCAAACGTTTATTGATCCAACAAGCTTTACATTGATCGAGTCGACGACGATTCTGGTGATGGTTGTGCTCGGGGGCATGGGAAGTGTTCCGGGTGTCATTTTGGGAGCCAGCCTTGTCACGATATTGAACCTCCAGGTGCTCACCGAGTTCACCAACTGGCTGAACCAGCTGTCCATGCAGGGCGTTGTGCAGGTTCCGAACGCGCTGTCTCCTGCCAAAATGCAGCGGTTCATATTCGGTGCGATTCTGATTCTTGTCGCCATTTTCAGACCCAACGGACTGATTCGCGCGAAAAATCGGCCTGTAAAGCTGGAGCAGGTGAAGGATCAGCCCGCTGCCGTCAAGGCAACCGCGCTATCCGAATGACATGCATACACGGGGGAGGTAATCCATATGGCGGTACTGAAAGTAACGAATCTGGTGAAGCGCTTTGGCGGGCTTACAGCCGTGAACGGCGTGAACTTTGAATTTCCGGAAGGGAAAATATCGGCGGTAATCGGACCGAATGGTGCCGGGAAAACGACATTTTTTAATATGATCACCGGGATTTACGTTCCGGATGAAGGGCAGATTGAACTGAAAGGACAATCCATCGTGAATGTGAAGCCTGACCGCATTACCAGCCGGGGTATTGCGCGCACATTCCAGAATATCCGGCTGTTTGGCAGTATGACCGTACTGGAGAATGTCATGGTCGGCATGCACATTCACCTGCGTTCAGGTGTGATTGGCACCCTGCTGAATTTGCCGCGGGTCAGACATGAAGAGCAGCAGGCCAAGATAGAGGCGTACAGGCTGTTGAAATATGTCGGCTTGGAGACGCTGTATAACGAAGAAGCGGCCAGTCTGTCCTACGGAGCGCAGCGACGGCTGGAGATTGCACGTGCGCTTGCGGCCAGGCCGTCGGTGCTGCTGCTGGATGAGCCGGCAGCGGGAATGAACCCGCGCGAGACGGCGGAGCTGACGGCGCTGATCCGCCGCATCCAGCAGGAGCTTGGCATCTCGATCATCCTGATCGAGCATGACATGAAGCTGGTTATGGAGCTGTCCGATCATATTCTTGTATTGGATCACGGGGAGAAGATCGCAGAAGGCGGCCCCGAAGATATCCGCTCGAATCCGAAGGTTATTGAGGCTTATCTCGGCAAGAGCGCTGTGGAAGAAGAGGTGACGATATGAGCTTGCTGACCATGGAAAATGTAGAGGCCTATTATGGCGCGATTCAGGCGTTAAAAGGGATTTCCCTGCAAGTGAATGAGGGGGAGATCGTAACGCTCATCGGTTCGAACGGCGCGGGGAAATCCACTACATTGAAATCCATCTGCGGCCAGGTCAAAACCAAGGGCAGGATCGTATTCAATGGAAAGGATATTGCCTCCGAGCAGCCGCACTTGATCGCCTTGGGCGGAATCGCGCATGTTCCCGAAGGACGGTGTATTTTTCCCAAACTTACGGTCAAGGAAAACCTGGAGATGGGAGCCTTCTCCGTCAAGGACAAGAAGCTGATCAAGCAGCGGGTCGAACAGGCCTTCACTTATTTTCCGCGACTGAAGGAACGTTATCATCAGGCCGGAGGCACGATGAGCGGCGGGGAACAGCAGATGCTCGCCATTGCCAGGGGACTGATGATGAACCCGAAAATTTTGCTGCTGGATGAGCCGTCCATGGGACTTGCGCCGGTGCTGGTAGATCAAATATTCGAAATCATACAGGAGCTGAATGAGGCGGGCATGACGATTTTGCTGGTGGAGCAGAATGCGTATCATGCGCTGCAGATCGCCCACCGGGGTTATGTCATTCAGACCGGCGAAATCATTATGCATGATGATGCCGCCAAGCTGCTGTCCAATAACCAGGTGAAGGAAGCCTATCTTGCATAATTGGCAGTAGTTGGAGAAAGCTCTGGACAACAATACAAACAGGCCTGAAATCTGTGTCTGTTTGTGTCGTTGTGCCAGGGCTTTTTTTATATTAATAGTCATAAAGAACTATATTTAATATGTTTTTCACGAATTTTTTACAATTAACTATTAATTTTTTAGTCAATAAGGCCGATATTATTGATAGTCTATGTAGAAATTTGGCAGCATAGAGATCGTTTAATAGACCAAGTCGGATGATATGGATTTCTAAATTTAAAAAAAGGGGGGGCCATCAAGCCGTAAGTTGAAAATGCAGCCAAAGCTGCGACAATAAATTATAATAGGAGCGTTAAAACAAATGTTGTTGATCAGACGTATGTCCTTCTTCACCAAAAATTTGTTGTTGGCCTTTATTAACATTATTTTGATTGGTGCGATTTTGATAACATCCTGTTACATAACACAAAAATCTATCTTGATTAAGCAACTGCAGGGGCAAATTATGGCGATTACCCAAAAATGGGCCGAAGAAATTGATCCGGCTCTTGTCGCCCAGGCGATTACCCAGAAGAGCTACAAAGGATCGGCGCAGGCTGAGTTGCAAAAAAAACTGGACGATATTCATAATTACAACCCGAATATCGCTCAGGCGTATCTGTTTGGTACAGAACTGAAAGGAGGGAACCAAACCTCGCTGATTGGCATGCCTACCAATCTCGTTGAAGCATTCTCGGCGGATAATGTTAACATCGGTGATATGTATGATCAGCCGGAAGCTATGGCGACTGCTGTTGCCGGCATGCTTAAAGACGGCAAGCCGACATTTACGGCGCTTTATAGCGACAGCTTCGGAATCTGGACGACGATCATTTACCCGGTGAAGAACGAGCAGGGAGAGATTATCGCTTTCCTCGGTGCGGACGCGGATGCCAGTGCCGTTCCCGAAGGACTCCAGAAGCTTCTTGTGAACGGCATAACCATTATGCTTATTTTCATGCTGCTCATCTTCCTGATTCAGTACTTTTTGTCGCGCCTGACTTTGAAACCTATTAATGAATTGGTACGCGGCATCGAAGAGGTCAGCAGCGGCAATTTGAATGTCGAGCTGAAGACCGGCCTGGATGATCTTGGGGTCGTCAATAGTAAGTTTAACAGTATGGTGAATCAAATAAACGACATGATGCTCAAGGTTCAATATACTTCTCACTCGGTTACAAATTCAGCCAATAGCCTTCGTGAAATCTCGGAGCTGAACAGCAAAAATTCGAACCTGATTACGCAAAGCGTTGAGGAAATCTCGCAAGGTATCGTAGAGCAGGAACAAGCTTCCGTAAGCACCGCAAGAGCTATGTCTGAAATCGCAACCGTCATCCAGAACATCGCCGAAAATTCTTCGAAGGTTGCACAAGAAGCGTTTGACATGGAAATGAAATCTACGGAAGGCAATACGTCCGTGAAACAGGTTATGACGCAAATGGAGCAAATCCAAACATTCGTTGGCAAGTCGACGAATGCCATTAAGTCGCTGGACAGCCGTTCCCTGGAAATCGGAAACATTGTGTCGATTATTATGAACATATCCAGCCAAACCAACCTGCTGGCGCTAAACGCGGCCATTGAAGCGGCAAGGGTCGGCGAGCATGGCAAAGGTTTTGCCGTTGTCGCTGGCGAGGTAAGAAAACTGGCTGAGCAGTCGGATCAATCTGCGAACCAAATTTCGGAGCTCGTCAAAGAAATTCAAGAGTTGATCCGGGTAGCCGTCCAAGCGTTGGAGCAAGGTAACCGTGAGGTAAGCGGCGGTCTGCAGATTACCAGCACGACGAGCCAGATTTTAAATGAAATCCTGCAAGCTACACAAAATGTGACGATGCAAATCCAGGAGGTGTCCAGTTCGACGGAAGAACTGGCGGCAGGAACGCAGGAGCTTACGGCAACGTCTGAAAGTTTGTCGGCTTCGGTTGGTGTAACGGCTGTAAATAGCGCCAAAATTTCCGATTCCGTCAAAGAGCAAAAAGAAAATATGGAAGCTATCTTCCAATCCTCGACAGAACTTTCGGGTCTGTCGGAAGAACTTCAGAAGCTTCTTAATCAATTTCAAGTACGCCCATAAGACTAGCCATTTTTATCCTGACACCAAATCCAATGCTGCTTACTGCTAAGGAGGAATTAACAGAAATGACGGAGATTAATCATTACACTGCTGCTTTGGTAACTGAAAGTCCACTGCTATTCATCCCGCTTGATTCGTCACGTCACGGCCGAACGTATTCCTACTTAACAGCAGATGTTCTCATGGAGGAAAGCCTGAGCGCCAAGCTCGGGCAATTGAAGGACGGCGGAGAGCAAGCCGGGATTTTGGCAGCGGCTTATTTTGCTCTGCTTTACCGTTTATCGGGCGAAACCGACATTATAGCGGAATGGATCTCTACCGACGGAAAAGCCGTTCCGCTGCTGCTGAGCTTTGAACAAAAACAGACCTTCGCCAGCCTTAAAAGCAGCATAACTGCTCAAATGGCTGCAGCCGCGGAAGCTGCCCCGGAGCTTCAGTTTGATACCCGCTTTTCGATGGGTCAGCCGATCGGGGCAGTACAGGAGCTGCTGAACTGGCAGCTGCTTGATGGCGGCGACCACTGGACCATACGGGTGACTTATGACAGTTCTGTCCTTTTGGAAGGCACGATCCGCAGGTATGTTGAATATTTCCATACGCTGCTCGATGCGGCGCTTACGGATGCCAATCGTCTGATCGCTGCTATCGATATTTTGACCGGGCAGGATAAAGCTATCTACGAGCAAATGAACGATACGGCATGGCCTTACGACAAATCGAAGACCGTTCACGGCATGTTCGAGCTGGCGGCTGCTTTATATCCGGAAAGGATTGCGGTGTCATCGATCCACGGGCAGTTTACTTATCGGGAATTGAACGAAAAGGCGAATTGTACCGCACGGATGCTGCTGCAGCAGGGATTGCGCAAAGGTGAATTTGTTTCGATTTTTATGGAGCGAAGCCTTGAGCTTATCGTCAGTTTGCTTGGCATCCTTAAGGCGGGAGGTGTATACGTTCCGGTTGATCCCGAGCATCCGGAGGACCGCAACCGCTACATTTTGTCGGATACGGGATCTTCTTTTATCCTGACCAAAAGCGAATATCAGGAGCAGGCAGCACTGCTATGCACAGAAGTGGGTACGGTCAAGGGAATCATTTCGATGGATTCCGGCATGATGGATGCATTCGAGGGCACCGGGAATGTTGATAATGGAGTAAGACCTGACGATCTTGCTTATATCATTTACACGTCTGGCTCAACGGGAAGGCCGAAGGGTGCGCTGATCGCACATGAAGGTGTGGTCAACCTGGGGGAAACGGTCCGTAAGGATTGCGGGATCGGACCTGAAGATGTGCTTACACAGTTCGCTACCTATAGCTTTGACGCCTCGGTATGGGATACGATCGGAGCATTGTTTTACGGCGCGCATTTGTATCTGCTGTCACCAGAGGAACGGGTATCAGTCGAAGAGTTTGCTGCTGCTGTCGAAAGAACGGGAACAACCATCATTACGATTCTTCCGACCGTGTTTTTCAATCAGCTGTCTGCGTATTTATCGGACGAAGGCTACCGCAGGCTGTCCGGCGTAAAGCTGATTACGGTGGCGGGCGAAGCGCTTTATGGCGAACAGGTTCGCGCATTCCAGCGCAAGTTCAGGGACGCGATCGAAATTGTCAACGTCTATGGGCCGACGGAATGCACCGTATGTACGACAACACACACGATCAGAGGACTCATTCCGGACGACTTGACGAATGTTCCGATTGGCAGGCCGATTCATAATTACAAGGTCTATATCGTTAATGAAGAAAATCAACTATGCCCGGTTCATGTACACGGAGAAGTATATATTTCGACCGTTGGCTTGGCTAAAGGTTACCTGAATCAGCCGGAAAAAACGGCGGAAGCCTTTATCGCCAATCCGTTTGGTGAAGGTCAAATCTATAAATCCGGCGATATTGCGAAGCTGCTTCCGGACGGAACGATCGAATACGTCGGCCGCCGTGATTCCCAGCTCAAAATTCGGGGCCATCGCATTGAAATCGGGGAAATTGAGGACAGCTTCGCCAAAATTCCAAACGTACAAAATGTGGCCGTCATTAGCAAGCAGGATACGGATGGTCAAAACATGCTGGTCGGTTACTTTACTACGAAAGACGGCGGCTTATTGCCTGCCCCTGTCATCAAGCGTTTGCTGGGAACAAAGCTGCCTTCCTATTTCATCCCGAAATGGATTGTTCAGCTTGAAACGATGCCGACTTCACCGACGGGCAAGATTGACCGGAAAAGCCTGAAAAACTACGACCATCGGGAGATGGCCGTGCCGGATGTCGGATTCGAACCGCCGGTTACGGAGATCGAGCGGCGTGTTGCAGAGTCATGGCAGGAAGTACTGAGTGTGGAACAGGTAGGCCGGCATGATGACTTTTTCTCGATTGGCGGCGACTCTTTGGCGATCATCCACGTCCTGGTCCTGTTAAAGCCGCATTATCCGGATCTCAAAATCAATGATTTCTTCCAGTACCGGACGGTCAAAGCGCTATCCGCGCACATCGGGCAGCTGAAGGTGGAAAAGCTACAGACAGTGGAGCGTTCTGTTGTGTTGACCGGACCAGCTATTCCGCTGGAGGAGCATCCTCAAATCCCGCAACAGGTCGGAAATACCGAAATCAGCTTCCAAGACCCTAAGACTGTGTTATTGACGGGAGCTACCGGATATCTGGGCGCTTATTTGCTGCATGAGCTGCTGGTCCAAAGCAAAGCTGTCGTTTATTGCCTGGTCCGGCCGGGAATTGATCCAGGTTTGACAAGAATTCAAAGCCATATGGAATATTTTTTTGGTCCATCCGTCAGTAAGCTCATGAAGGACCGCGTGGTCGCGGTGGAAGGGGATTTGGAGCGCGAGGATCTTGGCATCATGCCTGAAACGAAACATAAGCTGGCAGGTGTACTGGATATGATTGTACATAGCGCCGCAGATGTAAGGCATTTCGGAGATGAAGAGCAATTCGCGAAAACGAACATAGCCGGCACACTGTCCTTAATCGAGCTTGCACGCGGATGCGCAAACCCTATCCGGTTCCATCATGTTTCTACAATGGGCATACCGGAAGATCTGGCATTAAGCGGGCAGTGGGAGCAGGTTGTAAGCGAGCAGACGCTGCGTCCTGATCTTAAAGTGGAGAATCTGTACACGAACAGCAAGCTGGAAGCGGAGAAAGCGCTTATGGCAGCGGCGCAGCAGGGTCTGCAGGTCAGCATTTATCGGGCGGGTAATTTGTCCTGTCATTCGGAAAGCGGACTTTTCCAGAAAAATATTGACAGTAATTCGTTCTATCGCATGTTAAAGGCCATGCTGCTGCTCGGCAAAGCTCCAAACGTACAATGGGAGGTCGATTTCACCCCGATCGATTACGCGGGAAAATCAATCGTAGCTCTTGCGCTGCGGCCCGATTCTTTGGGAAGGGTGTTCCATATTTGCAATCCGCAAACGATTTCGTATACTGCGTGGGTTAATCTCTTCCGTGAATATGGGTACGAAATTGAACTGATGGAGCAGGAGGCCTACAGGACATGGTTATTTGATCCTGCCGCTCCGAAAAATACGGAAGGCGTTAAGCTGGCAATTGCTCAGCTTGAAGGAGACGGGCCGAAAGATTCCCGCTACCGATATGGATGCGTGTTGACCTCCGGGGCTCTGCAGGGGATTGGTATTACATGTGCTCTTCCCGACAGCCTCTTCATGAAAAGAATGATAGAACATGCCATCAAAGTAGGTTATTTACCGAGAACAGCAGCACTGGCAAACATTTAATGACCAAACCCCCTTATCCGCATATTGTCGGATAAGGGGGTTTTTCATGGAAAATGGAATTGAAGAAGAGTGCTCCAAGCTCAATTTGGCTGCTTGAGTGCTGCTTCCTGCATGGCCTGAAGAACAGGCACATAGTCATAATCGAGATCATGCGCCACCGCTTCATACGTTATTTTCCCGTTCATCACATTGACCCCGCTCTGAATCGCCGCGCTGCTGCCGATTGCTGCCAGAACGCCCTTGTCCGCAATTTGCACGGCAAAAGGCATGGTGGCATTTGTTAACGCAATTGTGGAGGTCTGGGGAACGGCCCCCGGCATGTTGGCTACCGCGTAGTGCACAACGCCGTGTTTCACATACGTAGGCTGATCATGAGTGGTAATCCGGTCGATCGTTTCCACGATGCCCCCCTGGTCGATGGCTACGTCGACAATAACGGAGCCGGGCTTCATGGCTTTGACCATTTCTTCGGTTACGAGTTTCGGAGCCTTGGCACCGGGGATCAGAACGGCACCGATCAGCAGATCGGCTTCTGCGGCAGCTTGGGCGATGTTGGAAGGGGTAGATACAAGAGTGTTAATCTGGTTGCCAAAAATATCATCCAGCTGCCGCAGTCTGTGCAGGCTCAGGTCAATGACGGTCACGTCCGCTCCGAGCCCGACGGCCAGCTTGGCGGCATTTGTTCCGACGACACCGCCACCAATAATGACGACTTTGCCGCGCTTGACACCCGGTACGCCGGACAGCAGGATGCCTTTTCCGCCTTTCGGCCGTTCCAGCAGTTGGGCTCCGATCTGCACGGACATCCGTCCGGCCACTTCGCTCATCGGTGTCAGCAGTGGCAGAGTTCCGTCGACGGTGATTGTCTCATAGGCAATCGCTGTCACGCCGCTTGCGGTTAGAGCCTCGGCAAGTGACGACTCGGCAGCAAGATGAAGGTAGGTGAACAGGACGAGGCCCGGACGGAAGAACCCGTATTCGCTTCCCAGCGGTTCTTTTACCTTCATAATCATCTCGGACTCCGCCCATACTTCGGCTGCCGTGTCGACCAGGGAAGCGCCTGCATCCGCATAATCCGCATCCTGAAATCCACTTTCCGCACCGGCATGCTGCTCGATCAATACGATGTGGCCCCGGCGAACCAGCTCTGAAGCGCCTGCAGGGGTCAGAGCAACCCGGTTTTCATTATTCTTGATTTCCTTGGGAACCCCGATGATCATGGTCATGCACCTCTAATGTTAGATTTAATACCAGTTTACAAAGGGTCCTGGAGGATGGCATCATACAAAGTGTCAATAATTTTGCGATTTAGGCTCGACTGTTTGTTGATGCTTTTATATTATATGGTTATAAATGGATTATCATGTTATTTATTATGACATTTGGGGTGAATGGATGAAGGGTGAAGATCTTTTTACCATTGCAGAGATGCTGAAACGCCCGGTATTTCACCGGGCCAGGCTGGCTGCGGGAGAGCGGGGGATACACCGCCCGGTGGGCTGGGTGCATGTGCTGGAAATTATACATGTCTCTCCCTTTGTGAGCAGAAATGATCTCATTTTAACGACTGGACTGTGGCTGAAGCGTTATGAGGAAGAACGGTTTGAATATATGAAGCAACTGTTCAGCCAGGGGGCCGCAGGTTTATGTGTGGAATTCGGCACCACGGTTGATGCGGTTCCTGACGAAATTTTGGAGTGGGCCGAGGGGCATGATTTTCCAGTGATCGTATTTGAGCAGCCGGTCCGCTTTGTCGAAATTACACAGGACATCCATTCGCTGCTCATTAACCGTCATCATCTGCTGCTGCAGAATCTGGAAAGCTTCTCGCGCAAGCTTCAGCAGGAGACGCTGCGTAGCTCGGACATGTCTGCTATATTGCGGCTGCTGTATGATTATGTATCAAGGCCGGTTGTGTATATTTCTTCGATCAACGCGAGCCGGTTCGTGCCTTCCGTCGATACGGCGCTTGCGGAGAAGCTGGGGGAAATATACGGACGGGAAGTAGAAGGGCGGATGAGTACGGACCGGGAGGATCATCTTCTTTTTCGACTGAACGGTCATACCTCGGTTTTATTTCAGCCGGTCGTGTGCTTTGGACAGATATTCTCCGCAGTCGGTATTCTACTAAATGGCGAGCAGCCGGGAGAAGCGGTGCCGCTGCTGCTGGACTACACGGCCAAGGCAGCCGCGACGCTTGTCCTGCGCACTCAATTTCTGGAGGAACGTCTGCTGCGGAATCAGAACGAACTCATTCAGGAGCTCATGAACAGGCAGATCAGCAGCGAGGAACAGGCTCAGACCCGGATGGGACTACGTCTGCTTGCCAAGGGCGAATATTTGTTCATGGCGGGCATTTTTGAGGTGGAGTCCCTTGACAAGGAAGCAGGTCAGGTGCGCCGGGAAGCGATTCATCAGGATATCCTTGTCCTGCTGCGCTCCCTGCTCAAAAAACATAATCTGCACAGCCTGCTGATGATGAAAGGAAACCATTGTTATCTGCTGTGTGCCAAGGAATCGATTACAGCGCGTTCCTTGACCAACCTGCGAACCGTCCTGTCCAATATTGTGCAGCATCTGAACCGGTATGCGGAGGAGGAACTGAGCGGGGTGCGCATTCATGCAGGCTTCGGGAAGAGCAGGGGCAGGATGCTGGAGACGGACCTGAGTTTGCATGAGGCCTATCAAGTCATCGAAACTGCACGTTGTGTAGCGCGTATGAAAGATAGGCTGTTTTATGACGAATTGGGCATCTACCAGCTTCTGAAGGCCGTGCCGGGCACTCCTTTTTTGGCCGCCTTTGTTGAAGACCATCTTGGGACTCTCATAACATACGATCAGGAGCATCAAATGCAGCTGCTGGACACGCTGGATATGTATTTTCAATGCCATGGCTCCAAGAAGGATACAGCCGACAAGCTGTATATCCATCGGCAGACGCTGTACAACCGGCTCGTTAAAATCACCGAAATTATCGGTACGGATTTGCTGACGCCTGATAAAAGACATTGTCTGGAAATGGCCTTGCTGGCCCATCGCATGCTGCAGTCGGAAGGAAACTAGGACCTGCATACCAGGTTTTGAGAGCTTGTCCCGGGAATAAACGAAAAGGAGCTGATTTACAAATCAAGGCAAGCTTGCGATAATGGAACAAGGAAAATGCTCTTCATGTGATGTCACTAATAAACTTCGGGAAGGAGATTTACATGAAGCTGAAAAAATGGCTTGCAGCTCCGCTTGTCCTGCTGCTCGTAATCTTAACGGGATGTCAGGCGGTAGGGGGCTTTGATGTCAACCAGGGACTGCTTGGCACGCTCAAAGTCAAACCGCAGGAGTCCAGCTCTACACTGTCCTTTCACGTTGAGCCTGCTGGCAGTGCTTCGGCGGAAGACCGGGAAATCATTGATTTTATTAACTCTGTATCGATATCTGTATATGAAGCCAAAATCCAATCAGAGGATGTTGTATCCGCCAAGGGCGCTTTCCATTACCAGGATGTAAGTCTGCCGTTTGCCATGTCCATGGACCAGACCGGGCTGGCGTTTGAGTTGGAAGGCTCCAAGAAGCCCTACTACATAGACTTGAATCAGGCAGAAGCGCTGGAAGGGCTGGCTGAAGGGTTCGATCCGTATGCTTACAAGGACAAGATCAATGACCTGGTGCTGGAAGCCGCCGGACTGTTCATCGAGCATTCGCCGAATCCGAAGGACATCTCGGTTGCAAAGGTAACCGAGGAAGTGAACGGAGAGAAGGTTGATCTGACGAAGCTGTCTGCCCAGCTAACAGGAGAAGAGCTGGTGCAGCTCGTTAAACCGATGCTTCAGAGTCTTGCCCAGGATGAAGAAGGACTGAAGCGGTTGATCGGACAGGGGCTGGATTTGGCTGCAGAGATCGCTGCCGCATTCGGTGAAGAGGAGAGCCTTAAAGAAGGTCTGGCCGGGTTTGGCGATAGCCGGGAAGAGATTTTGAATAATCTGTACACGGAGGCCAAAGATGCGTTGGATCAGGCCGTAAGTCAATATGATGCCGGCGTAAGCCTGATGTATACACAGGCTCCGGAGCTGCGGACTGTATTGGGGCCAAACACGGTGCTGAAAACCGATATGTATTTTGATGCGAATAAAGATTTGCGCAAAGACCGTACGGAACTGACCGTCGCCTTGCCTGCAATGGAAGATCTGCCGCTTACCTCTTTCACACTCCGCTCCGAAAGCGAGCTGTGGAATGTGAACGGTGCGGTGACTGCCGATAAGGTGGACACTTCAGGCGGTGTCATCAATGTAGAAGAAGACGGCTTGACGCCGGGCGACACCCTGCGCAACTTTGACAGCAGCTCGAAAGTTTATAATATTTTGAAGAACGACCTGCAGTTGACGCATAAGGAAATTGTCATTGATCCGGAAGACAGCTACTATGACCTGGTGATTAAAAAAGGCACGACCATGATCGCGCTGCGTGATATCGCCGCCGAGCTGGATGCCGATCTGGATTGGGATGCGGCTGCGAAGCAAATCACGGTGACCGACGACATTACGGAAGCGAAGTTTGTAATCAAAAAAGGAATGAAGCAGATCAAGGCGGGTGATCGGACGATTGACCTGCCGCAGCCGGTATTTGCCGCTGAAGACGGTACGCTGTATGTACCACTTCGTCAAGCTGCCACGGCTCTTGGAGCGGAGGTTACTGTCCAGGACGGAATGCTGGTCATTGAAAGAGAGTAAAATCGGAATTAGGGAAATAGCAGACCTTCCACTATGGCGGGGCTGCTATTTTTTGTGCGCCTCACAGTCGCACCATCTAGGTGGTTCAAATCCACCCGGTAACTTTACCCTTTAAAGTGCCGTA
>NZ_JBHIRY010000033.1:0-52761 GCF_042138635.1 Paenibacillus medicaginis | reverse complement strand
CTACCCATGGTAGCCCTTATGCCGAGCGCAATTCCTCACACGGCTAAAGTCGCGTGTGTCCATGCGCGGTTATGAATTCCAGAAGAATTTCATATTTTATCAATAGTGAGCAACCCGTTTTATTCCTTCAAATGATCCAATAAAGTAGGTGCTTTCATGTTACCCAAAAAATTCCTGATTTTGTCCGAGGGCTTCGGCACGGGCCATACCCGTGCCGCCACCGCTCTCGCCGACGGCCTGCACCGATTGTATCCGGGTGTCTGCACGCAGGTGATGGAGCTCGGTACGATGCTGAATCCTAAAATAGCACCGGTCATCTTCTCCGCCTACCGCAAAACGATATACAAACAGCCGAAGATGATTGGCATGCTGTACCGCAGGCAGTATCACAAGCAGCTGAACGAACTGGCCCGCATCGTTTTGCATAAGCTTTTTTACACCAGAGCTCTAAGAGTGATCGGCGGCTGGGAGCCGGATGCGATTGTCTGCACCCACCCGTTCCCCAGCGCAGTTGTGGCCCGGCTGAAAAAGCTCGGCCTGGACATCCCTCTCTACACCCTGATTACGGACTATGATGTCCACGGAGCCTGGGTCAGTCAGGAGGTGAATCAATACCTGGTTCCTTCACCTGAAACCGGGAAAAAGCTCCTGACCAGAGGTGTGGAGAGCAGCCGTATATCCGTCACAGGCATTCCCGTGCATCCCGATTTCTGGGATTGCGGCGACAAGTCCGCAGCCCGGGCGCGGTTTGGCTTCCGCGATATGCCTACAGTTCTTGTCATGGGCGGAGGCTGGGGCATTCCGCTTGAAGAGAGCATGATGAACGTGCTTGTCCGCATGGCGGATCAGCTTCAGGTCATTGTGTGTACAGGCAGCAATGACAAGCTGCTTGCCAAGCTTGCAGCAACTCCGGCATTCCGGCATCCGCATATTCACGTGCTTGGCTTTACCCGTGAAATCAGCGCATTGATGGATGCATCCGACCTGCTGATCACAAAACCGGGCGGTATGACCTGCACGGAGGCGATGGCCAAAAGGCTCCCGATGCTGTTCGCGTCCTTGCTTCCCGGTCAGGAAGAAGAGAATTGCGGATATTTTGAGAAAAACGGCTTCGCCAAAACGGTGGCCGGTCCTGTCCAACTGATGCTAAGTCTGCGTAATGCAATACAGAATATTCATGAAAATAATAGCAATGCTCGTTACACTATGCAGTCGGCCGCCATGGACTTCAGATACGACATGGACTTCAGATACGATTCGTTATGCTGTCCGGCAACCGTCTTCCGTTTGACGGCAGAATCAGCCGCTGTTCAGGACAGGCGCGGACTTTTTTGGTCCGATACGGAGCAATGGTCAGCTCATTTATAAAACGTATGATTGCCTATTGTTTTGACTTTGGTGCGTGAGTGATGAACCGTAAGATCATCCGCTAAAGTCAGGGACAGAAAATAATAAGTATGATCCGGAACAGCTTTGTGCCCTTCAAGCGCTTCGTTGACTGCTTTCACAGCTTCAGCGTTCGGACGGACACGGTCAAGACGCCCGTTCGCTACCGGGCTGAATTGGGCTTTTTGATAGATGACTTCTCGTATGGTATCAGGGAAATTGGCTGACCGCAGCCGGTTTAAGACAACGTTGGCAACTGCCACTTTGCCTTCGTACGGTTCACCTTCTGCTTCTGCCATGACGATCTTTTGCAGCAGAAGCACTTCTCGCGCGGTGATGCTGTAACTCCATGTTGCCTTGGCCTGGTCCGCCTGGGTCAACATTGCAGTCCGCGTAAAGAAGAGTTTTTTAGGAGGGGATTGGGATTGGATTTTAGCTTTGCTGACGGCTGTAGCCGCCTGTTTTGCAGCAGGGCTGGCTTTCTTCTCAGCTTGTACTCCTTTTGCGTCCAGTACCGCCTTTTCCGCCTGCACTTGCAGCAGAAGAGTGGGCATGACACCTTTCAAGCTGTGCATATCATTCATGGACGAGCCGTGATCCACAATATGCTTGGGCCTAATCCTGTTTTGTCCCTGCTCCGTACCGGCAGCAGCCGTCCACTGCTGTGAACCGGATGTATTTGCAGTGTTTCCCGTTTTGGTATTCTGGCTTTCCACCATCAAACTGATCCCCAATATACATACCATAAGCACACTCATCAGAGGTGCGATCCAGCGATGCTCTTTTATGATTTCCATCTTGTTCCTCCCGTGATTCAGGCACATTTTTTTCAGTGATGTAACCTAAAATCGACCTTTTGAATAATGCTGCACAATATTATCACTAAGTTGACACCAATTTCAAGGGTAGGAATATGGAAACGGGAATGTTTGCAGAACCTCATACATCGGTTTTCGGCCAAATTTTGTTGCAAAAAGTACAAAATCCGTGGCGATCCACGATGCGTCGCTTCCATCATTTTCAATGTTCGGGAGGGGCTGTACAGGTTCGGAACCGATGTAGGATCTCGCGATGGTAATATGCGGGCTGTACGGCCTCTCTTCCGGCCTGAAACCAAGCGGCAGCGTGTGATCTGCTACGGTTTGCTGCAGCAATCCGAGTTTATCCCGCTCCCCCTCCACTCCTCTCCACAGCACCTTTGGAGAAGCTGGTCTCCCAAAGGTTCCTGCTCCACCCAGACGAAGCTGAAAAGGCCCGCTTTTTGCTGCCGCCTCTTTCAACGCCTCGATCACGGACGGTATGGTGTTTGTATCCACATCACCCATAAATTGAAGAGTAATATGATAATCGCGCGGATCGGTCCATGTACGGAAAGACAGCTGCCTCTTTATGTCATCCCGCCAAACTTTTACCTGCTCCTGAAGATGATGGGGGAGCCGAATGGCTGTAAACAACCGCTCGCTTCCAGTGCCTTCTTTTCCTGATTTAGACATGTTATGTGATCTCCTTTTAAAAAAATCGATATGATTCATCATTCCACAAAGCTCGGTGATACACACATTTCCTTTCAAAAAAACGAACATGTGTGCTATAATTTTTGTATCACACTTTGAATGTAAACAGTTCACTCGGGAGGTAATGATTAATGGGCAAAATGGTTAGTCTGCAAGTCCTGTCGCCCGAACAGGAATCTCTTATCCGGGAAACGGCTCCAGGTTATGAGATTATCCAGGAAACAGGCAAGGAAATCGACCCCCACGTCATCCGGCAGGCTGAAATTTTGCTGGGCTGGCCCAAAGGCTATGAAGAAGCCGCGCTTGATCCGGAAAGCCCCCTGCGTTGGGTTCAGACCAGATCAGCAGGCGTAGATATGCTGCCGCTGGAACTGCTGGAAGACAAAAATATTATGTTAACGAACGCCAGCGGCGTTCACGCTATCCCGATTACGGAAATGATCTTCGGATTTCTGCTCTCCCACACACGCTATATGCATACCGCCGGGAAGCAGCAGCTTCAACAGGTCTGGAAAAAAACTGAACTCAACACGCTTGGGGAGCTGCACGGAAAGACGATGCTGATTGCCGGTGTCGGCGAAATCGGTTCCGAGACCGCTCGCATTGCCAAAGCCTTCGGCCTGAAGGTTACGGGAATGCGCCGCTCCGGCAGGGACGTCCCCCATGTCCATAAAATGTATACCATGGGCGGTTTGCAGGAGGCCGTGGCGGAGGCAGATATTGTCGTGAACCTTCTGCCGCTGACGGACGAGACACTGCATATTTTTGATGAAAAGGTGTTCGCCGCTTTCAAGCCGGGCATGTTTTTTGTGAACGTCGGTCGAGGCCCAACGGTCAAAACAAGCGCCTTGATACAGGCTTTGCAGAATGGACAGATCCGTTTCGCAGGCCTTGATGTCTTTGAAGAAGAACCTCTCCCTGCCGGTCATCCCCTATGGACAATGGACAACGTGCTGATTACTCCGCATATTGCAGGAGATACGGAACGTTATGATGAGCGCGTTTTTGATATTTTTCTGGAAAATCTGAAGGCTTACACAGCCGGACGCGAGCTTCCGCGCAATTTGGTAGATTACAAAATAAAATATTAAAAAAGGAACCACCCCGCTGCAAAGTAAACTGCTTATGGGGTGGCTCCCTCTTCATATGAAGTTTTCTATTCTATTTGCAAATATAGATCTCTCTTACCATACCGCCGCGCTCACCTTTATATAACCTGCATTCCGCTTCAATCTGCCAGCCTGCGGCCAGCAGTGCATCACGGATCGGTTCAATGCTTACGATGACAGCTGCTACGGCAAATCTTCTAAGGCTCGTCAGCATCCGATCCCGCTCCGGCTGTGACAAAACCGAACAAAGATTGTAGGGCATATCCAGGATGGCGGCATCATAGCGCCCTTCCAGCAGATTCATATCACCAAGCGTGACCAGCTCTTCCGGCAAGCCATAGTGGCGCAGATTCACCCGTGCTCCCTGGACAGCCAGCGGATTCATGTCATTGCCGTAAATGTGGATTCCGTTCATCAGCCCTTCGATCACCACATTGCCCATACCGCAACAGGGGTCGATCAGCTTCCTGCCCTCAGGATAGGGAGCAGCCAGATTCACAAGTACTTTAGCCGCCAGCACGGGGAGACCTGTGGAATAATTTTGCGGCTTATGCCTGCGCTGCAGCCAGGAACGATCGCTGTACACACATCGGCCCAGCAGCCATCGCCCTTGCAAGCGAATGATGCCAAAGACCTGGTCGGGTTCCTTCATTATAGCTCGTCCCCGGATGCGCCAACCGATTTCCCGTTCGATCTCTCTCTGTCTTGTATAATCCTCCGCGCCGTCTCCTTCTTTGATAAAAGTTACTTTAAAGGTGGTTCCTTCATCTACGATCAACTCGGAAGCGAAAGCTGCCAGTTCGTCCAGGTCGGCCGCCGCCCCAAGCACATCCAGTCTGAGGCGGATAAACGGACTAACATCCGGATTAATCAGACGGCAGGCCGCAACAAGTGCGGATGTAACGGGCCGGGTATCGAACAAGCGCAGCATTTCCAGCTCACATAGCTCTCTTTCGGTCTCATGGCATGCATACACGTAAATGTGCCGAAATTTCTTGATGCTTCCGCTGTTCATGATGTCTTCCGAATCTCGAATTGGGATACCGATTCCAGCAAAATATCAGACAGCTCCTTCAATGAGTGAATGCCCTCCGTAACCGTTTCAACGTTGGACACCTGCTGCTGCACCGACGCTGACGTCTGTTCAGCCCCTGCGGCAGCCTGCTGGGAAACGGCGGAAATATTTTGACTCTGCTCGTTCATCTGCTCGCTTGCCTCCTGCATACTCTGCAGATTGGACGAGACCTCCGCGATGACTTCTACCATGGAAGCCACCGATTGATTAATATCCGTAAATGCTTGGCCGGTGATGCTCATCTGCTTGTCGCCCTCCTCTGTCTGCAGCACTCCAGCCTGCAGCAATTCTACGACTGCACGCGAATCGTTCTGTATATCTGTAGTAATGCCCGTAATTTGGGACACCGCTTGCCGGACTGCATCAGACAGGCTGCTTACCTCCCTGGCTACGACCGCAAAGCCGCGCCCGCTTTCCCCGGCTCTTGCCGCTTCAATCGCAGCATTAAGTGACAGCAAATGGGTCTGTTGTGCGATCTCGCGGATGGTCTGTACTAAACGATCAATGTCCCGGTTTTTGCGGTCAAGCTCCATAACCTTGTCCATAGAATCGGACACCAGGCGGGAGATCACCGACATTTGGCTGATGGACTGATCCATCGCAGCTTTGCCGATACCGCCTTTATGAAGCACAAGCTCCGAATTGCGCTGCAGCTCCTCCCCATGTCGTGCATGCTGTGCAATCCGCTCATTCAAATGCTCTACTGAAGCCGCGGAATCAGCCGCCGTCAGCGCCTGGTCCTCAGCTCCCTTGGCCAGCTCCGCCGCCGTAATTGCAATTTGCTCACTGCCCGCCTTGACTTCAACAGCGGAAGCTGCCAGCTCGGCGGTTCGTTGATTCATCGCCCCTGAAATATCATGGATGCTTTGCACCATAGCTGTAAAGTTGCGCTTCATCAGATTCACTGAATCGGCAAGCTCTCCGATTTCGTCCTTATGGACAGCAATTATATTGTCGCCGGTCAGATCTCCTTTGGCGATGACTTTAACATTGGAAGTGAATGTCCGTAACGGGGCAAGCACACGTCTTGTAATTTGCCGGTTCGCCGTAAAAGCCAGGACAACAGCCAAAACAAGACAAATCCCAGTGATCACCTGCGCCCAGACAAAGCTGTTACGCATCTCGTTTTCTGCCGCCGCAGCCTTCTCCTGATTAAATGAAACGAGAAAATCCAGATCTCCCTCCATGGCGGTAAAAGCGTTCGTGCCTTTGGATGCAACCTCTGCCGCCAGCTCACTCTGCTCATCATTGCTGAGGTTGATCGCTTGTATGTTCAGCTTCAGGTAATTATCCCATTTTTCATGAAGCGCCTGCAAATGCTCGGCCTCTCCGGACGTCAGCGGCCGCGTCTCCAGCCTCTTGAAGGTCTGTGCCGCCATCCGTACCATTTCATTGCGCTCTTGTTCAAGCAGGCTCTTTTCACCAGGGTCGCCTGTGGAGAAATGGCGAAAGCTCAATGTTAATACATGCTCGGTGGCATATCGGATGCTGTTGATATCCTCCAGCACGGGCATGACGTTGGTTATAATGTTAGACGAATTTTGCTGCATTTTATTCATTTGCTGCAGGGACACGACACCAAAGATCAGCAGATAGACAATCAGGCCGGCAAAAATAAGAGCTGTAAATTTACCAACACTCTTGTTGACCCCAAACCACGTTTCAAACCGCAGCCACCGGCCCGGTTCGGGACCAAGTCGGCTTTTCCCTTCCTGCTTCTTTTTTAGCTCTCCACGTTTGTCCAAAAGTTTACGATTTTTCATCTTTTCAGACATCTCCCTTCATCCTACTCCTCTTCTATATTTAGCTTTTGAAGAAATCCTGACGTGGGTTGCTGCCGGGATTGGATACCTGTAAATGTGTAGCTTACCTATAGCACGGATCGGCTTCACAATTACGTGTATATCTGTTTTTTCGGAAGTTCGGAAGTCTATTTTTAGTTCTTTAGTCTTAAAAAAGATGAATTTTCGTTATTTTTACGAAAATTTAACGGTTATACATGAAATTTTACTTTCTTTCACGAAAATACTCTGACAAAAGACGGTAGCTTTCAATCAATCCGCACCATCCGCTACTTCAGCTATAAACAAAAAAATCGTCGCCCCCAGCTGTTCACACGAAAAAAAGCAGCCCCTCACCCTCAGGACTGCTGCTTTCTCTTCAATATAATGTGTCGATTAACCCGCTCCAATTGGGCCTTTTTAATCCAGATCATAAATGGACCCGACCTTCAATCCGTATAATTCATTGTAGACTTTCTCCGCAAACGCATCCGTCATGCCGGCAATATAATCGATGATCATATGCTCCCATGTCCACATGGGCTTCGGCTTAGCCTGATCACGTTCAAAACGAAGCAGCCAATCGCTCGGAATGATCGATTTCGAAGTCTCCGGATCTACAAAAGCCTGCCACAACCGCTTCAGCATCCATTCGCTGCGCTTTTGCAGCCGCTGCACTCTCAGATCGCGGATCATCGTCACCCAGGCAAAGCTCTTGAGCACACTCACCGTCCTGAGCATCTCCTCATCCTCGATGCCTTCATTGACAAAGGTGACCTTCCTCCAGTCTCCGTCATCAATAATGCCCAGGCTGTTCACAAAAAGGCTGACCCAATACGCCTTGACCTCGCGCCGGGTGCGGGAATAATCGTTCTCGCAGAACGGCATTTTCGCATTCCACACCTTGAGAAATTCCTTAAGCACCGTTTCAACCTTGCTTGCAATCTGCCCGGAGGTCCAACCCTGCCAGAACGGGTCTTCCAGGGTTGTAATCTTCTCGGTTATAAGCTTATTCAATAAAGGATCATGCAAAAAGTGCTCATGCAGCTCAATTTTCCCCGCCTTGATGCCATCCTCAAGATCATGCGCAGAATAAGCAATATCGTCGCACAGATCCATCAGCTGCGCCTCCAGCGTTTTTTTACTGTCCGGAATTCCCCAATCCCTGCGGATCGCTTCGATATATTGCCATTCATGCAAATACATGCCCTTCTTGTTCACCGTTCCAGGATAAGGATATTTATTAATGCCCAGCAGCACCGCATCCGAAAGGTTCAGACCGTCAATATCCTCCCGCTTCTCCAGAAACATGATCAGCCGGAAATTGTGAGCGTTGCCTTCAAAATGCTCATATTTGAGGCGTGTCGCCTTATGAATCTCCAGAGCTGGCTCCGACAAGGGAGGAAGCCCAAGCGCGTCGGCAGCCTCCCTTGCCCGTTGCTTGACCAGCTGCTCAAGGATGCCGTCCAGCACCTCCTCGCCTTTGTGGCCGAAAGGAGGATGCCCGAAATCATGGGCGATGGCTGCACATTCCACAACCTCGGAATCAATAACTAGCCCGGGATTATCCGCCCGTTCGAAAGCCGCATCCGGATATGCCCGAATCAGACTGCGTGCCGCTTCGCGGGCAATCTGCGCCACCTCCAGCGAGTGGGTGAGCCGGGTCCGGTAATAATCACCAGTGCCTGCACCGAAGACCTGCGATTTCCCTTGCAGCCTGCGGAAGGTCGGCGAATGGATCAAACGTGAGTAATCTCTTTCATAAGCCGCCCGGGAGGCATCGGAACGGATGCGCTCCGGGTGCTGGCGGTGTTCTCTTTTTGTCGTCCATGTCATGCAACTTCACTCCCTACATCGTTGGAGTGATTATACACATTTTTGGCCAGCCGGAAAAGTCGCTCGTCCATTCGTAGCTGAAGGCGAATTGCCGGCTCATTTCGGTTTCATGCGCGGATCCAGTACATCCCTTAATCCGTCGCCAAGCAGGTTGAAGCCTAATACCGTCAGCATGATCGACAGACCCGGAAAGACTACAGTCCACGGTGCCGTCTGGATAAACTGTCTGGAATCGGACAGCATTTTGCCCCATTCCGGTTCGGGCGGCTGTGCTCCCATGCCCAGAAAACCCAGCGCGGCCGCTTCAATGATAGCCGTACCGATTCCGAGCGTTCCCTGCACGATGATGGGTGTCAGGCTGTTGGGCAGAATGTGCCTGATCAGAATCCGTGAGTTCTTAACTCCGATCGCCCGCGCCGCCGTAATGTACTCCTCTGTCTTCAGACTGAGCACCTTGGAGCGCACAAGGCGACCGTAGGTCGGCACGTTGACGATCGCAATCGCATAAAGGGCATTCTCAAGCGATGGGCCCAGAATGGCGACGATAGCAATCGCCAGCAATATGCTGGGAAAGGCCAGCAGAATATCGAACAGACGGGAGATGAGCATATCCCACCATTTTCCGTAAAACCCGGCCAGAATGCCAAGCGCCGTGCCCAAAATGATAGACCCTATGACAGATAAAAAGCCAACCCAGAGTGAAATGCGTGCTCCATATAATGTCCGTGTAAAAATATCCCGCCCCAGATCGTCCGTACCGAACCAGTGCTCTGCAGACGGGGCCTGCAGGCGATCCGTCAGCACCTGCTCCTTGTAGTCATAGGTGGAAAGCAATGGTGCCAAGATCGCAATCAAAATGAAAATAATAATGATAGACAGACCGACCACGGCGGTCTTGTTCCGCCGGAAGGCCTTCCAGGCGTCACGCCACGGCCCTGATGCCCGTTCCGCAGCCGGAATGCTTGCCTTGTGTGTATTCATTGAAATTTGACTCATAATTTCCTCCTGCCTGTCCTTGCTCCACCAGAGTGGCGGCCATATTCAGAGTGAGTTAATGCCGAATGGATTAGTAGAGGTAGTTCAAAAAGTCATCTTTTGATCACGAAGTAAGTCAGGGAGTGGATTCGACATCGAATCTTGAATTCAGCCGGGCCTTCCGGTGCTCACGTACCCCATGTACGCTCCGCTCCTCAGTCCCTGGCTTCATTCAACCTTCTCGGTGCTGAAAACCTGACTTTTTGAACACGATTAGTAACGTATACGGCGGTCGATCACGGCATACAACAGGTCGACAATAAGGTTGATGACGACGAACAAGAATGCAATGATCAGAATACCGCTCTGAATGACAGGATAGTCTCGAGAGCTGATCGCATCATAAATATAGCGACCCACACCCGGCCATGCGAAGATCGTCTCTGTCAGCACCGCACCGCCGAGCAAGGAGCCTGTCTGCAGGCCGATGACGGTGAGCACCGGGATGGCAGCATTTTTGAGTGCATGCTTGTAGACCACCCGGAATGGGGCAAGCCCTTTGGCGCGGGCCGTCCGGATATACTCGGAATTCATCACTTCAAGCATGCTGGAGCGTGTCATTCTTGCAATGACGGCCATCGGGATCGTTCCCAGGGCGATGCTCGGCAAAATCAAATGCTTGACGACAGTCCAGATCTGGTCCCATCGTCCGGCAATGATGGCGTCCACCACGGCCAAATGTGTTACCGCTTCGATAGGGTCACGCGAATTCATGCGACCGATCGAAGGAAGCCAGTGCAGTTTGTTGGCGAAAATCCACTGTTCCATAAGACCAAGCCAGAAGATCGGCATTGAAACACCGACCAGCGCGATCACCATACTGGCATAATCAAACCAGGAATTTTGCTTCCAGGCACTGATGATGCCTGCATTAACACCTACGATCAACGCAAATAGCATACTAGCTACCGTCAATTCCAGAGTAGCCGCCAGATAAGGCAGCATTTCCCGGGCAATCGGCTCGCGGGTCCGAATGGAATCTCCCAAATCTCCGCGTAACAGCTCCCCTAAATAGGCTCCATACTGCTGCAGCCACGGTTTATCCAGTCCGAGCTGCTCACGCAGCGCCTGCTTGGACTGCTCTGTCGCTTTATCCCCCAGAATCGTGTCCGCAGGATCACCAGGAATGGCATGAATGATGGAAAATACGATTAACGTCATGCCAAGCAGTACAGGAATAAGTACAGCTATTCTTTTAATAATGTAAGCGCTCAAATCGATTCACCGCCCGCTTGCTGTGGGTATGAACATGGCGGCGGCTGCCCCGTACGGCCAGCTTTCGACCGCGGAACACACCGCCGGATGTTCACTCATATTTGATATTTTTCATACTGTAAATGAGTCCATACACTGGACCTTATTCAAAATAAATGCTTGCGTAAGGCTCAGTACCTGTTGGCGAAGGCGTATAACCCTTCAGGTCCGCTCTGGCTGCCATCAGTGGAGTGGTGTGCACCAGCGGAATCCAAGGAGCATCCTTCTTGATGATTTCTTGCGCCTGCTCATAAAGTGCCGCACGTTTATCCTGATCTGTCTCCTGCTGTGCTCCAACAAGCACCTTGTGCAGCTCTTCATTTACATAGAAGCTGCGGTTGTTGCCCGGAATGGTATCTTTGTCGAGCAGCGTATAAATGAAGTTGTCAGGGTCTCCGTTATCACCGGTCCAGCCAAGCATGTACATATCATCTTTCTCACCAGCCTTGAGGTCATCAAGGTAAGTTGCCCATTCAGGAGACTGGATGTTGACCTTAACACCGATTTTTTCAAAATCCGCCTGGATCGCCTCAGCCACCTTCTTACCATCTGGCATATAAGGACGGGATACAGGCATCGCATAAAATGTCACTTCTTCAGGCAGGCCGTTCGGATAACCGGCTTCGGCCAGCAAGGACTTGGCCTTCTCCAGGTCGTATGCATAATCCTGGATGCTGTCGTTGTAACCCCACAGCGTTGGCGGCATCGGGTTCTTCGCCGGAATTGCGCTGCCTCCGAAGAAGGCATCTACGAGCGCCTGTTTGTTCACCGCATGATTCAGCGCTTGTCTAACGAGCGGGTTATCAAACGGCTTTTTCTTAACGTTGAAGCCGATGTACGCCACATTGAAGGAAGGACGCTCGATTTTTTGCAGTTCAGGATTGCTTTCCAGCACGGCCAGATCGTCTGCGTTCAGGTCTTCCATAATATCGATTTCTTTGTTCTGCAGCGCGTTAAAGCGGGCAGTATTATCAGGGATGGAGCGAATGATGACTTTATCCAGCTTAGGCAATCCCTCTTGCCAGTAGTCGGGGTTCTTCTCCAGCGTGATGGAGTCATTGCGCTTCCATTCAACGAACTTGAATGGTCCAGTACCTACAGGCTCACTTTTGAATTTCTCTTTCTTCTCTTCGATGGCCTTAGGGCTGCCAATACTGAAGGAAGTCATGGCGATATTTTGCAGGAACGGCGCTTGTGGCGCATTCAGTGTAAATTGAACAGTCAGATCGTCAACTGCCTTGACTTCCTTGATGACTCTGTTGTCGGGAGAGCCAAACATGGAATCGTAATAATCAAAGGAATCCCCTTCAAACTTGTACGGGCTGTTCGGATCAGACCAGCGATTGAAGTTGAATACAACGGCATCAGCATTAAAATCTGTACCATCATGGAATTTCACACCGCTTTTTAATTTAAAAGTATAGACGAGGCCATCTGCGGAAACTTCATAGCTTTCAGCCAGTGAAGGCTTGACCTTAGTTGAACCTTCTTCATAAACAAGCAGCGTATCGAATATCTGCTTCGAGACCTTCGAAGATTCGCCGTCTGTCGTGATCGACGGATCCAATGCCACCGAGTCGCCGCCGCGGCCGAAGATCAGCGTATTATTTTGGGACGCATCCCCTTGATCCGCTGGTGGTTCAGCAGCCGGATCAGCGCTTTCACCAGATCCTCCTCCGCAGCCGACCAAAGCAATCACAGCTGCCAGCATCATAACAAACATGCTGTACCATCTTTTTTTACTCATTCTGAAACCCCTCTCGATTTGTGTTTATGTTGTAAATGTGTTGTTACCGGAGTAAATAAAAAATCACTTTTTGGTAATTAAATACATAAAATATCTGGTAAAAAAAGTATAACACTAGTGTTAAAACAGAAAATAGAGTTTAATAATTTCATTGGCAAAAATCGATAAAATTCGCAAAGAAGAAAAAACATTGGATGTTATCTAATGTTATAATTAATAACATTCACTCGTCATGTGGTATGTACATAGAGGTTATTTATGGTTACTTTACAACAGGAAGACGTTTTTAACAAGCATTTTTTACAATATTACGGCATTTGATTTTTCTATATGTAAAATATTATTACAAGTAAAAAGATGGAATATCATTCGTTCTATGAACCCGCTAATTAGATAACGGTCAATAAAATCACAAATTGCAGGAATGCAAGGCATTCAAGCGCCGGGTACTCAAGAATTCCTCTTTAAGAGGTAGTTCAAAAAGTCATCTTTTGATCACGAAGTAAATCAGGAAGCGGACTCGGCATCGAATCTTGAATTCAGCCGGGACTTCCGGTGCTCACGTACCCCAAGTACGCTCCGCTCCTCAGTCCCTAGCTTCATCCAACCTTCTCGGTGCTGAAAACCTGACTTTTTGAACTTGCACTTTAAACCAAAAAAGAGCACCGACCCTATAAGGCCAGTGCTCTTTACTACTGTGGCTGATTGTCTATTATTTTTTATTGAACAGACCCATGCGGTGCATCACCACAATCAGGCGGTACATATCATAGCTTGTGGCGCCGTTTACATCCAGAAGCGGCTGCTGCGGGTTATAGGCCACTGCTGCCGCTACGGCTTCCTTCGCCCACTCGGGAACCGGCATGCTGTGCGATGCCTGCAGTGCCGCTACCTGCTGCTGCAGTGCCTGGAAGGCTGCTTTTTCTTCATTCGTCATCGGTTCTTCATCTCCTCCGCCTTTTGCAAATTCCTCACGCAGTTCTGCTTCCGTGCCGTTGTATACATTTAAATCCACAGCGCCCGCAATACCGTCCACACGGCCATTATCCGTATATTGCCAGATATCCCACTGCTTCCAGGCAGGGGTGTCATATGGTGGTTTGGTACTGTATCGCGCAATCCACAGCTTGTACAGGCTGAGTGAAGCGTCAAAATTGGCGGCAAATGAATTACCTGAATAAATGATCGGCCGGCGACCAGTTACCTTTTCAAGCTCGGTCAGAAAAGCCATGGCGACACTGTTGATCGCTGATTTGCTGAGCCCGGTGGGATTATTTTCATAATCCATCACCGGCGGAAGCTCCAATGCGGCCGCACCGCCAACCCGTTCAAGCACCTCCGAAAAATGACGCGCTTCCAGCCGGGCAGCGCTGGCACTCGCCGCGTCCAAAAAATGATACGCACCGATCAGCACCCCGGCCTCCTTCGCGCCCTGCACGTTGGCCTCAAATGTGGGGTCTACATAGCTTTGCCCCTGGCTCGCTTTGACGAAAGCAAAAGACTTACCGTCTGCACGCACCTTCCGCCAGTTAATACTGCCCTGATATCTTGAAACATCAATACCTTCGGCGTTCGTAGAGCGACTATTCTGCATATGACACTCCCCCTTCGTTCATCCGCAGAATCTGAATTGTTGGAGATCTTATATCTCTCTTGCAAGGATGTTTATTGTCTTGCTCTATATTGTATGCTTGTCTTCTTTTCTTGTACGGGCTGTTATCCTTTTGTTCGGACAGAGTCGAAAAATTAGGCCATTCGGTATTTTACTGAGGCCTTGTACTTGTTTCTTTGGGACGGGTATTTTGCTGCTGCGTGTCAGCCGCATCCGGAACAAAGGAAGTAATTCCTCCGAAGTTACACTTTCTTATATCTTAAAAATACGCCTCTCGGCGTTGTTTAGAATCTTTATGCTGTTCCGTTTATGACATCTGATACGACAGTTTTAAGATTGTACAGATTAGGCACTTGTTCAAGTTTATATGTGCCAGTCATCACCAAACTGACCCAGATTTTAACGAGTCCACTGTCTTTTGTATAGTTCATAGTCCTCATCCCCCTTACTCAGCCATTACAGCAGCAAGCGTCAAAGTCAGGTCAGCTATGGCTTGTTTAAGTTCGGTGTTTTCCGCTTTCAAAGCGGCGTTGTCGGCCAGAAGCTGAGCTGCCTGTGGGTTGTTCAGTACGGAAAAGTCTGAATCGATGTCGCCTGTTTCACTTACAGCCAACACAGTTATGGTGTATGTGAACTCGTCGCCCGGCTTATACTTTTCCGTCTTGGCGACCGCATACCCTTCTGCCGCTGCCAGCTCTGCCGACGTGATGGCCACCACGTTGCCGGTTTCCTTGTAGTATTGCACGTACATATAATTGTTATCAGCCATGATTGTGCCTCCTTATTAAACGTATGTCCAGCTATTGCTGCCATTCCAAATTTCCCGGCCATCCAACAAAATGCTGTACAGTCTTACCCGCTTCCAGTTTGTTATACCGGCGTTGTTGGTAGCATGGGCGCGTAAATAGTAGGACCCGGACAAAGCGGACACATCCAAATTTATTGACGTCCGGCTAGTAAGTTTCCCTTGGTATTTTCGGGCGTTATATGTACCGCCGCCGCCCATCTGCTCAGTTGACGCTATGAAAATACCATCTGACTGGACATCGCTGGATCCCTCAATTGCCACAACAAAAGTTACAGTTGAAACACCCGTCAAATTCACCGATGTACTTGTTACAACGCCAGCCTCCCCGCCTCCTGTACTCGGGTTATACGCATAACATTCCACATGATCCACTTGCTTGGCCACGTATGAACTACTCCCCCATATGGAACCTTGCCGCATGGTTAGGGCAGCGGTCCAAACGGGGCGCCATGTTCCCGACACTTTAACCCAGATATTTTGCACGCTCCGCCAGCTCCCCGCAACCTTGGCGGACACTCTTGTCGGCGTTTTCCATACCCCATTAACTTTAGTACCTAGAGCCACTCGGTGCGCCCCCCTGCTTATTGGTATTGAAACCAGATGTCCCCATCATTGCCACCAGAAGGGGCGGCAGACGAAATAATATGTCTGTTCCTTAGCCTATCAATCGCCTGTCTTAGATTTTCATAACTGCCACTGGTGTTTTTGAATTCAATTTCGCCGCCTATAAGTCTGGCAGGCACTTGACCATTAGAGTAAATATCGACGTAACCGTCACGCAGCCAATGAAAGCCAGTGTCGCTGTCCCCGATGGCTAAAGAAATTGCAGCAACAGTACCGTATGCCGGATCTCTTGCTACCCAAACCTTACCTGCATTTACAGGTCCAACAAACTCAACGTTAGCTCCTTGTAAGATTACGCGTCCATCAGAAGCCTCATTGACTATCTGTATGTCATTAGTGTTTGGGTTACCAAATCCAAACCAGCCTTTGCGCCCTGCTTCAAGACCCTTCGGGTAAAGCGGAATGTACGTATGCGTCGAACCGATAAGCCTCAGACCAGTGCCCCCGTCGCGTACAACATCCATGTTGTTTTTTACAGAGGTCCAACCATTCAGAGTCGTGCTACCGTTCATGATTATATTATTAGCTTGCAGGGACAAATTGCCGCCCCCAGTATTCCCGTTGCCTCCCTCAGCGATAATTCGAGAATCGAAATCGGTAACACTGGCCCCACTGTGGAAATCGATAAATGCAGGTCCTGCTGTCGTTGCCCCATCTCTTAGTTCGATGAATGCAGTATTCTTGTCAAGTTTGGACGCGGCCAAGTCATACGCAGCCTTCACTGCTTTGGGCGTTGCTGCTAAAGTCTCCGATGTACTGTTCGTAGCACTGCTTAGCTGCACAATTCCTTTCTGCGTAGTGCTTCCCTCAGGAATTTCAGGGTCCAGATTAGCGATTTCGTCTTGCAAGCTTCCTACTGCATCGTCTAACTTATCCCAATTGTCATTCAGCATCGTTTGGATGTTGAAAGTTTCATTGCCATCAGTTAGGGGATCTTTTTTAAGCAATTTTAAATGTTCCGTATCACTTGCCATATTAAGTACCTCCTATAAGCTTGGATAAAAGGGGCTCGAAGTCCCTTCTGTATTTAGAACACGATTTACCTAGACATTTTGAAAAGCGTCATCTACCATAGTCTTCCTGATCACTACATGATCTGGCCCTTAGAACGAGCAGCAGTCTCTTGATTGTCCTGAGCATTCGGGCCAGTCATGCGCTCCTTTGCTTTCAGAGCAGTTTCCGGGTCTACAAACATCTTCTGCAGCAGATCCCTGCTGCTATCCTGATTAATCTCAGAACTCTGCTGCAGAACGCTTTCTTGAAATCTTTGTGCTTCACCGCTCTCATTCTGGTGTGCATTTTGCACTTCCGCAATCTCATCCTGCTCTGTATTGCCTTTGCCGCCTTTGTTCACAGCTGACCTGGATTGGAATATGGCAACTGCGTTGCGCAAAATATCCGGCATCGGCACGCCCATTCTGCCCACATTTTCAATAATGGACAGCAGCTCATTCGCCAGATAAAAGAAAACGACCGCATCCCGGAAATAGTGTTCATCTCCAAGGATACCGTCGATTAAATGAGCAATCGTTATAAGCAAAAATACAGTGACCTTCCGAAACACTCCATAATATCCGGACCGGCTCTTGAGCTCGCCATTGATCCAGGCCGCCGCCCAGCCGGTGAAAAAGTCGATAATTACCATCCACCACAGCAATGTCAGCATCGTCGTCCAGCCGCCGAAAAGATAATCTACCACACCCCCGGTGGACAGAGCCATAGGCATAAAAGCTGTCTGTTCATTCATAGCTTCTCCCTCCTTCTTGCTGTAGATTTATTGTGCATAGGGTTATACCGACTTTTTACGAAAAACAGCGTGGTACCACTTTCCCTTGACGGGGGCGGATTGCTCCTCTCCTGCAGATCGTAGTTCGGGACGCTTGGCATAAATATCCGAGAGAATAGCATTTGCATCCCTTTGGTTCATGGTATAGCTGCTGATGATTCCACCCAGATTCTGCTCGCCTTTGTCATAACGGATAATGCACGCCCGTGCGCAAATGCGCAGTTGTTCTTCAGTTAGTGCTGACAAGCACACTCGCCTCCTTTATTTTTGTTTTCCAGCCACTAGCTGAGCCAATGCCAATTCCAGATCCGCGATCCGCTGTTTCAGTTGCTCGGTCTCACTTGGCTCCTGTTGCGGCGCAGCGGTCAACTCGGCAATCTCCTCGGGGGTTAGTCCCTCGATCCAGAATGCTGGCTCCTCTTGCTGAACATATACAAGAGCCTCGCCACGCTCTTTCTCCGGCAAGGTGGACCAATCTGCATATGCTGCTTGGTATTCATTCCCAGCGGTGCTGATGCTTTCCTGATATGCTTCCCATACGTCGAAATCGAAACGTGGCTTGTATAGCCCAACAGGGACCGGGACGCCGACGATGTACCCGGCAGGTTGCGATTCCCCTTCCAGTTGTCTCTCCGCCTCCTCTTTAGGCGTCAAGTCCGACTTCACTGGTTGATCGGCATAAAAAGGGACAACCCCAGTAAAGGAATCGTCAGTGATTACGTCCTCGATAAAGAGTCCGCTAATATCAATTTTGGGAACTGCTCTCATGGTCTATGCACCTCCTTTTATAAGTCTGCTCTGAATGCGACCGTATCCAGTGAAACCTCTGTATTGCTACCGAAATCCACGAATACGCGGCCCTGACTATCTACCACAACACGACCTAGCATCGCGCCAGAGGACGACGAAATAGTGATAGCTGCGAACTGCTGATAGATGGTGGGCCTAAAACCTACAGGCAGTTGGATAATGTGCGCGTTTCCGGTAATTACTCCGCCTAGTATCGCCCCCCGGAATCGTACAACACCCTCTGAATCCTTGTAGTAAGATATCTGTTTCCATGCGGGACTTGTCCAGCCATTGAGCAGCGTCGGCGTAATCCACGCCGGGTTGTCCTTCTCCGACTTCTTATTCTCGACGACCGCGAGACGGATTTCCTGCTGTGTGACGCTATCCACCAAGTCCTCCAGCAATGATTTTTCATTTCCGGCATAGGTTCCGGTGACTGGCTGGGTCGGGGAAGTAGCCGACATAAGGTAGGTTACGGAATATGCTTTATCGCTGGAATAAGCATAAATCTGATCTATATATACATTCCCGTACCAATTACCATCATTTAAAGAAGTAACCCCCCAATTAAAAGCCTCTGGCATGCTATTTCCATATACCACCATAATTTTAATAGGCTTGTTCTTTAATGGATTAGGTCTTGATCCAGAGAGGCGGTTTATCGCCCATCTGTTAGCATTGGGATTATAATCATAGTAAGGCTCTACCTTAACAGCTTCACGCAGCACAATCCCCGTACCTACCTCTACCTGATTGCTGCCCTCATTAAACGTGAGCTGCCCCTCGGAAACAATCGGCTCGACGGTAGGCGTTGCGAGTTGGTATACAAGCCCGTAAGGCGTCCATACAGGAGCTTGTGTGGTTGGTAGTGTCGCTGTAGGCCCTGCGTATGTGCGAGAAACGCCGTCTGTACGATAGCACCACGCTTTTGATCCTGTGCCGTTATACGTATTGCCTGCAGGGTTATTAGGACTGGCTGCACCACCAACTAATGATCCGTCATACATCACCCAACCCATAAAATACGCCTTGATCTCGTCGGATGTCGGTGTGTAGTTGTCACCCCATCCACTGTCAGTATTAGATACGGTTAAGTTAAAAGCGTTATAAACTGCATTGTTGTAAATCCCGGTAACAATCTGCTGGTCTCCTGCTGACTGAACGGTTCCTGATGCAGCGCGGGTTAGTAATTTCCCGTCATACTTCACCAACCAGCCAGATTCGTTGACAGGGTTGTTTAATACTTCATAATTACCACCCACATTCGGTTGCACCCGTTTATATCCCGTAGTTGACCACACAGACCACATCCAATTTTGAGACCCATCTAGTACAAGCCTCTGCCACTTTTTAGCCTTGAAATACTGACCGCCCTGCTCAAATACAGAATCAGCATTTGCGCCTGTCACCGGATCGGCATACAGGTCCGTTTGCAGCGCAAGCATAGCATCCTCACGCGGCACGAACGGTAGAGGTTTGCTGCCGATGTTTAGCATAGGGTTTTTGTAGGTGTATGTTCCAGCTGTAGGCGGTGCGACTGTCCACGTCCGCATATAACCCGCTCCTGCGGGAGCCGTTAAAGTTGTCGCAGGAGCGTCGATAAATCCTGTAGTTAAAAGGACAGTGTCCCTTTCAGCATTCAGAAAATCGAAGCCCAAAAGCCCACTACCGGTTCGTTCACATGAGAATGTATACGTAGTTCCGGGAACAGCTGGCATCGTATGAATAATCGTTGTATTTCCGGTGGCTCCCGACGCAACGGTAATACTTTCTTCATATGGCCCGTTAACTTTCGCCGCGCTCACGCCTGACCACTCATAAAACGGCGGCAAAAGGTTCTCCCCGTACCGGATCACATACGGATTACGGACAGGTGTAACGCTGTCTACGTATGGATATTTAGCAGCAACTTGTGCGGCGGTCATACCTGGAAGGTCTGCATATTCAGCAGCGCTTATTTCGTAGACACGAATTTCATCAAAATAGGCGTATTGCCCCGCCGATCCTTTTATTGCCACATCTACATTTGTAGTTACATCAGTGGTAGGGTTAACTTTTAAAAATACAGGTTGGAACTTTGAAGCATCCGTAATCCATGGTCCAGCTCCAATTGAAGGGAATGAGATTGTCGCACCTGTTGACGCATTTCCGTTTTTTACATTTGCAATTCCAACATAATACTTTCCAGCAGTTAGTTTTAAGGATGAATAATAACCCGCACCACTCGAATACCCCGAAGCCAATGTTACTTTTAAACCGCTACTTCCCTGTGTTTTGTTTGTTGTATCAAGTGATACCGTAGCCTGATATCCTAAAACACCTATAAGGCTCTCCATGCCTCCCCAGCGCCCCAGCAGGTTAACCAGCGTCCGGCCTTTAAGGCCGGTCAGGTTGAACGGCGCCGCCTTGACGGCATCAACAATCTGAACTCCCCCATTAAGAACAACCTCTTCCTCAGTTCTTGAATTCAAACGACCCTCAAGATTCTCAATGTTCGCCTTAGCCTCACCAGCAAACTTATCGATCTTCTCCCAGTTGTCGTTCATCATCGTTTTCACATTAAAATATTCATGGCCATCCAACGTCGGGTCTTTCATTAGCAAGTTCAACTGTTGCGTATTTTCGCTCAAGATTCTCACCTCTTCATTCATAAAAAGCTGTCAATATAGGCGTGCGTTTTAATATCAATATCCTGCTGCTTAGCCGTCCCCCTATTAAACACGCTGCTTGTCCAAACGAACGCCCCCCGCAAACTTGTGCAACAAAGTCTGCTCCATCTCGGCCAGGGTCATCACTTCATGGATATCGCGGATCAGGAGGTAGCTGAATTCGTATTCGACCGCCAAGTGGGCAGGCTTGATTTCTTCAATGACGGCCTTCAGGTCCTCAAGATTCGGCGGAATGCCAATCGTATCCACAAATTTGACCGTGAAGCTCCATTCCTGCGGCTGAAAGGTGATGTCCACGGTACCTCCGTCATACGCCTCGGCCACATTTTTCACGAGCCGGCCGGTAAAAGAACCGGCCCCCCGCAGCTTCGACTCCACCACAGCACGGCGCTGCTCAATCGGCTTGGTCAAATCCGTTGATATCCCTAACTCGTTTTCCCAGCGCTCCAGTCCCCAGGTCGCCGTGCTGACAAAAAACTGATCCACCGTTTCATTCAGCGCCGCATACAGTTGATCCATTTCGCCGCCCTGGGCGTCCATCATCGAGCCCATAATCCTTGAGGTGCTATAATATCCCGGCAAATAGGAAAAAAGCTCGCTTCCCCTGCTGCTGATCATCTGCAAATTACTCACTGACGCTCACCGTCCCCAGTACCGCTACCTGGCCGGTCTTGATCTCAATATTTTGATTGCTCATCCCGTTAACGAGAAGGTCCGAGTAATCAATGATGATTGGAATATCAAGCAAAACAGCAGAAATCCGGGTATACCGAACCAAAGGGTCCTCCTTGTAGAAAGCAAGCTGCTTCAAATAAGCCTGCACACCACTTTCGATCAGCTTTTTGATTTCTTCCAGGGTGGATGGTTTCTCCTTGGTACGCTGTACCTTGACTGAGATGTTAATGGCCACTTCCTGCGCTGGCATGATCGTTACCACAGGACCTGCTGGCGCCCGGCCTTCGCCTTGTCCATCCTGGGTCGGATCAATATACTTTTGCACCGCCGCGACGATATCTGGGCTGGCAGCCCGTTTATCCGTATCCAGTAGATAGATCCCCACTGTTCCAGGCCCTTTCCACAGTGGAACCACCTCTACACCGCCAACTCCGGCAATCTCATTCGCCCACTGGATATACTGTGCTTTGTTACCGCTTGTGCCCTGGTTTCGCACCTTGGCATAAAAACGCTCCAGCAACTGCTGGTCGCTCTCTATGTCTGTGCCGCTTTTCGTTTCCTCTTTATTGATCACAGAGGATATCCCGCTAACCGGGGTTGCCATTACCTGTATGACACCTGCAGGCACGTTGCCGCTTCGTCCGGGATTGACCGCCCGGATCGCCGCATCCCCTGTCCCATGCTCATCCAGCGTTAGAGATGCAGTAGTCGCAAATTCAATCGAAGCTTCCCCCGATACATCGTCTGCCGGAGTCGCCACCAACGTTCCCGCCGGGACAATCGTCCCCGCTTTGCCCGTAAACGTGACTGATCCAGAGGCTGCTACCGCTTCCCGCCTTGTCACCCCATGCTCTGCGGTCCGCAAATCCAGCTCTGGCGAGCGAAAATCCGGATTGTCGCTCGCTGCCGTACTGGCAAAGCCGCGCCGCAGCAACTCCTGCGCCCAGATCGCCGCCTCTGATAGCATAAACGCTGCCGGAGCCTGCGCATCCCAAATAAAAGAGCCCTCGGACTTATCAATGTCCGAAGGCACTTTTTCCAGCATCCGATTTAAAATTTCCTCTTCCGTCTGGTCTACCAAATATTCCGGTAAGTCTGCCATCAGATCACCACACTTTCTACAATTTCCGTCTCATCACGCACATTTGTAATCTGGCAGCTAAAATGGCATGCTTCGCCTTCCCAGCGAAAAGTGAACTGATCCACACTGGCTGTACGGGCATCTGCCAGCAACGCTTCTGTGACCATACGTTTAATTTCACTTTCCTGCACACCTCGCCCATAGCTGCTGCCAATCAGTTCCTCCAGCTCACTTCCATAGTCAGGAGAATAGATGACATGACGGTAGCGAGGGGTAAGAATTGCTTTTTCACACCACTGCACCCAGGACTCTTTTTCACCTGTGGTTACGATTTTACGACTGGGACTCATGACAAAATCTCCGGTTTCAAAATCAAACCGCCAGCTTCTTCCAAACACAGCCTGATTATCCTCCAGCAGGCCCGGGTCGGTCACATCTTTCCAGACCATTTCCTCCGTTTCCGGAAATAAATTAGCCACGTCCATTCACCACCTTGCACACAACAACCACGTCGTTGCCGCCATTTACCTGAACCGCCAGTACACGATCCCCGGGCTTAAGCCCTTCTTTCAGGCCCAGATTCACATCCTCCAACTTGTCCTCCCCAATGTAAAAAGAAGTTTTGAGCTCCTTGCCCTCCCAACTCTCTTCTTCCACCGAGGTCGTGGTACCTATATACATATGGCGGGGGACAGACAGCAATCCCGGCAGCTCGGCAACCAGATAATCCTGAAGCTCATGCTTAAAATCGTCCAGCTTGAGTCCCGTGGAGGTAATCGTGCCCAGAACTGCTCCTACTCCACTCAGCGCTTGGCGAGTGTGCCCTGCCATAGAAGACTGCATTATACTAACAAATGCGCCGTAAGGGTCTTTACTCAAGAAAATACCTCCTTTTTACCATATCGAAGGAAGCCAGCTCCAAAGTCATATTTCCTGGGTTACCCAAATCGCGACTGACCGATGTCACGATCAGCTTCAATCCTTGTAACACAACAGCTTCACCAGCACGTATAGTGTTAATATCCGGTAAATTTACAGTAAAAGTTTCCTGAATTCCGGTGAGATGACTTTTAGCAAGCTTACTTGCCCCGCCAGCGGCTTTCACTTGATCATCCTCCACCAGTTTTTGCAAAGTGCCCAGCCCTTTAGTATCCCCTTCTGCTACAGCCAGCACCTTAGATGGTACCTCTTGTCCGCTGCCCACATTCTCATTAGCTGTCATTACTTTGACCTTAGTAACAGCTCCCTCAAGTGTCCTTAACTGAGTAATGTCAATAAATCGGTCTAACACGTAGGGGGAAGGATTACTGCCGATTTTAAACAGCTCCAGCCCGGCAGTTGTCATACGCAACTGATACAGGTCTCCACCCAATTTTGCTGTCTCTTTCAAATCAGCAAGCATCATGGAATAAAGAGTCTGGGCACGATATATCCCTTTTCCAAGCTGCACCTTCGTGTCGGGTATTGAGGCGATCTTAAACTCCCAATCCTTCGCGTATTTTTTCAAACGTTGTGTGGCAGTCTGTCCTTTAGGAAATAAATATTCATCCTCGGATTTATCTAAATAAATCGTTCGGTCATATACCACCAAAGAAAATCGTTTTGTACCGCTGTTGGAGCTCTCTACTTCCCACACAACAGCAGGGTGAAGAAGCGGCACCTTGACATTTTTTCCAAATGGAATGCCACTGACTCGAATGGGCATTCCCGGAGTAATCGGGGGCATATTATTTGAAGCAGCTACACGGATGCTGGCCTGATATGCGATTTGGTTAAGAGCATCTTTTAAAGTTATTTTCTCAACCATAGGGGTAAGATCATATTTATCTTGAAGTATTACTTGATAGCTCATGGCATCACCAGCTTTTGGCCCACTTTAATCAAATTCGGATTATTGCCTATGACTTTTTTATTCATTTGATATATATTTTTCCATTTTGAACTGTCCCCCAACTCCAACTTTGCAATTTTGGAAAGCGAATCCCCTGCCTTGACAGTGTACGTTTTAGGTTTGGTTTTTAGATTCGTACGCGGAAGGTTGCTTGCGTTGACTTTTTGAGCAGAGCTCCCACTTCGCAAAGCTATTTTAGGTTCACGCCATGTACGCAAAGTAATTTCGAAATATATATCCCCTGACTCGCCTCCGCGAAAGGTAGTATTGTGGGCAATGATATAAACAGGAACATTAATTAACGTATTCGTGATAATAAATTGACACGGCTTCTCTGCTTTTAACATAGCATTCAACATATTCATCGCTTCATTAGGGTCCGGAATATTTTTATACCTGCAAAACGATGCATCATATACCTTTGGAAAAAAAGAAGAAAAGGTGATTTCTTTCACCTTTTCACCTTGTGGAAAATCAAATTCTCCATGCGTAAGCATCGTAATTGTTTCATATCCCTTTTGTCGTGAAATGTTAACCTCTTCAGGGTTAACCGGGAATTGAAATATAAACCCACCATTAATAAGAAAAAAGTCTACGCTCATGGCCTTCCTCCTTTCTACTGTAATAAATTCACATTAGACTAATACAGCCTTCCCCTTTTTAGGAGAACTATTGTCGCCCCCTCCCTTTCTATTAATCATTGCCTGTCGTACCTCATTCACGATTCGGTATCCTACTTGAAGTGCCATCGCGTCAAAATCAATGGAATCTTCCCTAACCGTTACCTGCACTGCGCCTGGAGGCAACGTTACACTGACCTGATTGTTCGTTTCTGTCTTGAAATCCTTAAGAAAGCCTGAAAGGCTGCTCATTTGCTCATCTGTTATTTGAACAAGATACGGAGCAGTTTTCCCTCCATTCGCCATGGGAACCTGTGAACCGGCCGAACCCATTCCTTGAATTGTTTCAGAACGGTTTTGGAGTCCTTGGATAACAGGTGGTATCGGCAATCCTGAAAGAGCTAACGTTTCTCCAGGTGTAGTGGAAGCAGGGTTATAAGGATGCGAAACATTATTTGCTGATACCTCAGGTTGTGATTTTTCCGGTTCTTTTGAATATCCGAATAAATCGTAGAAGTTATTTTTAAGACTATCTGCTTGACTGGAAAACCAATTGCTTACTTCGGTTGCTTTATCACCCATCCAATTCGTAGCTTGGGAAGCTTTTTCTCCAACCCATTCCATTGCACCAGTAGCTTTCTCACCAATCCATTCCGTTGCAATAGTAGCTTTTTCTCCGACCCATTCCATTACACCAGTGGCTTTCTCACCAATCCAATCCTTTGCAATAGTAGCCTTTTCTCCGACCCATTTCATTACAGCAGGGATTTTTTCTTTGACCCAATTAATCATTTCAGTGAACTTTTGAGCTAACCATTCACCTACTAAGCTATCTGCTACGACCCCTACAATTGCGCCAATAAGACCACCGATTAAAGAACCTATTCCTGGAGCAATCGCTGTACCAATAGCTGCCCCACCAGCAGCAAAACCACCTACTAAACTCGCTGATGTAATGGCAGCTGGACGATCTTCTGGCGAAGCCTTGGCAATGTCTATAACATCAAAAGCCACGCTAGCCGGGCCAAGTATCCTCTTACTCGCCTTCGTAGCTCCTTTACCTAACTTTTTTCCGAAATCAAAGATTTTGTCAAGCGTCCCCTTATTCCCATTTGGCCGCCCCTCTGGGACTCCCGGCACATTGGTAGACTTTGAGCCCGGTTTTGGGTTGAAAAAACGTTTTAACGATTCCCATAGTTTAGGAACTCCAGGTCTACTGCCAGGATTTTTTCTGTTGTTCTTATTTTTATCTTTATCTTTAGAATTTGGCCCATTTTTTTTAGGACACTTTTTTTCAGGACACTTTCTCGTGCTATTTCCTTTTTTTCCACAGCAACAATCACAAATTACCTTAATTTTTGTAAATACTCGAATTGCACCTGTTTTTACATTAATTTTTGGGGAAAGTCGAATTGGACCTGTTCTTACATTGATTCTTGGAGAAACTCGAATTGGGCCTGTTCTTACATTGATCCTAGGTATAAATTTTGGCGCTGCAACTCTAAAAATGATTCGAGGTGGTCCAACTTTGATATCATTATTAAAGTTAAAATTAAAGTCAAATTTAGGATCATTTATATTCGTAGTAACATTTACAGATTTATCAACAATATTTGAAACATTTGAATTGTTTCCTTCATTTCCGCCTTTACCTTTCCTAATACCGTCTTGATCAATACCCGTTTTAGCACGTGCAACAATATAAGCATCCTTAAGACTTTTTAGCTTTCTGATAAGCGCTTCAAGCACTGGGGTCGCTTTATCAATCAAAAAGACTTTTGGTATAATACGCAGACGACTGAGACGAATAGCCAGACTATAAATATTGCCCAGATGCCTATGCATATATTTAAGTTCCGTATTTAGCTTGATCAAGCTCTGATAACGGGCACGTCCTAAGCGATCAGAAAGCCGTTGTATCTGCTCAATATAGCGGCTTGTTGCTTTAAGTTCCCGGTTTGTAATGATCAAATCCTCTACATCTGTAACAATATTAACTCTGTAGTTACTTGATCCTGCCATTTACTCACCTCCCAACATATCTATCATTGCTGTATTTGTTTGGATAATGCATCCAGTTCCTCTTCTGCAAATGCGATTAGCATGGATTTTTCTCCTCTGGGTAAGGCCCAAAACTCTCCGGGACGGAGATGATGACGTATCCACAGATGATACATCACCGTCGTCATTCCGCCGGAGCGAATCAGTTTTTTAGATCATCAATTTCCACACCGAAGCCCGAAAGCTCCAAAACTTTGTCACCTACTGCATCCAGTTCCCCTGCCAGAAGCATACGACGCACCGCCTGTTCCCCTCCAGACAACTTAAGACGGCTAGTAATTCGCGGGTCCCCCCATCCATTAATTTTCAGACTTTTCACTTCAAGACTAGCCGTAGCTTCAGAAATGAGCAGTGCATTGAACGTTTCTGTATCTACTTTTTCATCTACACGGCCTTTAATGGTCTTACGAATAGTACACCGTTCACGAATGCTATCGACTTTGCTGGATGTCAAACCACGAAGCGTGAGGAGCATATCCAGTCGTTGGATACGAACAGTTTCTTCAGGTAACTTGTCAGCTGCTTCAAAAAGACTATCCAAAATCTGTTCTTCTGACATATTTTCAGGCAAGCTCATATTAAATCCCCCTAAATAATTTCTTTAGAATTAGGCCTGGATTACTCCAGGCCCATTATGAATAAAAGATTAGTCCGCAACAATCGGATCAAGCAGCTCATAACCCTCGAACGTAAACGTGGTTTCCTCTTGCACTTCCTCGCCGGCTGTCCAGTTGGCCAATTGGATTTTGTCCGGCATGCAGCGGATGAGGCGAATGCGCTCATGGCCGTAAGACTCGGGATCATCCAGCTTGGTGATGATTTCAAATTTGGTGAAACCGCGCTTGATCATGTCCGAAGTAACCTTGTAACCGCTCATGGTGCCGGTGCCTTTTTTAATGCCGTTTTTATGCACCTTCCAGTCGCTGCCCACCAGGTTTAGCTCACGTTTTTCCATCTCCACGCTAGCTTCCAGCTTGTTGATATGGGTCTGCCATACCCCATCAATATACGCCTGACCGTACGTTCCCAAAATAACTCTTGAAGCATCCAACATATTATTTCCTCCTCGAAATGATCAAAATTTAGTTTTAGATAAGGGAGCCTTCCAGCTCCCCTGGATTTATTTACTGAACATAAAAAGTGCCAAAGAGCTGCTCCATCACGTCGGTCAGCTTCACATTCCACTGCAGGAACACCTGATCCGGCTCCGGTGTAACGATCGGAGAATCTCCGTAATAAGCAGGGTCCAGGATGACATCGTAGCCGGAAGGTTCAATGACATTGCTCAGCGACAGCTGGGCCAGATATTCCTTGATCGCACCGATCAGGGCAAGCCGGCCTTCCTCGGTGTTGTTCACTTTGCCGATATACGTTTCTTCAGCCGCACGCTGCAGATCCGCATTGATGGCGTCCATGACGCGGATCGAGCGGATTTTCTTCCAGGCGTTGTTTTGACCGGCTGCAGGAACGACAAGGCTGTTAATGCCGCGCAGCGCCTTCACCTGACGACCGTCATGGAAAAGAATGAACACGCCGTTTTTGATAGCACTTTCCTGTTCCGGACGGGTCCAGCGGCGGGTTACGTCCTCAAACGGAGTTACCGCGTAGGTTGTGGATTCATTCAACCGCTGTCCAGCCATCAGGCCGGCCACATAGGCAGCCGTCTGGGCAGAACTGTACTCCGTTCCGGACAGGCGCACGCCGGTGCCGACGTTAATGATGCCTTCATGGTTCAGAGCAAGGGATCTTGCCGCCGCCAGTTCAGCTGCGTTCGGCGCCGTATCGTCAGCCTTGGAGCCGCCAAAGACTGCCACCACTCCTTTGCCATGATCACGAATCCGTTTGATCCAGGCGGCAAAGCTTTGCAGCAAGGCCATATCTGCCGCATAATCCAGTGCCAGCACATTGAAGTCCTGGCCTTCCAGCGCTTCCTGCATGGCGATATAATCGGCATTGGTCAGCTTGCTGTTGCCGCTGACACCGCCTGCAAGCAGCACGCTTGTCACATCCGCAGGGACGGATGCCCCGTTGACGGCCTCCGCCGTGATCCATACATTTTCACCGTCTTTATTAACAGCTGCTGCTACAGCTGCAGCCGTATTATCTGCGGCCGTAAAAGTCTTAAGCAGCTTGGTTCCTTCATAAAGACGGATTTCCTTCGCCGCGCTGTTTTCGAGGGATGGCTGCACGGTTACGGCAAACTGATTGCCGCGCGAGCCCGAATATTTGGCCGTCAGCTTCAATACTTCAGCATCTTCCGCATTTTTCAGGCTTACCGATGCCTTGGCTGCCGTATCATCCGCCAAACGGTAGGCCAGCAGCTTCTTCGGTCCGCCGAGCAGTGCCAAATACAGGGTCGTATAAGCCGTTGCTCCGTCCTCGGTGCTGTTGGAGAAAACCTGGCCGATGGCCGTCTCGCTGCCGATTTCCACAAATTCGCGCACTGGTCCCCAGTTCGCTTTGACTGGCACTACCACTGTACCGCGCGAGCCGCCCTGAATCGCCGAAGCGGCCGCCGCCTGAAAATTCATATACAAACCCGGCAATACCGGTTTATTCGTGTTTTCCCATGTTCCGCCTGCCATATTACTCCACCTTCGCTTTCATAAATTCGTTAATTTTTGCTTTCGCTTCTTCTACTGAACAGACGGTTTGTCCGCTTCCGTAAAACGCGCCCACCAATACTTCTTCCTTCACGGAGAACAGCTGCTCCGCTTTTTCCTTCAGCTCGTCCAGCGTGTAGCGCGGAGCGCTGTCTTCACGGACGGCTTTTGCCGTTGTTTTTTTTGCTGCCATACGAATACCTCATTTCAATTTGGGTTGCATCTCCACTCTGCGGATCAGCGCAGCCTCCTCGCTTGGCCTTACGTGCCGCTGCGCCAGTGTGAGTCGAAGCTGGCCTTCAAGGATCGCATCCGCCTGCAGGTCAGCCTTGATCTCTGCGGCTGACAGGTAACGCCGCTGTGCAGCATTAAGAGGAAGCTGAATTTGTGCGCTAAGCCGTTCAGCCAGCAGGATGGCGATGCCTTGCTCGCTTGCCGTATCAGGTGCGATCACGTGCCCTGTAAAGCTTTTCCTCACTTCATACATCGAAGCTCCCGGCAGCCGGGTTTCATAACCCGTCATTCTCCATAGAATCGCTCTGCTGCCCAGATCGGCCGGCCACTGGTCGCGGTAAACCGCCCAGGTGTCATCCAACTGTTCTTTCGTCCAGGCGGCAAGTGCGGCAAGCCATTCATCCTCTGGAGTCCCAGCCTGTGCTTCACCCTGGGATTCAGGAATATAAATTCCGAATCGGAGTGCGCGCACGGTAGTGCCGGAGCTGCTGTCGGTGCCCTCTGCTTCACGGCTGCCCAAATAGTGGAACATCACCGTGGAGGCCCTGTCAGCCGTGCTTACCGGGACCGGTATGCGATGCAGACCGTCAATCAATCTGCGTGCCTGCTCGTCCCGCGAAGGGGCTTCCGCTGCACTCCCGTGCAGCCGGATCCGAATAACCTGCCTGTAGCCAGCCCAGCCGGATTTCCATATTTCCTCACCCAGCACGATGACAGCAAACGGTGTTGACTGTCCCTCTGGCGGTAGAACGTCGAAGATCCTGCCCTGCAGCTCCGGAACAAGCTCCGCCATTTTTTGCTTGATTGCTTCTCTCATTCGTTATGCCTGCTGCGCTGCCCTGAAACCGTTCCCTTCCGCATTGCCCGCGGGCTGCATCAGCATCAGCAGCCTTTTACTTAACACTGCCAGCCGCAGCCGCTTACGAAGCATGTCAGTCTTGAACCGGTTCATTACACAGCCCTCCTTTCCTTCAAATTGCAATCTCATACCCCCGGCGAAGACCGGGTACGGAAATGAAGCAAGAAGAGCAAACCGCAGTAAAAAACCGGCTCTCATTGGCCGGATCACGATAACGGTGTGGGTGTTCGGTTGTCCCTTGCCTTCATTCCCGATGCTATAATCTTACACCCCCAAAACGTATACGCTGACGCTTAATAGAACGAAAATGGACCGAATAAGAGACAACAATTGGCGGCAAAAAGTAGAACACATGTTCGTTATTTTATGATAAAATATTAGCATCCGGCTCAGACGTGAAAAAACCGGACAAGCCTGTACGGCCAATCCGGTTTTGTCTTCTTTCTGCTTATTTATTTCACTGCTGCCTTCTTGCATAAATTGTCGAGCTGCAGCCAGCCGAGGTCTGCAAGAGCCAGTGCCATTTTGTACAGCGCGCGGGCGCGGATTTTCATATAGGTATCCTTGCTGACCGGGGGGTCGAATACATGATTGTAAATTTTATAGTCGAACACATCGTCCTGCTTCAGGTAGCGTTCCCGGATCAACAGCTGTTCGCGTTCATTCAGCCGGTCCACGATTGTATCCACCATGTCGCAATAAGCGGCTCTTGCCGCAGGTGCGTCTACATTATAGATTGCGGTGCGCGCGGTCGGATCGGAGGTCAGGTTCGTGGGGCCGTGGGGCCTGTCTGTATAAGATGCCGTTACGGACACCTCACGGTCCATGAATGTGATCGTTTTGTAAATACGGTATTTTTCAAACACAGCCTCCAGGGCAGTTTGTGTTTTGCGGCGGTCCAATTCAGGTAAAAGAGTATTCATCAGCCAGTCTCCTTTTTTATGCCTTTTGGCAACAATTTAAGTGTAATGAAGGACCTCAGCTGTCATTCTGTGAAGCCGATTCTTCATGAGGAAAACGAGAAATTCACATTTTGTTCGTATTTTTGTTCGTATATTAACCTTAAGATACCACTTTATGGTTGTCGAACCAAACCGCATTTTAGCCCGTTTTTCCCAGAAAAAAACGCCTAAGCTTTCGTTTTCTATGCCTTTTGGCATGATTATTGCCATTTTCCTTTACCTATTGGCATCACGGTTTTATAGTATTCTATAGACTGGCCTGCTTGAGGCTCGCCGGCGCTATGTTTTGGATCCTGCATAAAGGAGTGTCCGTCAACGTGGAAAACCCTTCATTCGGAATATACCTGAAACAGTTAAGAGAACAAAAAAAGGTAAGCATTAATCAGCTGGCAGAAGCAGCAGGCATCAGCAATTCACAAATATCACGCATTGAGAACGGCTTGCGGGGCATACCAAAGCCGGCCACGATCCGCAAGCTGGCCGATTCGCTCTCGGTGCCCTACGCCGAGATGATGAAGCAGGCAGGGTATTTGGAGCATGACGCGAGTGAGGAAGTTGCCACCAACTCCCCAGCCTGGGCTACTTCAAGGGACCGCCGGGACTTCAAAAAAATGCTGGAGGAAGACGGGGAGCTGATGTTTGACGGCATCCCCCTTGATGAGGAGGACAAGAGGCGGATCAAGGATGTGCTGACTGGACTGTTCTGGGAAGCCAAGCAGATGAACAAGCGCAAGCCTCCCTCCTCCAAGTGAAAATGAGCCAAACCGCCATTTATCAACCGATAGCAGGTGAATAACTATGCATGAAATCATACAAAAGCTGGTTAAAAAATACCGGACCAACTGTCCATTTGAAATCGCCCGCTCACTCGGCATACATATCCGCTACTCAGACTTGGGCACGGCCACGAAGGGCCTTTACTTCCGCAAGCTCCGGCGCCGCTTTATCGTGCTTCATAACGGCCTGACCCCGGAGTGGGAACGTTTTGTATGTGCCCATGAACTGGGGCATGATCGGTTGCACAAAGGAATCAGCCGTTTTTTCCTGGAGGAGCACTCCTATTTTCAGCCGGGAAAATGGGAGCGGCAGGCCAACCGCTTTGCCGTTTTGCTATTGAGCGAGGGCCAGCCGCCGCAGCCTGACGAGACGCTGGACGCGTATCTTCCGCGCATCGGCCTGCCCCGTGAAGCCTCAATATTCTGGCCGCAGCCTGCGGAGCGGGAAAGCGGCTGTTCCTGGCTTACAGATATAGATTGAAGGAAGCCTGTTCCATTCAAATACTTTCAATAATTTCAGAGAAACCTGGTATTTTGTCAGCTCCATGGCATCTATTTTTACGCAAAACTCAAGATTTATTTACAATTCTCTGATAAAATAGCAGCTGTGAGTGCGAGTTCAAAAAGTCAGGTTTTCAGCACCAAGAAGGTTGAATGAAGCTAGGGACTGAGGAGCGGAGCGTACGTGGGGTACGTGAGCACCGGAAGGCCCGGCTGAATTCAAGATTCGATGTCGAGTCCGCTTCCTGATTTCCTTCGTGATCAAAAGATGACTTTTTGAACTACCTCTATGATAGATTTGCATTTATATGTTGTGGAAGGGTGATGTATTCAATGAACCAAAGGAAAAGATTTGCTTCCGTACTGCTGAGCGCCACCGTACTGTTCGGCAGCTTCGGAGCCGCCGTCTCTGCGGCTCCGGCAACAGATGAGGCCGCTGCCCCTGAAGGCGGCAAACACATCACGATTTTACATACCAATGACGTGCATTCCCATGCCGTCGAGAACAAGGAAGAAATGGGTTACGCCAAGCTGGCCGGCATCATTGACAAGTACCGCAGCGAGAATCCCGACACCCTGCTGCTTGATGCCGGTGACGCCGTTCATGGCACCACCTTCGCTACGCTCGTCAACGGTGAAAGTGTCGTGAAAGTGATGAACGAGATGGGCTACGATGCCATGGCGCCAGGCAACCATGAATTCAACTACGGCTGGCAGCAGCTCGTGAAGCTGGCCGGTGAGATGAAATTCCCGCTGCTCAGCGCCAATGTGAAGCAAGCGGACGGCAACCGTTTGTTCAAGCCTTATGTCATTAAAGAAGTAGATGGTGTGAAAATCGGCATTATTGGCCTTACTACACCAGAGACGGCATACAAAACCAATCCTAAAAATGTGGAAGGCATTGATTTTGCCGCCCCTGCCGCAGAAGCACAGGCCATTGTGAACGAGATCAAGGATCAGGTTGACGTGGTCGTTGCCGTGGGTCATATTGGGCAGGATAAGTCCAGTGTGGATACCAGCCTGAAAGTTGCCCAGGAAGTGCCCGGCATCGACGTGTTCATCGACGGTCACAGCCATACTGTGCTTCAGGACGGGCTGGTTGGCGGCAATGACACGCTGATTGCAAGCGCTGGCGAATATTCCAAATTCCTCGGCGTGGTCGACCTGTATCTTGATGAAAATAACGATGTGGTCAGCAAAAAAGCAACGCTGGTAGACTCCAAGGAAGCCGCAGACATCCAGCCTGACGCTGATGTAAACGCCCTGGTGCAGTCCATCCAGGCCGAGCAAAAGCCGATTCTGGAGGAGAAAGTCGCCAACAGCGCAGTGAACCTGAACGGGGAACGTGAAAACGTGCGTGCTGGTGAAACCAACCTGGGCGATCTGGTCGCCGATGCGATCCGGGATGTCAGCGGCGCTGACGTGGCTTTGACGAATGGCGGCGGTATTCGTACCTCCATTCCTGCCGGTGATGTGACCAAAGGCCAGGTCATCTCTGTGCTTCCTTTTGGAAATCAGGTAGTCACCCTTGAAGTCACCGGCGCGGATATCAAAGCTGCGCTGGAGAACGGTGTATCCGCCTATCCTGAACCAAGCGGCGGATTTCCGCAGGTATCCGGCATGACGTTCAAGATTGATACGTCTGCTGCTGCAGGCAGCCGTGTCACTTCGCTGATGATCGACGGCAAGCCATACGATCCGGCAGCAACGTACACGCTGGCCACCAATGACTTTACGGCGGCAGGCGGCGACCAGTACACTATGTTTACGAAATACCCGCAGGCAGGCATGTTCGGTTCGCTGGATGAAGCGTTGATCAGCCACATGCAGGAGCTTGGCGCTGTCCATGTTCAGGCGGATGGACGGGTCACTTCTGCTGACGAAGGAAGCAATACGGGGACCGAGCCTGCACCGGCTCCTGTTCCGCAACCAACACCAGCACCTGTTGCAGAACCAACTCCTGTATCTGAAGTGGAGGAGCCCGCACCTGTGCCCGTTCCTGTTCCCAAGCCAAGCACACCGAAGCCTCAGGACACGGCAGCCGGCCAGGTTTATGTGGTAAAATCCGGCGATACGCTGTACGCGATTGCCGAGAACTACGGTACAACATGGCAGGAGCTGCAGAAGCTGAATAAAATCAAAAATGCACATTGGATTTATCCGGGGCAAAAAATTAAAATCCCTGCCTGATTTCCAATATTCATTCATGTTTAAAAACAACATTAAGAGAGTGGAACACGCCGGGTTACATCGGCTCCACTCTCTTTTTTTGGGTTGGCTTTGTCCGCTTATGCTGACATACGCTTCATTTACATGTAAGATGGATTAGAATAACATGCAAAAGGAGCCCTTTTTATGGTCTACATCATATACGATCTGGAGTTTACTGTCAGCCGCGATCCCCGCTACTCCTCCGAAATCATAGATATAGGCGCAGTCAAAATAGAGCAGCAGGGGGACGGGCTGGAGATCACCGACACCTTTCATACTTTCGTCCGCCCCTCCAACAGACCCGTGCTGTCCGCGGAAACCATTCGTTTTACCGGTATTACACAAAAGGATATCGATGCCGCTCCCCTGTTCCCTGAAGCGATCAAGCAGTTCAGTGAATGGCTTGGGACCGATCGTGTCTACAGCTTGTGCGCCTGGGGGCCCGATGACCGGATGAAGCTGGTGTCACACTGCCGTACTCATCATGTTGATCTGTCCTGGATCGTGAATACCAACGATATTCAAAAGCAGATTTCCCGCATTTTGAGCGGGCAAGGCAAATACCGCCAGCTCAGCCTGAGTCAGGTGCTGGAATTATGCCAGATCGAATTTGACGGCCGCCAGCACAGCGCCATGGATGATGCATTGAACACCGCACAGGTATTCATGCGTTATGTTGACCGGCTTGTCATGGAAACGAACAGCGCCACCGAGAATGAAGGCTCAGGGTCCAAGCTGGTATACTCAAGCACCGACGAGGATGACAGTGAACCCTATAATCCGTTTGGCAATCTGGCCGATCTGTTCAAAAAATAAGTCATTCCCCCTGCCCTCGGCTCTTATCACCGGGGGTCTTTGCTTGCTGCCACCTCTTCCTCGTGTTCAGGTTTAACATACATCCGGACCCAGGCAGCGAGCATGTCGGCAAAACGCTTGCGCTGGGCGGCAGGGTGTAGTATTTCAGCTCCAGGCCCAAACTTTTTCAGCCAGTTCAGAAATTCATTTTCATTATTCACCACAGCTTCGAAAAGCAGACTGCCATCCGACATTTGCTGTATATCCGGTTTTACAAACAGTTCTTCAGCCCGGACAGCCTCTGCCCATTCCGGAGAAAAGCGGACAACAAACCGGGTGGTGGCGCTGCCTTCTCCCTCCACTCCCCACGTATGCCTGAAAAAGGCCTCTACTTCCGTTTTATCTTTGGAAAAGGTGCGGGGAAGAATACGGACATTCCGGAAGCGGCTGATGCGGAACGTTCGAACGGCTGACCGGTAATGGCAATAGCCAAGCATGTAAAAGCGCCGTTCCTGTGGAATAAGACAATAAGGATCAATACGCAAAGTAGAGATTTCTTCGTCATGCGAGACAGGATGATACTCTACTTCTATCGTTTGCTGAGAAAGGCTGGCCATGATAATGGGCATCAAAAAATATGGCTGCTCTTCCCAGTCTGCCTGTCTCCCGAGCTGGATGATGTTGGATACCTGCTGGGCAATATGGGCCTGCTCGATTTTTTTCTTATGGGTCGAAGCCATGACTTTCTCGTACGCCCGTTCAAAAGCCGCAGGAAGCATCGGTTTAATTTTGTCCATAACGCCGGATAGCATGGAAAAGGCCGCAGCCTCCTCATCTGTCCAATTCGGAGGATACAAGGCAAAATTGCTAATAAAGGTGTAGCCCTTACCATGTCCCAGATTCGTAATCGGAATATGCATCGCGCTCAGCGCCTCCATATCCCGGTAAATGGTCCGTTCGGAAGTCTCACATCGTTCGGCAAGTTCTCTGGCAAGTATCCCCGGATTAGCCTGCACTATAGTGATAATCCGCATGAGTCGAATTAGTCGATCGGTCAATAGAGGCCCTCCTTTCACACACACTCGTTATGTAGCGAATTAGACCTACACAATTATCCTAAAAGTACAATATAAGTCATAATTCTGCGAAGTTACCGGCATTCCCGTTGCCTTTTTAAATAAATTTTTACATTGAAACCAAGACATTAAGCCTAAAGTGATGAATCACATCTGATAAGTGTAATTCCATTGCCGTTGTAAGCCCAAAAACATTTCGGCTTCCTGCAGGTAGTCCAGATCGCCAGTTCGGGCCGCCAGCAAAAGCAGCATATCTGCATGACTGCGCAATTTCCAGTTTCCTTCATCTCTCTTTCCTTTTTCGTAAGCGCGAAGTGCCTTCTTTAATACAGAGGATGATTCATCCATCTTCAACAATTTCTCTACTCTCGGATCGGCAGGAAGCTGAATCAGCCCCAGATGATAGGTGAATTGGGTATAGATGCGTTCCGTGCGGATCACCGTGCGCTTGTCCGCCAGCGGCTTGTACCAGCTCCATTCCATGGTCGCGACAGCCTGCTTCCCGCTGTTATGCTTGTCGAAGGAAAACACAAAAATGGCATGCTTATGCTTGCCGTTAAACATATGACCACAGTGAAGCACTGTTTCTTGCTCGTAAGCAACCTGCTTTGGATTGATTTTGGAACCGTTTTTATGTATCACCTTAACCCCGCTCTCCGGTATAATACGCAGCTGCAGATCGAATCCGATCAGCTTTGGCTGGACAGCCGCTTTTCTCTTGTAAACCGCTCCGCAGCCCCATTCTACAAGCAAATGTACCTGATCGGCACCCTTCGCAAAAACTGCTTCTTTGTCCCATGAGTAATTGACGTTGATAGTAGAATTCATTTTCCAAGTCCCTCCAATCTGGTAAATCATCTCTTACGTTAGCAGGAGACCTCGACACTATATTGTCAGGGAACATATGTTTCATGATAAAAATACATTTTTTGTGTACGAAAAGTAGATAATTATGTAAAAAGTTATAACCATTAACGAAAATAAATGCATAAAAACGAAAAATCAACCTGTATTAGCAGGTTGATTTTACTATTAGAACCAGGATCATTGAGAAGGAAGACGAAGGTATTCCTCTCCCTTGCTAACTACTTTCTTCATATGCCCCATTTAAGGTACACTTAAATCATGAACCGATAAAATAAAACTTTTCTTCAAATCACCCATGCTGGAATGAACGGTTAAGGAGGAGTCTGGATGAAAATCACTGTCAGGCGCAGGCTGGCTCCATACGTTCTTGCTGCGTCCCTGCTCGCCGGTATTCAGTTCTCCTTCCCTGGCAGCGCACAGGCGAGCTGGAACGATATTGTGGAGGGATGGGAGCGGTACTCCAATCTGCCCGATGAGGTCAATCGGCTGCATGAAAGCTACCAGCAGACCCAGGAGCAATTAAAGCAGGCCCAGGAAAACCTGAAGTCCTACCAGGAGCAGAACACACAATTACTGGAACAAAACCGCAAGCTGACCGAAACGGTAACTGAACTGACCCGGCTTCAACAACGGCGGGAAGCGGCCCTGCACCGGAATAAAATCATCTTCTGGACCTCACTTGCCCTGCTGGTTGGTTATTTTGTGTTGATCAGGCTGATGAGATATATGATGAAACGCAAGTCTGACCGGCTTTAAGGTGATGAACAGTTATCAGGAAAAAAAACGCAGCATGAAAGGATGTGCAGGTCATGAACATAACGGGCGGTGAGCATCAGGACAGCTCCTCAGGTACAGCGGTGACTTTTTCCCTGGAAGGCCGGGAGCTCGTTCATGTCCTGCATCCGCAGCAGATTATCGCTTACCGGGGCCCAAGCAGCGGCCGTTCCGACAAGCTGATGAATATCAAAGGAATTTACCGCAAACGGAAGCTGATCCAGGGCGACTTTACAGGACCGTGCCGTTTCACTGCAGCCCTTCCCCCAGGCTTCTCCCTGAAAATGATCACTCTGGAGGACGGAAGCGACTTGCTGTATGATTTCAAGCATCTTTTTTGCTACTCCAGTGGGATACACATGAAGACCAAGGTGCTGAGCATGAAAAATATGCTGTTCACCCGTGATGCTGTTAAAATCAAATTTGCAGGAAGCGGGCAAATCGGCTTGTTGACCCAAGGTATTGTCTGTCAGGAAGTGCTGCACCCGACGGAGCCGCTGTATATCGATGCCCGCAGCGTCATCGCCTATCCGGAGAACGCCAGCCTGGAGCTGACCGTTTATGGCAACAATCTGGCCAGTCAGCATATGAACTACCATTTTAAAATGACCGGCAAAGGCACGGTGCTGTTTCAGGCAGGTGAATACAACCGGCGGCTGGCGCAGGATCTGGACGACGAAGGCGTGATCAAACGCTTTCTGCGGGAGGCGCTGCCGTTCGGCGGTGTTTTCATTAAATAGAACAAATAGCACATTCATGTTATAATAGCCCCTGTGCCCTTTAGGACCAGCATCCGAAAGGACCAGAATTGAAGAGAATCCATGCGCCCGCATGGGAGAGGTTCGCGAACTCCCTCTATAAAAAACTAAGCTTGCTTTCCCGGATGGTGCCTCATTTCCGGCAAGGCCTGTTTTTTGTTGGATGTCAGTTCAAGAACTCTCTTTCTTCCCCGAGGCAGAGCCGGCGGCTCTGTACAATTTTAAGAAGATGGAGGGTTTTTTTATGCTTAAAAATGAAAAAGCTGTTGTCGTTTTCAGCGGTGGCCAGGACAGCACGACCTGCCTGTTCTGGGCAAAAGAGCAATTTGCCGAGGTAGAGGCCGTGACATTTGACTACGGCCAGCGCCACAAGCTGGAAATCGAGGTGGCTGCCGATATAGCTCGCGATTTGGGGATCCCCCAAACCGTGCTCGACATGAGCCTGCTAAATCAGCTGGCCCCGAATGCCCTTACGCGGAGCGATATCGGGATTACCCAGAAAGAGGGAGAGCTGCCAAGCACCTTTGTGGATGGGCGCAACCTGTTATTCCTCAGCTTTGCCGCCATTCTGGCCAAGCAGAAAGGGGCCCGCCACTTGATCACAGGTGTCTGCGAGACCGATTTCAGCGGTTATCCCGACTGCCGGGATGTATTCATCAAATCGCTGAATGTGACGCTGAATTTGTCAATGGACTACCAGTTTGTCATTCACACCCCGCTAATGTGGCTGAACAAGGCGGAAACATGGCGCATGGCCGATGAGCTGGGGGCCTTTGATTTTGTCAGATCCCGCACGCTCACCTGTTATAACGGCATTCAGGGGGACGGCTGCGGCGAATGTCCGGCCTGCAAGCTGCGCAGAGCCGGTCTGGAGCAGTACCTGGCCGAACGGGACACTGCCGGCAAGGGGGGCTCTGCTCATGCGTGAGCCCGGCACCTTCCGCATTGTTGACAAGCTGCAGAAGTTTGGAGAGGACATCCAGGCGGAGCAGCTTCGCTATCACGGCAAACGGGTGATGGTCAGCAAAGAATTCACATTTGATGCCGCCCACCATTTGCACGGCTATGAAGGCAAATGCAAAAACCTGCACGGACACACCTACAAGGTTGTATTCGGGGTGAGCGGATATCCCGGCGCTACGGGGCTGGTGCTTGATTTTGCAGACCTTAAAAGCATATGGAAGGAACGGATCGAAATTTATCTTGACCACCAGTATCTGAACGAAACGCTGCCTCCGATGAATACGACGGCGGAAAATATGGTCGTGTGGCTGTTTGATCAGATGGACGCCGCTCTGTCTTCATCAGAATACAGGGGGAGCGTGCAGGGTGGGCGCACCGAATTCGTGCGGCTGTATGAAACACCGACCAGCTATGCGGAAGCGAGACGGGAGTGGATGCTGGATGAGTAGCAGTGTGTCAAAAAGTCCTGCAGCCATCCCTGTGCTGGAAATATTCGGCCCTACAGTCCAGGGTGAAGGGATGGTCATCGGCCGTAAAACGATGTTCGTCCGTACCGCCGGCTGCGATTACCGCTGCTCCTGGTGCGATTCCGCCTTCACCTGGGACGGCAGCGCCAAGGACCAGATTCGCCGCCTGGAAGCGGAAGGCATCTGGCAGGAGCTGCAAGACATTGGCGGCGGCCGTTTCTCGCATGTGACCATTTCCGGCGGCAATCCGGCCCTGCTGCCGCAGATCTCCGCATTGGCAGAGCTGCTGCGCGGCCAGGGCGTGACTACCGCTGTCGAGACACAGGGCTCACGCTGGCAGGATTGGCTGATGGATATCGATGAAGTCACCATTTCCCCGAAGCCACCCAGCTCCGGCATGAACACCGACTGGAATGCGCTGGACGAAATGGTCCACCGGCTTTCCGGGCGGCCGCAAGGTTATGCCGTCAGCCTGAAGGTTGTTATTTTTGACGAAACCGACCTGGAATACGCCCGCTCCGTTCATCAGCGTTACCCGGATCAGGAGCTGTATCTGCAGACAGGCAATCCGGATGTGCATTCCCTCGATACAGAGGGGCAGGCGGCCTCGCTGCTGGCCCGCTATGAATGGTTGATTAACCGGGTCATGGAGGATGACCGGTTGAATGACGTACGCGTGCTTCCACAGCTACACACCTTGGTCTGGGGCAATAAAAGAGGCGTTTAACGGCATAGAACATTTATATTAAAGGAGATAAATCATGGCTGGCAGAGAAACAGAGGAAATGAAGGATATTACGCTCCTTGGCAACCAGGGGACCAATTACAAATTCGAGTACGATCCGGACATTCTGGAAAGCTTCGATAACAAGCATCCTTACCGCGATTATTTCGTAAAATTCAACTGCCCTGAATTTACAAGCCTGTGCCCGATCACCGGGCAGCCGGATTTTGCAACCATCTATATCAGCTATATCCCGGATATTAAAATGGTGGAAAGCAAATCGTTGAAGCTGTACCTGTTCAGCTTCCGCAATCACGGCGATTTTCACGAGGACTGTGTCAACATCATTATGAATGACCTGATCAAGCTGATGGATCCCCGCTATATTGAGGTATGGGGCAAATTCACGCCGCGTGGCGGTATTTCCATCGATCCGTACTGCAATTACGGGCGTCCAGGCACCAAGTTCGAGGAAATGGCACAGCAGCGGCTGTTCAACCATGATCTGTATCCGGAAAAGGTCGATAACCGGTAAACGTACGAGAGGCGGGCATCCGCCTCTTTTTTATTTTGCGGCATAATTTTATTCCAAATTGTGTAAATAGGGTTGCCAGGATGACATCACTGCATTATCTTTAAAAATATACATATCAGCGCTGCTAAGCTGCTGTTACAACCGGAGGTACTCATGTCAATGAAATCTGCTGTCAAAAGCGCCGGCAGCCCGCTGCCCATTCCCGGCCAGAAACCAAAGGCCACGGTATTCGCCATTTTGCTGGCCATCAGCCTTGTGCATCTGTTCAACGATACCATTCAGTCGGTGATCCCGGCGATTTTCCCGATTTTGATGGATTCGATGAAGCTCACCTACACCCAGCTCGGCTGGATTTCCTTTGCCATTAATTTTACGGCTTCCATCATGCAGCCTGTGGTCGGCTGGTTCTCTGACAAGCGGCCTACCCCTTCCCTGCTGCCGATCGGCATGGGCTTTACCCTGACGGGCATGCTGCTGCTTGCCTTTGCGCAGGATTATGCGGCCGTGCTGCTCTCGGTTGTCTTCGTCGGACTCGGCTCCGCCGCCTTTCACCCGGAAGGCTCACGTGTCTCCCATATGGCTGCCGGATCGCGTCGGGGACTCGCCCAGTCCATCTTTCAGGTTGGGGGCAATGCCGGACAGTCGCTTGCCCCGCTGCTGACGAGCCTTGTATTTGTGCCTTTGGGCCAGTTCGGAGCCATCTGGTTCACCGTGGTTGCCGGTGCGGGCATTCTCGTACAGCTATTCATCGCCCGCTGGTATGGACGGATGCTGCAGACCGATCTGTACCAGCGCAAGCAGAAAGCGCAGGCGCAGAAGCTTAGACCGGACGTGAAGAACCGCATTCTGTTCGCCATGATCGTTCTTATTGTGATCGTGTTCGTGCGTTCATGGTATAACGCTTCGATCGGCAGCTATTATTCATTTTATCTGATCCAGGTGTTCCATCTGCCGCTGGAAACAGCTATGGTTTACATTTTCCTGTTTCTTGGCGCAGGTGCGCTCGGCACCTTCTTCGGCGGTCCGCTGGCAGACCGCTTCGGCAAGCGCAACATGATCTTCCTGTCAATGGCACTCGCCGCGCCGCTGGCGCTGCTGCTGCCGTATGCCAATCTGTTCTGGACCGGTGTATTGCTCGCGCTGATTGGTTTCATCATGCTGTCCAGCTTCTCGGTAACGGTGGTCTATGCCCAGATGCTCGTTCCGGGCAAAATTGGCACCATTTCCGGTCTGATCACGGGGCTCGCCTTCGGCCTTGGCGGTGTCGGCGCACTCGTGCTCGGAAACTGGATCGACAGGGCGGGCATTGAGAATGTCATGATGCTGTGCGGCTTCCTTCCCCTGCTCGGTGTATTAAGCTTCCTGTTGCCTTCCGACAAGCAGTTGAACCGCTGGGCTGAGGAAAACGGAGCTGAAGTATAAGAGCAGACGCTCCGGGAACGAACCATTCCTACTCCGCAAGCCTCTGCAGAATGCGGCGCTTTTTGTACAGCATTTTCCCTGCCTCGGCCACATCACCGATAGCGCTGCGGTTAATAAGTGAGCCGAACAGCATACCCGCCACGGGTACGAGCTGAAACAGCTTTTTCCAGCCGAAGTTATCCATATAGGTAGTTACGACCTCACGCCAGCCCTGAATTTGCGCTGCGACCTGATCTTCGCCGTCCCGTGGCTCATCGTAGCGGGCCAGTTCCTCCAGCACCGCCTTCTTGCCAACAATATCGGAGGAAGCAAACTGGAGGCATTTGATGATGAACACACGCTCGCGCTTGTCCTTCGGATCGAACCCGTAACAAATAGCCGACTCCTGCAGCACCCTCAGCGACAATCCGAGCACAAGCGGAATATCTGCGGCTAATGTGAAAATCCCTCCGATGCCTGTTGTCGCTCCCTGCGCCGTAGCAAAGGTGACCCGCCCGGAGGCCAGATCATCGGCAGTCTGGTCCATCACAGCTATCGGAAGCCTGGCGACCCGCTCCAGCGTCAGCGGCTCTTCCTCCTTGGCGGCCTTCTGCATCCGTTTAAGGACCGCATTCTCGCTGACGAGGTACTGGCCGCCAGTCTGCACAAAGCTGCCGAGCTCATTCAAGGCGGCGCCGATTTTGTCCTTGATCGCCTTGGGGGTGATTTTATCCAGCAGCATAAACGGAATACGCCCGATTTTCTCCCAAAAGAACACATCCTTCTGTTCCTTCTCCCACCGCTCTATTTTCCTGATTTCGTCCTGCAGAAACTCCCGGCTTTCCGGTACCCCGGTTTGCTGCTCCATAATCTTGCCCCTCTTTCAGAGATGTAATCTATTCTAGTTATTACGCACATAACATGGAAAAGGAAACAGTCCGACGTTGACAACTCCGTTCTTTTTCGCAAGAATATGTAATGATATATAGAACGGAAAATATTCGCTTGAAAGGGCACGGCGCGTCAGGAGGAGCGCCTGCCCTTTTCTTGCCTGACGGTTTATCCGTCCGAAAGGAGCGAGTCCTTTGAACGATAAGGAACTATTAAAGGATTATGTCAGAAAGCATTGGGCGGTATACATGGTCGCTGTTCTGCTCATCATCGCCTCCAATATCGATCAGGCCCTGCTTCCGCTGCTGCTTGGTCGGTTTACCGACCGTCTCCAGCAGGAACTGCTCACCATGCAGGATGTGATCCGCTACAGTCTGCTGCTGCTTGCCGTTGCCGTATCCTACAATGTCCTGTTTGCGCTCGGGCAGTACACCATTATGAAATTGGGCAGACGTTTTGAATTTTTCACACGTGACAAGCTGTTCGGCAAATTTTCCGAGCTTGGTGTACAGTATTATGCCAAGCAGGGCAACGGCAAGCTGCTCAGCTATGTCATGAACGACGTGACCTATGTGCGGGAAGCCATTTCTAACGGGATTACCCAGACGACAAACGCCGTTTTTTTGCTTCTCTCCTGTGTCGTGATGATGCTGGCGAGCGGAATACCTCCCCTGCTCATCTGTATTAGCGCGGGGCCGCTGGTGCTGATCCCTTTTCTCGTCGTCTACTTCGGCCCGCGCATTCGTGACCGATCCAGGCGTGTGCAGGAGACGATTGCGGCCATGACGGAAGCAGCCGAGGAGCAGCTTGGCGGCATCCGGGTCTCCAAAACGTTCGCCGTCGAAGACATCACACGTGAGCGTTTTGGGGTAAAGGTGGACGACATTACAGAGAAGCAGCTGAAGCTTGTGCGGATGTCCTCCCTGTTTCAGGCACTGCTTCCGTTTCTCGGCTCCATCTCGCTTGTCATTTCGCTGCTTACCGGTGGTATTATGGTCATGCACGGCAGCGTTACACTCGGCAGCTTTGTGGCCCTTACCCTGTATTTGCGCATCATCGCAGGCCCGCTGCAGCAGATTGGCAATGTCATTAACATGATGCAGCGCTCAGGCGCCTCTCTGGAAAGAGTAAATAAGCTGATGGCTGAGATGCCCGACGTCCGCGACCGCGATCAAGCGGTGACTCTTGCCTCCGTTCAACATATTGCGCTGCGCGGTCTGACCTTCAGCTATTCAGGAAGCAACCAGCCGTCCCTTAAGGATCTGAACCTGCTGATCCGCGAAGGGCAGACCCTTGGCATTGTGGGCAGGACCGGCAGCGGGAAGAGCACCCTTATCCATTTGCTGCTGCGCATTTATGACCCTCCTGAGGGAAGCGTATGGATCAATGGCAGGGACATTCATGAATACTCGCTTGACAGCCTTCGCTCCACCATTGCCTATGTGCCGCAGGACGGCTTCCTGTTCAGCACCACCATTCGCGACAACATCGCATTCAGCGACCGCTCCGCATCCATGCGCCACATTGAGGACGGGGCCAGGCAGGCGATGATTTATGACAATATCATCCGCTTCCCCGACCGGTTCGATACCCGGCTTGGCGAACGCGGTGTCACCCTGTCCGGCGGACAGCGACAGCGCACGAGCCTTGCACGCGGCCTGATCAAAAATTCATCGCTGCTTATTCTTGATGACAGCATGAGCGCCGTGGATGCCATGACAGAGAAGGGCATCCTCGCCAGCCTGCGCAAAATGCGCAAAGGAAAGACGACGCTGATCGTCTCGCACCGCATCAGCGCGGTCATGCATGCGGACCATATTATCGTGCTTGAGGAAGGGCGATTGGCGGAGTCCGGAACACATGCCGAGCTGCTTGCGCGACAGGGAATTTACGCAGCCATGCACAAACTGCAGGAGGAGGGATTACAGGATGCAACAGACCAGTACCGTGTCAACAGGTCATGAACCCGGGAAACCGGCGAAGGGCAGAGCGAGTGCGTTTCGCGCCATTTCAGGATACGCCCGCCCACATGCCTGGACCTTCACGGCCATCGCGCTGTGCTCGCTGCTCGGAATTTCCGCCGACCTCCTGCAGCCGTATCTCGTAAAAATTGTTATTGATGACCATCTGGCGATCGGGCGGAATGATACCGGCTTTCTTGTCGGCATCAGCCTTGTATATTTCGCGCTGGCAGCCATCAGCTTCGCTTTCACTTATGTGCAGAACAATCTGCTGCAATATGCTGGACAAAGTGTGGTTGCCCGTATCCGCAAGGATCTGTTCGACCATATTTCCCGCTTGTCCATGTCTTTCTTCGACCGGTTTCACACCGGCAGTCTCGTAACCAACGTCTCTAGTGACACGGAGACGATCAGCCAGTTCTTCACCCAGGTGCTGCTCAGTCTCATCCGTGACGGCATGATGCTGGTGCTTATTATCTATCTCATGTTCAGACTGGACCCGCTGCTGGCCTGGTATGCAGTGCTTATCCTGCCGGTTGTCGCCATCATCGCCGTTTCCTTCCGCTCCTACCTGCGGAGGACCTACCAGCAGGCTCGTAGCCGCTTGTCCCGCCTGATCGCCTTCACGGCCGAGAATCTGGCGGGCATGTTCCTGATTCAGTCCTTCCGGCAGGAGAAGGAGCAAATCCGCCGTTTTGACGAGCAGAACCGGGATTATCTTGCCGCCAACATTAAGCAAGCCCGGTCGAACGTGCTGTTTAACAGAACATTCGACATTCTCGGTAATGCCGCGCTGGCGCTCATCGTCTGGCTTGGCGGCAAAGCCGTGCTGGACGGTGCCATCCAGTTCGGGGTGCTGTATGCATTCATCAGTTATATCCGGCAGTTCTTTCAACCGATCAACCAGATTACATCTCAGTGGAATACCCTGCAATCCACAACAGTGTCCATGGAACGGATTTGGCGGATCTTATCAACAGAGCCGGATGTCCGCGATCCCCGTCCGGAGCAGACTGCCTCTCTGCAGCCAGAGGATGTGCAGGGACAGATCGATTTTGAAAATGTCAGCTTTGGTTATAACCCGGATGTGCCGGTCATCACCAATCTCAATCTCCACATTGCACCAGGCCAAATGATTGGTGTCGTAGGCGCGACAGGAGCCGGCAAAAGCACCTTGATCAGCCTGCTCAACCGCTTCTACGATAGATCGGAGGGCAGTATCCGGATTGATGGCAACGATATCCGCAGGTTCCCGCAGGAGCTTCTGCACCGGATGGTCGGCCTGATTCAGCAGGAACCGTTCCTGTTCTCCGGCTCCATCATCGACAATGTGCGGCTGTTCCGGCAGGACATTTCCCGCGAGCAGGTCATGGAAGCCTGCCGCTTCGTCGGAGCTCATCCGATGATCGCGCGCCTCCCGGAGGGGTATGATACCCTGCTGTCCGAACGCGGAAGCGGACTGTCCGCCGGGGAAAGGCAGCTGATCTCTTTTGCCCGGATCGTCGTCTTTGAACCGAAAATTCTTATTCTGGATGAAGCAACTGCCAATCTGGATTCACATACCGAGCAGCTCGTGCAGCAGGCTTTGCATACCGTTTCCACAGGACGCACCACCATAGTCATCGCCCACCGCCTGTCCACGGTCATGCATGCAGACAACATCATCGCCATGAAGGACGGGCAGATCGTCGAGCAGGGCCCACATGGAACGCTGATGGCCCTGGACGGGTATTATGCGGACCTGTACCGTCACGCCAAGGAAGCGGGCAATCCAGGTTAACACGGCTTTTTCACGGTTCACGGCATCCGCTCCCGGCTGCAGCTGCGGATATACAACAAACGGCAAGCCCGCTCCTCCCAAAGGAGATCAGGCTTGCCGTTTTTTTATCTACACCAGTTACTGTGTCTGACAGGGCTTAAGTTTTATGAAGCAAGCGGAAAGGTTATACAGCCCTTTTATTCTTGTTGTATATATCAAATGCCACAGCCAGCAGCAGTACGAGCCCTTTAATGCCCTGCTGCCAGTCGATGCCGAGACCAATCAGCGACATCCCGTTGTTCAGTACGCCCATAACGAGGCCACCGATGATGGCGCCGAACACGGTACCGATCCCGCCTGAAGCCGAAGCGCCGCCGATGAAGCAGGCCGCAATGGCGTCAAGCTCGAAGTTGGTGCCCGCCCGCGGTGTCGCCGCATTCAAACGGGCAGCGAAGATCAGGCCCGAGACGGCGGATAGCACGCCCATGTTCACAAACACCCAGAAGGTAACTTTTTTCGTTTTGACACCGGATAAGCCTGCTGCTTTTTCGCTGCCACCCAGCGCATAGATATGGCGTCCCATAATCGTCCGGTTCATCACGAAGGAGTACACCACGATCAGGATAAAGAGCAGCACAAGAATGTTGGGAATCCCGGAATAGCTGGCAAGTACAATCGTAAATGCGTTAATGATCGCAGCCACAACCACCAGCTTCAGAATGAACAGCCCCTGCGGGGACAGTTCAAATCCGTACTTGCTCTGTGCCTTGCGGTCGCGCAGCTCGTTGATGATGTACCAGACGGTCAGCACGATCCCAACCAGAATGGCTACCATATTCATTCCCGACCCGCCGAAGCCCGGAATAAAGCCTGAGCTGATCTTCTGGAACCCGCCCGGGAAAGGGGAGATTGACTGCCCTTCCAGCACGATCATCGTCAAACCGCGGAACAACAGCATCCCGGCCAGTGTGACGATAAAGGCGGGAATCCGCACATAGGCAACCCAGAAGCCCTGCCATGCCCCGATCAGCCCCCCGATGATCAGGGATGCGATGACAGCGAGCCATGGCGGAAGCTGCATATCCACCATCATGATGGCCGAAATTGCGCCTACAAACGCGGCGATGGACCCGACCGACAGATCGATGTGTCCCGTAATGATGACAAGCACCATGCCGATGGCCAGTACGAGAATATAGCTGTTTTGCAAAATCAGATTCGTAATATTGATCGGCTGCAGCAGCAATCCGCCAGTAAGGATTTCAAACAGGAGCATAATGACGACAAGCGCGATAATCATGCCGTACTGGCGGACATTGCCTTTGAACATTTTCGATATGGTTTCCATGCTTATACCCCTCCCGACTTGGTCATATATCTCATCAATACTTCCTGCGATGCCTCTTCCCGGCTGACTTCACCGGTAATTTGTCCGGCGTTCATGACATAAATCCGGTCAGACAAGCCCAGCACCTCGGGAAGCTCGGAGGAAATGACCAGCACTCCTTTGCCCTCGGCCGCCAGCTTGTGAATGATCGTATAAATTTCAAATTTGGCCCCGACGTCAATGCCCCGTGTCGGTTCATCCAGGATCAGAATATCCGGATCGGCGAAAATCCATTTGCCCAGCACGACCTTCTGCTGGTTGCCACCGCTGAGATTGCCCGTTTTCTGCAAAATGCTCGGCGCCTTAATGTTCATTCGTTTACGCATATCCTCCGCTACCAGCACTTCTTCACGTTCGTTCACGACCATACCGTTTGTCAGCTTGGCAAGGCCGGTCAGCGAGATATTACGCTTGATATCATCCATCAGAATGAGCCCGTACTCCTTGCGGTCCTCCGTCACATAGGCAAAACCGTTGGCAATGGCCTCGTTAATCGTATTATTGCGGATCTCCCTGCCCTCTTTCAGGAGGGTGCCGCTGATGTTCCTGCCGTAGGATTTGCCGAAAATGCTCATGGCCAGCTCTGTGCGACCAGCCCCCATTAATCCTGCAATGCCGACGATTTCACCTTTACGGATGTTCATGTTCACCCGGTTCAGCACCTTGCGGTCCGCATGATGCTCGTGGTATACCGTCCAATCCTTGATCTCCAGGATCACATCCCCAATCTTCGGATCGCGTTCAGGATAACGATGCGTCAGGTCACGGCCCACCATGCCGCTGATGATGCGGTCTTCGGTCACCTCGTCCTGCTTCATGTCCATCGTCTCGATCGTTTTGCCGTCACGCAGAATCGTGATGGAATCGGACACCTTGGCCACTTCGTTCAGCTTGTGCGAGATCAGAATGCAGGCGATGCCCTGCTTCTTGAATTCAAGCATCAGATTCAACAGATTTTCACTGTCGTCTTCATTCAGGGCGGCTGTCGGCTCATCCAAAATGAGGAGCTTCACCCTTTTGGACAGCGCTTTCGCAATTTCCACCAGTTGCTGCTTGCCAACCCCGATATTGGTCACCAGCGTATTCGGATTCTCGTTCAGTCCGACCTTGGCCAGCAGCTCCCTTGTGCGGACCTGTGTCTCATGCCAGTTAATAATGCCGCGGCTGGCACGTTCATTGCCGAGAAAAATATTTTCCGCAATGGACAGGTCCGGGATCAATGCCAGCTCCTGATGGATGATGACGATGCCAAGCTCTTCGCTGTCCTTGATATTTTTAAATTCGCATACCTTGCCCTCGAACAGAATATCGCCTTCATACGTTCCGTGGGGATACACGCCGCTCAGCACCTTCATCAGCGTGGACTTGCCTGCCCCGTTCTCTCCGCAAAGGGAATGAATTTCCCCCGCTTTGACCTTCAGATTGACATTCTCCAGCGCCTTCACGCCGGGAAAGGTCTTCGTAATGTTTCGCATTTCCAGAATCGTTCCGGACATTCCGTCATCGCTCCCTTCATGAAACCAATTGTGCTGCACCGTTTGCCGTTCTGCCGGCCGTTAAAGTCCGATTTCCTCAGCAGTATAATATCCGGTCCCCACAATGTCTTTTTCCACATTCGTCCTGTCCACGGATACCGGTTCAAGCAGATAAGCGGGGACAACCATGATGCCATTATCATAAGAAGTCGTATCGTTTACCTCCGCTTTTTCCCCTTTCAGAATGCTGTTGGCCATCTTGACTGTCTGCTCAGCCAGCTTGCGCGTATCCTTGAATACCGTCATCGTCTGCTCACCCGCTACAATCGATTTGATGGAGGCCAGCTCCGCATCCTGCCCGGTGATGACTGGCAGAGGCTTGCTCTCCGTACCATAGCCGATGCCCTTCAGGGAAGAAATGATCCCGATGCTGATGCCGTCATAAGGGGACAGCACCGCGTCAATGTTCTCCGACGAATAGTAAGCGCTCAGCAAATTATCCATACGCGACTGAGCCAGTGCCCCGTCCCAGCGCAGCGTCGCAATCTGTGCCATCGTCATCTGCTTGCTTCTTACGACCAGCTTGCCAGAATCGATGTAGGGCTGCAGCACAGACATGGCGCCGTCAAAGAAAAAGTAGGCGTTATTGTCATCCGGCGAACCGCCGAACAATTCAATATTAAAGGGCCCCTTGCCTTCCTTCAGCCCAAGCTTTTCCTCGATATAGGAGCCCTGGAGCTGACCTACCTTGAAATTGTCGAAGGTCGCATAGTAGGTCAAGTATTCGGTATTGCGAATCAGCCGGTCATACGAAATGACCGCAATCCCCTGATCATGGGCCTTCTTGATCACATCCGTCAGCGTATTGCCGTCAATGGAGGCAATCACGATGACATCCACACCCTTGGTGATCATGTTCTCGATCTGGGCAATCTGGTTCTCAATTACATCCTCGGCATACTGCAGATCGGTTTTGTAGCCCTGCTCCTGGAACAGACGCACCATATTTTCACCGTCCGCTACCCAGCGCTCGGAGGATTTGGTCGGCATCGCGATGCCGATGTAACCTTTTTCTTTATCTCCCGCACTGCTTTCCGCCAGATTGCAAGCGGTGCATACGACAGCCAGCAGGAGAACGAGCAGCACAACAGCCCCTTTTTTCATGCGGAACTCTCCTTTCTTGATACTGACCTGAATGGCAAAATGCACTCCATTCCAATAAAAAAAGATAACGCTTTCATAATTTTCTCTGTTTAATCTTAACACCGCCTTTCCGCACGGTCTTTGCAGCAAAGCAACCTTTTTTATAAAATTTTAACTTTTCTTGCGTCTCAACAGGTTCATTCCAGTCAAAATCGGATAGGAGGCTATCCATTAGTTGGATAGCCGACCTTCCACACCACCGTACGTACCGTTCGGTATACGGCGG
>NZ_JBHIRY010000032.1:0-54433 GCF_042138635.1 Paenibacillus medicaginis | reverse complement strand
CCAAAAACGCCGTTAGCTTCTCCCACTGGTTCAAGCTGTAGGCAATCGCTTGTCCTGCCAGACTCTTGGGCAGGGTCTGGGGACGCTGCTGCTTGAGCCACACCCGATACGCTTCCACTACCGGGGCGCTTCGCTTCTGCCGCTGGGCCTGTCGTTCCTCGGGGGAGACGCCCGCCAGTTCGCGTTCAATAGCGTACAATTGATTGCAATACGCCAGTCCTTGCCCCGCGACCGTGTCCAGCTTGCGGGTTTCCGGCGGCGCTGCTTTCAGGGCTTCGTCGAATTTCCGGCGTGCATGCGCCCAGCAGCCGACGAGCTTTACTCGGGCCACTTTGTGGTAACCCGCATACCCGTCCACCTGCAAATAGCCTGTAAACCCGGCCAGGAAATTCCGGGGATGCTCCCCTCCCCGGGTCCGCTGGTATTCGTACAGGACCGCTGGCGCTACGCCCCGCCCGGTCCGGTACAACCATAGATACGACTTGGCTTCGGCGGATTTGCCCGGCTCACGTAACACCTGCAAGGTCGTCTCGTCCGCATGCAGTACGTCTTGTTGCAGCAAGTACCTCTTCATCGCGTCGTACAGAGGCGATAGCCAGGTCTCGGCACCGTAGATCATCCAGTTCGCCATGGTTTGCCGGGAGAGCGTATAGCCCAGACGGGCAAATTGTTGCTCTTGCCGATACAGCGGCAAACTCTCCATGTATTTTTGGCACATGACATGCGCCAGGACAGAGGGCGAAGCCAAGCTGCCGGGATACACCGGCTTGGGCATGGGGGCGGTGACGATGGGCGTATGCACCTCGTTCCGCTCACAGTGACGGCAGGCATACACCTGCTGTACATGTCGAACGACCTTCACTTGAGGAGGAACGATGGCGATCTCGCTGCGTGTCTGTGTGGTCATCTCGTGCAACGAGTGACCGCAGCAAGCACAGGTTTGCTCGCCTTCTTCGAGCGTGTAGATGATCGTTTCCACGGGGAGGTCTGAAAGGTCGTCCTCACGCTTCCCCTTCGGTTTGCGACGCTCGTAGGTGATCTTCTCCATGGGCGGCTCTTCGCCGGGAGCGACCGCCAGCACCTCGGCTTCGTTGAATAGATGGAGTTCCATCTGATCCGGATGCGTCTTCTCGCTTGAAGCGCCGAAGCGCTTGTGCTGCGCCAGGCGGAATTGCTCTTCATACCACTGGAGCTTGGCGGTCGCTTCGGTCAACTGCTGTTCTAATTTCTTATTTTGTTGCTGGAGTTGCTCCAGGGTGAGAGAATCGGTCTGAGTGTTCATAAGAAGAGGTATTCGACAACCGTTTGCCGATCCCTGCTTCCGGATGAACCCATGGCGCGAAGCTATACCACGGTGTCCACCACCACAGCCGGATGAGCCTGCCGCTGAGTCAGCGCCAGGCCGTCGAGCAACCAGCGCAGTTCGCGGGCGGAAACCACGACCGTTTGTTTCGTATCGCTCGGCCACTGGAAGGTGCCGCGCTCCAAACGCCGGTAGAACAGCCAGAAGCCGTTGTGATCCCAGTACAGCAGTTTGAGTTTATTCCGCTCCCGGTTGCAAAATACGAACAGGCTGGCAGAGAAGGGGTCTAGAGCGAAGCGTTCCTGGACGAGAGCGGCCAATCCGTCGATGGACTTTCGTAGATCCGTCACCCCGGCAGCCAGGTAAATGGACTGAGCCCCGTTCAGCGTCAGCATGGGGCCTCCAGCGCAGCGACGATGGAGCGAAGCAACTGGGGGTCGAAGCCGGGCTGGACTTCGAGACGAACCCCACCGATCTGAAGGGAGAGGCGGGGAACGACTTCCGTTCCAGTCGTCTCTCGGAGCGCTAGCGGAATAAAGGAGGCGGGAGATTCGGAGGTAGAGACTGGACGAGATTTCAAAGTCCGAAGCCAGTATTTCAATTGATTTAGAGTCACGCCTTGCGTCGTACACCAAGCTTTCATGGTCTGTCCGCTGGCTTTGTAATCCGCGACGCGCAGGATCCATGCTTGTCGTCGTTGTTCTTGTTCTGTCATGAGGAAACCCCGCTTTCGTTGGACTGCCTTCATCTTCGCATGGATTCCGCTTGTATTGAAGGTGGGCTGAATTTGACGCTTACCTTATGAAAAAAAAGTGGAATAAATTGACATGGAAAATTGAGTGTGTTAGAATTGCTTTAATTTAAAATGAAAAGGCTATGATGAGAAATAGTAGCTATTAGGGATCTCACAGAGAGAAGATGGTTGGTGCGAATCTTCATTGATCTAATAGTGAAGCAGTCTCGGAGCTGTGAACCGAACAGAGGAATCTTAGTAGGCTTCAACGGAGTTCCACCGTTATTCAGGAAACAATATCGGAGATATCCCGTATTGATAGAGTGCAGAGAAAGAGTGCTTAAAAAGTATGGGAATAAGGCTTTATGCCGCATTATAGATATATGTACAAAATACGAGTTTTGTGAAAATGTATAAAGAAAACGGCCGCACAACGACCATTTTCCAGGTTGACCCACGTTCACTTACTTATCCATATTGATTACGGCTTTTCTCATCTCTTCATCCGTTAAATGCGTATAGATCATCGTCGTTTGGATTGACGAATGCCCCAGCTGATTCTTCAGCCTTGGCACGTCGTTGTTCTCCAGATGGTAACGGGTTGCGAAGGAATGCCCCAAGGAATGCACCGTTAAAGCCGGTTTTCCGAATGCTGTCGCGTATTTTTCGATCAGCTTCTCAATCGATCTGGGCGTTAAGCGCCGGCTTTGCCTTTGCGGCCGATCGGCGCTGCTATAAATAAGTAATTTTCTGATTTATCCGGAACATATTTCAGCGATTTTTTTCTATATTATCCCAGTTAACATTTGTAAGGATCTCTGCATCGTTACCAAAGAATGCATTTCCCGCTTGTGGGTCGTTTTTCAGCCAATACATAAACCAAGCTGTCATATATCCGTCTGCATGGTTCACCATATCGCTGTGATCAGTGTTTACGCGCCTAGCCATAACTTTGGTTACCGTATCGGGAATTTTGGAATAATTCGTATTAAGTGACCAAAGCGGAGTAATTCCTTGCCCTTCTGTAGCCGTTATGTCTTCTGCAGTTCCCGCATCAAAGTTTCCCGTACCAGCAACCATGAAGTAGGGGATTTTGATCTTGGATACGTCGTAACTCCAATCGGTTCCCAATTGGTTTTGCTGTCCCCAGAAGCTTGAAGTGGCGCTTGCCGTAAACATAGCTTTGTAGAAATCACCGTTCTCCTGATTGGTTACGGCATTTATTGTTCCCACGCCTCCCTGCGAATGTCCGCCGATCCCAATGTTATCAACATCAATTTTCCCATAAAAATCGCTCTCACTATCCTCATTCAGCTTTAGCATAAAGTCAAGGCTTGCAGACGATGAAGCTCCCGTTCGAGAATTCAAGTCCTCATTGCCAACAACAATAAACCCCCATGATGCAAGATGTTTAAAAACAGATTTATATTTGGATGCCGGGGTTCCCGTCCCGTTTGCCATTACAACGAGAGGATATGCAGATGAACGATCTTTCATTTCGGACGGATACCAAATTTCATATTTTTTATAGGTATCATTTTCTGCATCGAATTCTACAGAAGAAACCTCATTTGGTCCAAGAGCTGTATATTGTGCCTCTATTGGCTTATCAGTCTTTACAAACTTATAATAATTATCAAAGCGGTATGACTGAAATGCAAACAACGCCATAACTGCCAGAATAATTACAAAAACTATGATAAACACAACTAACAATATCCTTTTTAATATTTTCATTATTTCCTCCTGAGTATGATGATAGTTTTTTCGTGTAACAAATGTATCATCAGATAATAGTTGAATCAATAAACCAAGACAAAATGATACATAAAGCATTAAATGTAACATGCTGATAAAAAAAACAGCAAACTCCATAATTAGTGTCTGCTGTTTTACACCTTTACTAACATTAAGCTAACATGGAATAAACTATACAACATCGGGTGCATAATTATATACCGGCAAATTAACTGGCAATCGTTTTGCCTTCAAATACGCCATGATCTCCAGTACTCATCCCCTTAATGTCTTAGAAGAAACAATATAAAATATGTCATTATAACAAACATAGAGGGTTCTGCTGCCTCTCTAGAAATTTGCAATGGCCCCATGAATTCTCCAACCTTTTGCTAGTTAAACTGATAACGGTAAACATCATTGATGAGGTTACATTAATATTTCAAAATCAAACTTCATCTTGTTTAATGTCTAGACTAACCATATTGTGTAGCTTCCCTCATTCTTATTGTCCGGCCATTTTCCAGGCCATAGCTATCATACGTGCAGGACACTTCTCCAGATTTGCGCGGGTCAGCGGATAGGTTGCCGCCTCATTGTTCAAAGCGTTCATCAAATCTTCATGGTGTTTCCTGCCGCCAGGCATCATGATGTCATTTGCCCGTCACTATACTGCGGGAAGCGCAGGCTCTAGGATATTTTTTTGTCATCTGCCGACGACTTGCCGGCGGGCACCCAGTCCGACATGACGATTCCTTCAAAACCCCATTCTACCCTAAGCACTATCTCCATCAAATCATGCCGCTGGGAAGTATGCTCTCCGTTAAGCAAATTGTAAGAGCTCATCACCGCCAGTGGCGCTGCTTCCTTAATGGCAATTTCAAAGCCCCGCAAATAAATGTCTCGCATTGCCCGTTCGCTGACCACGCTGCAGGTACAACTTTTGAAGTGATTCTTCCTTCAACCTAGAAATAATCTCATTTTCTCAGCATCTAAATTGAGAAAATGGGATTATTCGCTTCTGGAAAAATGTACAAATACCAATAATTTAAGGAGATTATTTTTTGTTTAAATCACGATTTTTCAGAAGTAAAGTCATCTCTTCTGAAGTTTCCTGCATACCTCTAGCAAACCATTCTTCAATCCATCCGAACAATCCATATGAAAAATAAGCTGCTACATAAGCACCGAAGTTTGGATATTCTGGTTTTGGTCCGAAGAGTTCTTTGAGTATTTCCTTCAGCAGATAGAACAATTTCCTTTGGCTAAGAAGCAGATAAAAATCTCTATTTTTACTAAAGTGTCCAAACAAACTCCCCAAAAGTTCATCTTCCGATGTACCACCACTATCTTGATATTCCTTATACCAACTGTCTATTAATTTATAAAGATATTCTTTCAGCACATCTTCTTTTTCATCATAATTCCTGTAAAACGAAACGCGACTTACTTGTGCTGTTGAGGTAAGATCACTGATTGAAATCGCCTTAAGTTCTTTCATTTGCAACAAATCAAGAAGTGATTTTGTAATTTGAAGCTTCACATGTGTGTTTTTCAATCTTTTATCTTCCACGTTACATTTTTTCCTTTCTGTATCATTTTCTATTGATTCATTGATTCTGATTTTAACCAATGATACATTTGTTACACAAAAATTGATACGTCTATTTTATGGAGTTCATACAACGGATGTATTCTAGATAAAGAAGAAAATATGATAACAAAAGACCTCTGATCACTCTTGTTAAAATTGTAGTTGAGCCAGTTAAGTGACCAATCGATATCAGCTCCCTAGCTTATAGTTCGGTATGTTGTAAAAAGACCCAAATTCCGGCACGGAAAAAAGTCCGAACAGTTAGGATAAAACAACTCAAGGGGTAACATCACGAAGAAATTGATAAGGAGATTAAGAGATGACACTTTCACAAAAACGCATGGTTATTCTGATTTTAGTTATCATCGTGGCTGCCGTTTTGAGCCGTCTTGCGGTGCGGGCATTTATGAATTTTTTGCTCGGAGGTACACTGTTTGGAGGTAACTTCTTATGAAAAATGAGAGAAAAGGCAGAAAAAAATGTTGTGGGGATTTATTTATGTTGGTGTTTTTATTCTTGTGTTCGCGGCTTCAGCAATCATCAAAATGACATACAATCCACTGTCTGGAGAGATGCAGGTTCATTGGAATGACACCGTTGGGCATGTATATTCAGATATCGCCTATGACGATAAGGAGCAAAATAAATTTGATCTCTATGTTCCAGCAGATAATACAAAGAAAAGCTATGGTCTTGTGGTATATCTCCATGCAGGAGGTTTTTCAACTGGTGACAAAAGTGATGACGCCAATATGCTGAAATGGCTTGCTTCAAAAGGTTACGTCGCCGCTGGTATTAATTATACGCTGCGTAATGAAAATAATCCCGAAGCCAGTGTATATACTATGTCACAGGAAATCAAAAAAAAGTATTCCAGTTGTAAAAGCGGAAGCGGAAAAGTTAGGCTACAATCTCGATAGAATGGCGATATCCGGTGGCTCGGCAGGTGGAACTTTGGCGCTATTGTATGCTTACCGTGATGCAGACACCTCTCCTATTCCTGTAAAAATGGTATTTGAGATGGTAGGGCCACCGAGCTTTTATCCAGAGGACTGGGTTATCTACGGTTTGAATCAGAATCCAGAGGCAGCAGCAAACTTATTCAGCGTTATGTCTGGTAACACGATTACAACAGATATGATAGGAAAAGCAAGCTATGATGAAGCAGTCAAAGATATTTCACCGTTTATGTGGATTGATAAAAATTCTGTACCAACGCTAGCAGCCTATGGAAAATACGATAAAGTCGCTCCGTTCGGAACAGTAAAATATCTGATCAACGCATTGGAAGAAAACAATGTTCCCCATGATTATTTCGAGTTTCCTCATTCGGGGCACGGTCTGCAAAATGACAATAAGCTATATTTAAAATATATAGAAAAGTTGAATGAGTACCTGGAACGATATATGGGGAGTGAATAAGACAGATTAGATCCGCTGTTCTGTTTGAGGCAACATAATTCCTTGGCTCAAAAAACCTCTCATGACGTAGATGATAAACGCTATAAATCTTAGAGTAAGAAAAACAAAAAACGCTAAGCCGGTCACATCCGAAGACTTAGCGTATATTTTCGTTAAAATGTATTGATATGAAGGGGATTCCCCCTTTTTTTTGCTTTCTTGATCACTCTGTCATTCTATCAGGGCTTCCAGCCTCGATCAGCGTTTTGCTACGCAGCATAAGAAGGCTTTCAATCAAAAGAAACACCCCGGTTCCCATCAGAAGCCATTCAATGGCGATAATGTCAGCGATCGGCCCAAATACAAGCATTCCTAACGGCATCATGCTGCTGCTCAGCATCCCGTAAACGCCATAAACTCTGCCCAGATAATTCTCCTCCACCTTCTGCTGCAGCAGCACATTGGACGGTGTATTGAACATCGGCATCGCTATGCCAAAAATGCCCATGATCACAAGATACAGCCAAAAAACAGGGACAATGCCAAGCGCGATGGTGCAGATGCTAATCACCAGATTGGAAAGCACCATCGTATGAACCTTGTTTTTTAAACCACCCCAGGAAGCCATCAGCAAGCCGCCTGCCATCATGCCGATCGAAAAGACGATCTCGATAGCGGTCAGGCGCCATACATCATTGCCAAAGCTGCGTGTCACCTGCAATGGAGTCAAAAATGCGGCCGGAGACACAAAGACCATAAAAATGGCGATAAATATAAAAAAGGTTCGTACATAAGTGTGGTCCCTGATATAAGAAAAGCCAATGCGCATATCTTCAAAATAGCTGATGGCCTGCCCCTTCTCTGCCTTCTCATGGGATTGTACTTGTACAAAAAATAAAAGAATCAAAACCCCAATAGCCGCCGTAACGACATCGATAAAGAAAATAATTTCAATAGGAGCTGCTGTCATCAAAGCACCGCTAAGCATGGGAGACAGCAGCATAACAGCGGATTGCAGACTGCCTAAAATCCCGTTCACTTTGGTTAGCTTGTCCCCTGGGACCAATTGCGGCAGCAATGCGCCAACCGTAGGTGTCTGTACTCCTGTTCCCAACGCTCTGATGCCTGCTACTACGAAAAGCAGCCAGGTCGAATGATATCCCGCCAGAAACAAGAGCGCGAGCACCAGCGTTGAAAAGGCAATGATCGAATCGGACCAGATGATCAGTTTTTTCCGGTTGTAACGGTCCGCCCAAACTCCTGCGAATGGCGAGAGGATGAAGGTCGGCAGAAAACCGCAAAGAATATAAAGGGTCATCATGATGCCTGACTGGGTGTTTAGCGTGATGTACCACATAATGGCATATTGAACCAACGATGATCCAAATAGAGATATCGTCTGGCCGGATAAAAAAAGCGCAGTATTCCTTTTCCAGTTCCTGTCTGAGTTCATGAGTTCTCTCCTTTGCACCCTTGTCATTGATACATCCATTATATAACATGAACCTGGTTGCGGAGAAACCGGCAGTAAGGGTGCAGCATCTGCTGCACCCTTAACCGGTCATTCATGAAATGATCGAGCTGGCAAAATAACTGCCGCCGAAAAGTTCGCAGGGTTATGCATTTTGAAAAATAAAATCTTTACTCTTCTCCGCCAGTTTCAGCACATGCTTCAGATCGACATGTAGAAGCTTTCCATGCCGCTTTACAGGACGTCCCGCAACAAACACTGTATCCACATTTCCGGGATTGGCAAATTGCACAACAGCCCCTTCAGGATCATTGGCCGGGAACATATTAAGATCCGTGGTCCGAATCATGATCAGATCCGCTTCTTTGCCGGGAGCAAGGGTACCTATTTTATGATCAAGCAGCAAAGCTTTGGCCCCTGCGCTGGTAGCAAAGTGCAAGACCTGTGCGGTTAATAGATTTAATTGAGCCGGCATTTCGTTATTTTCTAAAATTTTCTGGTTAGCACGCGCCCTTTCGGCTTGCATCAAGAACTTCATCTGAGAAAACAGATCTCCTCCGGTTGACGTGACCACATCAACACCAATCGTGGGAGTTCCCCCATTTTCAATGAAGAATCCAGTGGCCGGATAACCATGCCCCATCATCATTTCGATTTCGGGAGTAACAGACAATGATGCACCGGAATCGGCGAGCATCTTGTATTCTTCGTACCTCATGGTGTTCCCGTGAACGATGTTCACATCTGGTCCAAGGAGGTCAGCCTCGTACAGCTTTTGGACGGAGTGGTCATGAGGTCCCCAATTGCCGAAACCCAGATGCATGGAGCTGGGTATCCCTAGCTCTCTGGCAATCCGTAGTTCCTCTACTGTGGTGTCCCAATGGCTGAACTCAGGACCGCGCATGGCCAGACCCAGGGTCAAAAGCTGGTCGTTAGACGAGAAATATTGCTGTTTTACCCGCTTCACATCCTCCGAAACCATGAGCCTGCTCTCGCGGTTCCAATATTCCAGCTCACCGGAAACCCCGAGAGCGAAGACCGCCCGAATTCCGGAATCCTGCAATCCGCGAATAAGCTCGTCTGTATGATCGGGCGAATAGCTCATGCTCCAGTCAAGCAGTGTCGTTACACCGGCATTCAATGCTTCCAGGGCTCCCAGCAAATTGGCTATGTAGCTGTCCTCAGGACGCAGCCTGCTCCCATATCCGCTGTAATAAATATTTTGCAGATAGGTGGGCAAAGACCAATCCGTACCGATACTGCGGACCAGGGATTCCCACACATGGCGGTGAGTATCTACCAATCCGGGCATGACAATCATACCGGCGGCATCTATTGTTTCACAATCAGAGCTGTGCAGATCAGGTCCTATCTGCGCAATACGAGAATCACGAATGAGAATATCCGCCTTTGTAAAATTTCCTATTGATTTGTCCATGGTCAATACGCAGCCGTTTTTGATTAAATACTTATGAGTCATGCATTCATCTCCTTTTAAATATAGATAATGATTTAACATGATGTGTACTAATCGAATAATATTGCTAAGTTATAATAATGATTCCTAAAAAAAGAAAGCGAAACGCCTATGGACCCGTTAAACGGGAAAAGACGTTTCGCTTGAACATATTTCTGAATTGAATGCCATGTTTCATTCCTTAATAAATTGACGGATCTCATCCAGCACCTTGGGACCCTCTTGCGAAAAGATGCCATGGCTGGCGTTTGGCATCATCAGCAACTTGGAGCCGGTGATGCGCTGGTTCAGAATCTTGGCGTGCTTCGGACGGAAGACCCAATCTTCTTCGCCGTGAAGAATAAGCGTAGGCGCAGTGATCCTTCCGAGCCGCTCATAGGAGTCGAATTTTTTGACAGCTTGCTGATGAATCTCCATGCTTCTGGGATTCGGTGGAGCGATTTGCATCCGTTCGATGAATTCTGTGATCCTGTCCGGATTCTCTTGGATATAAGTATGGGAAAAAAGCATTTGCAGCGTATCCTGCGGGGAAAAATTCGAGGATTTGCGCGACATCCACTTTAACATCCGTAAAGAAGGCAACGCCCTGGTTACTCCACTGGTCGTGCTGCATAAAATCAGTTTCGCCACTCGCTTGGGGAACTCAATCGCAATCTCCTGCGCGATCATGCCGCCCATGGAAATGCCTAAAATATGTGCCTTGTCGATATCAAGCGCATCCATCAGTCCGACGACATCTTTGGCCATATCTGAAATGTTATACGCCTCGTCCGGTGCATCACTCCCCCCTGTTCCCCGATTATCAAGCATGGTGAAGCGGTTGCTTTCACTTAACCCCTCCTTCATGGTCGGGTGCCACCAATTCATATTGCTGTCTCTCCCCAAAATACCGATCAAAGGAAATCCTTCTCCAGCCGACTCGTAACAAATATTTACGCCGTTGACGAATACCTTATTCAATATCTACCACTCCCAGCTTCAAATCTCACACTTATTGTACTCAAGCCGTCAACACTTGTTCTAACCGGTAAGCAATCATATCCGGATTAAAATATTCGAGTAAATAAATGCCTGGATAGGAGCCGAATTCAATAGAATATGTCTTGTAAGGCGTCTTAACATGGTTCATCGTGGAAAAATAAAGCTTCATCGGCTGTTGAAACAAATCGATCGTTTCATCATCGCTTCTCCATCCGTAATCGACGATCTTACGCGAGGTTTGCAAACCCAATGTGCTTATGGTTTTTCCGATCCCTTCCTGTTTTGTGGCAATGGCCTCAAACATGACGGAAGGTACGTGTTTCGAGCTTACGAGCGCAATATTGTGAGATACAACTAATTTACTTTTTGCACCAATTAAAATAGATTCTCTTAAGTAAAAAGGAGCTCCTGAAGCACCGCCAGGATGTGCTTGCTGCTCTTCCTTGATTTGCTCCTGTCTGAGCACCTGAACAGACATGCTTTCATCCATCAACGTTTCGAGTATATCAGTAGTCCGTCCATCCGTAATCAACAATATTTTAAATAAAAGCATCTGCAGAAAGTTCAACGCTGAGTCCATATCCCTGACTTCAATACTCGCCATTCTGAACCCTCCATCAAATTGCGTTATAATCATCCTTTAACATCAGGCACAGTCAGCATATTATAAAATTGGAGCACTTTATCCTTAGCGGCGGATCTTCGAAATGCCATGGCAGAACGCGGATGCTCGTCAAGCATTCCCGTGATCATGTACGGTATGATATAACCCCATTCTTCCTTTTCACGAAGAGGAATCATGTAATTCTCTATCATGTCAAGGACGGGACCTACACTGTATTTCACATTTTTCAGCTGGGCAAGCAATAGCTCTGTAGGGCAGTTGCCTGCGGCGCGCCCCATCCCGTAAACGGAGCAATCGAGCAGCTCGACACCATGATTCGCAGCTTCCAGAGTATTGGCAAAGCCCAGCTGAAGATTATTATGCATATGTGCGCCGATGCGCTTTTTTTGCAGATGCTTCCGAAACTTTGTCACCAGGCAGTGGATATCGTTTGGCATCAGACTTCCGTAAGAATCCACGATATACACAACGTCTACGACACTATCAGAAATCATCTCGAACGCTTCATCAAGCTGCCCCTCTTTGACGTTGGAGAGTGCCATGATGTTCAATGTTGTTTCGTAGCCGCGGTCATGAAACAGTTGCACCAGTTCAAGCGCTTTATCGATTTCATGGATATAACAGGCTACGCGAATGAGATCAAGCGGGCTTTTTTCACGCGGCAGGATGTCGTTTTCATCAACCCGGCCGATATCGACCAAAGCGGACAGCTTGGTGGCCAGTTTATTCTGAATGACATCGCGTACAAAATCATCATCCAGAAAACGCCAGGGACCAGCGGATTCGGAGCCTTTCAGCAGCTTGGGTGAATTTTTGTAACCGATCTCCATATAGTCAACGCCAGCTTCATTCAAGCATTTATAGAGATATTGTACGAATTCGACGCTGAAATCCCAATTGTTTACCAGTCCCCCGTCACGTATGGTGCAGTCGATAATTTTGTGATTCGTCCTGTCCTTCATGCGAGATAGACTCCTTCCAAAGAGAAGTTGGAAAATACGAAGATCGTCGTCATCTGCCGGGGCTCATTCTGAGACCCTTTATCTTTCTCTTTTTACGAATTCTCATACCGGATTTGCGCACACCTCTGCCTATACGCAATCGTCTAAGGGTTGTTTTGGTTCTCAGCGTCCCCCTTTTTTTAGACCGTGCTTTTCTGCGAGGTTTCCTCTTCAAGCTTCTTTTAGTAGAGAAACTCTTTTGTCTGTTTTTCCGCTGTGAAGAGCCTGTTGATGTTCTTGATCTTGGAGTTCGAATTGCTTGCTCAGTGGAATTTTGCGCATCGGTTCGCGATACGCTCTCTTGAACCTGCTCTGTTTGTTTCGGTGCAGAGGCAGGCTGAAACCACACCCAAGGATTTGACGGTGTCGGTAGGGACTGCGATGTGATTTTACCAACCGGTAAGTTGTTCACTTCTTGTGGAGGAGCTGTTTTCTCTGCTGGTATACTATTCTGGTTGTTAGCAGATTCTATTGTGTGTGAGTGAACGTTCCCTATGTCTAAGCCTATTTCTGAAGCAACAGGGTTAGGGCTTTCGGCAGCCGCTTCCTTCTCAAGTTCCGCAGCTTCTTCGGAAATAAGCGGCCTTTGATGATCCGTTATCTGTTCGAGCACAGAATCAACCGCCAAAGCTTCCTGCTCCACAGCCTTTTCCGAGAGGGCGGGACGATATGACGACAATTGCTGAAACTCATTCGGGACTAATTTCGTGAAAAGAGTGCCGTCAACAGGTATTTGATCCTCAGCGGCCGCTTCTTCTTTATTGGAGTTGACAGGCTTCTCAGCCGGGGCGATATCTGCAATTTCTGTAGCAATAAGGTTAAGATTTTTGGCAGCTGCTCCCTTCTCAAGTTCTGCCGCTTCTTCGGAAATAAACGGCTCTTGATGATCCGTTATCTGTTCGAGCACAGCATCAACTGCCGGAGCTTCCTGTTCCACGGCTTTTTCCGAGAGGGCGGGACGATATGACGACAATTGCTGAAACTCATCCGGGACTAGTTTCGGGATAATAGTGCCACCAACAGGAATCAGTTCGGTTTCAGATGCTTCTTCTCTGTCCAAGTTGGCGGGCCAACCTGCGATCAAAACCTTTTCAAATCCATCTTCATCGATAGACAGAGGTAGTTCTGGATGATACGGAGTCCGTTCGGGCACAAAATCACTTGCCGCTTCTTCCTGCTCTCCGGCTTTTTTCAATCGGGCGAGCAAGTACGAAGCCAAATGGAGAAATGCGAAAGGAAGCACCGTCGAAGCAATGGCTTCAATCGGTGATTTGTCCGTCTCACCAGACTGATATTTACCCAGTTCTGCTTGAATAAATTGCGTCCAATTGTCTTCCTCATCGTGCAGCACCGGTTCCGTATTCAGAGATTCAACCTCTTCTTCCAGGGTGGAAGTAGCCGGCTCCGCGATCGAATCCTTTACTTCAGCATCCAGGTTAGCGATTTCTGCAGCCTCCTCCTCCTCAGCACCATCCTCCTCGGAGTCCGAATCATCGTTGGAATGGTTACCCCCGCGATCATCCGGTATCTGTTCAATCACAGCATGAAGAGCAGGCCCTCCCGGCTCCGCCGATTTTTTCAATTGTGCCAGCAGGTAAGATGCCGCATGGCGAAATGCGAATTGGAGTGCCTCCGGTACAACTCTGCGAGGACTTGAAATGCCTTCATCATCAGGTAGTAATTTGCTCAGTTCATATTGGATAAATTGCCTCCATTCCCTATCATCATCATGCAATAATAACAACTTATCATACACAGGTGTTCCTCCCTGCCCGTTTATTGATTTTATGTCATGGTATTACTAAAAACTCATATTCGATACCCCCAGGAGCGGAACTTCAATTTCCGTTCCAGCACATTGTGTCATAGCCCATATAACCGTTACATTAGCGTTCAACCAGGCACAAATGCCCAACACGCCCTAGTGAACGGTTACCATACAATTAAAAACATATCGGTTCCTAAAATAAGTTTGGTTTTTTTGGAAGCCTCTTCCGTTTCAAGTTCTGCCGCTTCTTCGGAAATAAGCGGCCCTTGATGATCCGTTATCTGTTCGAGCACAGAATCAACTGCCGGAGCTTCCTGCTCCACGGCTTTTTCCGAGAGGGCGGGACGATATGACGACAATTGCTGAAACTCATTCGGGACTGATTTCGGGGAAATGGTGCCGCCAACAGGCATTGGTTCGGTTTCGGATGTTTCTTCTCTGTCTAAGCTGGCTGGCCTCCCTGCGATCAAAACCTTTTCAAATCCATCTTCATCGATAGACAGAGGTGGTTCTGGATGATACGGAGTCCGTTCGGGCACAAAATCACTTGCTGCTTCTTCTTGCTCTCCGGATTTTTTCAATCGGGCGAGCAGGTATGAAGCCAAATGGAGAAATGCGAATTGAAGTGCCTCCTGTACAACTCTGCGAGGACTTGAAATGCCTTTGTCATCAGATAGTAATTTGCTCAGTTCATATTGGATAAATTGCTTCCATTCCCTATCATCATCATGCAATAATAACAACTTATCATACACAGGTGTTCCTCCCTGCCCGTTTGTTTTTATGTCATGGTATTACTAAAAGCTCATATTCGATACCCACAGGAGCGGAACTTCAAATTCCGTTCCAGCACATTGTGCCATGGCCCATATAACCGTTACATTAGCGTTCAACCAGGCACAGATGCCCAACACTCCTAGTGAACGGTGACCATACAATGAAAAACATATCGGTTCCCAAAAGATGGGTGACGCGGAACAAAGGAGTTGAAAAAAATGAATAAAAAAACGAGGAGCAAAGCGGAAACGTTGCTATTCGTTTTTTGTCTTTCATTTACCGTATTTATCTTGTTATTTATTCTTATTGCCACGGTCATCATGATATCGAAAAACCATAGAAAAGGAGGAACACTGTTTTCGCTGTTTCAGACCACACCCGAACAGGAATCGGCTCCGACTGATCCCCTTCAGCACGAGATTTGGCCGGTTGAGACAAGAGAACTACACTAATGCAAAGGAAGGTGCTATCCCTTGAATAAAGAAACAACGGATCAGAACCAAAACGAGCCGAAGTCGTTCGAGGAGCGCTTGGCCGAGGCCGTCGATCTGCATAATGAAGCCGTCGCAGGGAAAACGGAAGCTGTATGGAAGGCCCATCAAGAGTTTGAAAGATTGCGGCTGGATCATCCGGGCCATCCTGTTGCCGATGCGTTCCACGGCAGCGTGATGTCGTTAATTTCCCGGGATGAATCCAACCCGATGACACGACTCCAGTGGGCGAATCGCAGCTTAAAGCTGCTGGATGGGGCGGTGAATGCCGATCCAACAAACAGCAGAATCCGCAGGCTGCGTGGTAATATCGCATTTCGGCTCCCTGAAGAGTTCTTCCACCGCACGGAAACGGTGATTGAGGATTATCTCTTCCTCATCGACTGGGAGCTTCGTTACCCAGGCAGTCTCTCAATAGAGACATATAATAAATTGATCTATGAGCTTGGTGAGGCATACCACCGGATAAATCGTCTGCAGGAGGCCGAAATGTGCTGGAGTAGACTGCTGAAGCAGACAGATGATCCGGAGTATCATCGTCTGATAGATCAAAAGCTGCGCAAGGGTAAGAATTCAGAAAGCAGCTCGTAATTCGATCAATAAACATCAGGGGAGGTGAAGCACATGACCGATGTAAATCAAGGATTTTCTGTTTTCGCAAAGCAATTGTTGAAGGAGCTTGCAAGCTTAAGTGGCCATTTGACCGACAAATTCGCTGATGCCGTTAAGGATGGTGCCGATCGATCCAGCGAAAAAATTATGGAGGCGGTAATTGAATTCGCAGAGCCGTCCTCTGTACTTGTCGAAAAATTGACGACTGCCGTTAAAGAAGGGGAGAATAATAAGATCCTGGAAGCGGTAGACGGATTTATCCAACCTTCCTCCGTATTGGTCCATAAAATTTCAGTTTCCGTCAAAGAAGGTGCCGCTTTGGTCGGTGAAAAAATGGTGACCGCACTGGAAGACTCCGTTAAGCCAGACCCGGTTGATGCCAAAAAATTCAGGGAAGCCGTTAAAGACGGAACGAGTATGGCTAACGAAAAAATGAAGAGGGCCGTAGAGGACTTCTCCGAGATGATTAAAGCATTCAAAGTTGGAAAAGGCTAAGCACTGACCCTCCCATCATGAGGTGCAACCATCGCAATCATGAAAAGGCCCTAAACCGGGGTTATCCGGTTTAGGGCCTTTTCAATCCGTTGTATTCGGGAGATTGCCTCTCGCAAAGAAACCTGCGCTATTCATTCGCGCAGGTTTCACTGGATTTTATTTTCAGCTAGTTGAAGTGTGCCGCACCAGGATCACCGGATTCGAGCTTTTGGATATACACCGGCTTCTTTGAAATGTCGTTACGAACAAGCTCCTCACGGTCCAATAACATGCTCTCCCCGGCAATCTCTACAGTTACAGCTACGCCCAACAGCCCGGACAATTGAGTCTGCATGCTATGAATCTCCCATTTTGAAGATTGATGTGAATCAAACATAAAATGAAGTCCGTTTACTTGTTGTACCGCCTTCCAGGCATCTGGTGCGGGAAACAATGAATATACAGCATCCTGAATATCCTTGCTGTCCAATGTTGCCCTGCCGATACGAATCCGCTCTTTGCACCGGCCAAAATGAACCAGCTTGCCTCCGCTTCGGCCACAGGAGCAATCACAGGGCTCGATGGAGATGATGTCCTCATTAAAGTAGCGCAGCAATGGGGAGGCTTGATGGGACAGCATCGTCAACGCCGCAAACCCTCTCTCTCCCGGGGCAACGGGTGCGGAGGCGTCTTCCTTCAATACCTCAACGAGAAAATCTTCCTCAACGACGTGCATGATACCATGCTCACACATGGCTGCGATATTGCCGGTTTCAGTGGAACCATACAGATTGTATACCGGTACTCCCCACAGCCCTGCGATATGTTCCCGGCGAGGCTCACCCATCAATTCACCGGCAGTGCAAATCGCGCGCAGGGCAGGAAAGTCCGTTTGGGTGTCCGAGCCCAGTAAACGCGCCGTCTCCGCCAACAACTCCATTTCTCTTGGAAGACCTGCGATAATGGTAACACCCAGACGTTTCATAAGCTCCAGCACTCTGGGATAAGGCGTAACCGGAGTGCGGCCGCTGGCAGGCACGACAAGGGAACCGGCTTGCCTGCATGCATGCTGGACCAAAAAGGCGGGAAGTGACATCGCATAAGGAAACCGAATGAGCACAACATCCTCCGATGTCATTCCAACTCCGCATACTAAAATCTGATTTCCCCCTGTTTCCAAGTCATCCCGGGTAAACCAGGACGCCGACGGCTCTCCCGTTGTCCCGAACGATTCGTGATATTGCGCTGTTTCCTTCATGTTAACAGCAAGATAGCTGAAGGCGCCGCCTTTCCGAAGATCCTCTTTCATCGTTAGCGGCAGGGTAAGAATTTGTTCCAACCCAACATTTGCAGTTGCATATCCTGCCAACTTATGTCTATAAAGAGGCGTTTTCTTGATACGTGTCAGCAGCTCCTGAAATTTGTGTTCCCTGTTCATAAGAGTGTTGGACATTGAGATTGACTCTCCCCTCATTTAAACTCAACAATTCAACGAATGAAAATTCTCGTTGCTTTGCCGAATGTACGAGGCAGCGCGTGTTTAATTTCAACATTGCAGGCAATGCCCAGGCGATCCAGCATATGTTTCCGAATTTTTGCCGCCAATTGTTCGTTGCTTAATGATGTGCGGTACGGTTCAGCCTCGATAATTAAATTCCCTTGATCGACAATGAAGTGGTACCACAAGCTAATGTCCGGAATTTCCATCAGGAAATGCTCCAATAAAAACGGGGAATAATCGTTACCATTCAACTGCAGCATACTTTCCATTCTGCCTCTAAGATGTAATATGTCCATCGTAATTCCACAATCACACTGAGATTTTTGCAAATAACCAATATCGCCGCTGCGATAGCGTACCATCGGCATTCCGTCCCTCAGCAGTGTCGTAACGACGATTTCACCGGTTTCATTGTATTCGAGCGCTTTCCCCGACACAGGGTCGACAATTTCCACCCTAACATGGCCTTCCATGACGTGATACCCTTTGTGCTCCCTACACTCAACCGCAATTCCGCCGCACTCTGTCGATCCGTAAAAGAACGATACTTCGCAACCCCACTCTTTTTCCAAGCGGCTGCGGAATGTATTGGAACAGCCTTCTCCTGTCAGCAATATGCGCCGCAAACGAATGTCCTGGCCCAGTTTAATACCAAAGCGCTCGCTTTCTTCCATTAAAAGGGCTGCATATGAAGGGGTGGTCACAAGCACGCTCGCCTGAAACTCCTTCATTAACTCCAGGGATTTGTCGACAGGTGCCATGTACCCGCCTTTGCCAAGGGAAAGAACCGTCGCCCCAAACGAAAACTGCAGCAAACGCTGGAACCCTAGCCCAGGCAATGCGAACTCATATGGAAGCGCAACGGCGCCCACGTCGGTTACTGTCTCCGGAAACAGAACCGGATATTTGGGCAATAAATCGTAAATATACTGGTCGGCTAAAGTGTATGAAGTGTAAATCGGTTTTCCCGTTGTTCCGCTTGTAAGGTGGACCTGGCCGATCTCTTTAGGATCGACACACAAGAGCTTCGTTTTGTCCCCGCGAATGACGTCTTTTTTCAGCATCGGTACAGAAGATAATTGCTCAAGACGATCAATCGAGGGCTGCTTAAATCCGGCTTCCTCCAGCAGTGATCTATAAAATTCATTGTTTTTCCAGACATGCTCAAGCGTTAAATTAATGGCTTTCAGTTGATATTCATCACGCTGCTGACGAGATCGTTTTTCGATGGTTGTGTCTTCGTTGTCCAATTGATTGAAGAACGTTCTTAACGGTTCCAAATGTGATGAATGCTGGTCTATGGAAACGGTCATCTTATGGGACTGAGATCTCATGGGCAAACCTCCCTTTTTTCTCCTAACACTCCGTTTATAATAAGTAATTAAAAAACAGTCTACAATCGACATATGCCCAAATAAAAAAGTGAAACGATAAATGGATTAAACTGCCCCGAACCTCCCCCCTCCGAATCGAACCACAGTGGCTTTGCCTGACCAATTTTTCGTTACGTTTCGTGTATCGTAAACAAATTTTGATTTTTCTAATATGCGCTCAATAGGGATTTGAGAATGATCTGTAACGATTAGAACACAGTCTGTTTTTTCGAAGAGGTCATCTGTGCATGACTCGCTGCTGTATTTGCAGCCATCAAGTGAAAATTCAGGGATGTAGGGATCGTGGTAACGGATCGATGCACCCAGCTTTAGCAACACGCGCATGAGGGACAGAGCAGGGGATTCTCTGATATCAGAGGTGTCTTTTTTATAGGTGACTCCATAAATCAGGATATTTACGTCTTTGAGGTCTGTCTCGCATGATAAGTGCTTCTTAATTTGATTCGCAATATAACTTGAAATCTGTTCATTCATAGTGTGAGCAAGTGTGATGAACTCGCTCTGAAAACCGCTTTGTTTGGCTTTCCACTGCAAATATAAAGGGTCAACCGGTATACAATGGCCTCCTATTCCCGGACCCGGATAAAAGGCCTGAAAGCCATAAGGCTTCGTGCTGGATGCGCTAATGACCTCCCATACATCAATTTGCAGCTTGTCGCATAATTGCGCGAATTCATTCATAAACGAAATGTTGATGAGCCGATAGGTGTTTTCGAGCAGTTTGGAAAGCTCAGCAACCTCAAGAGAAGAAACCTTGAAAACTTGATCAAACACTTTACTGTAAAACCGGAAAACACGATCCATACAATCTTCAGTAAGACCACTTACAAGTTTAGGGACTTGTTCCAGACCATAATCCTTATTGCCAGGATCAATACGCTCGGGCGAGTAGGCCAAATGAACATCTCGCCCGATTTGCAGCCCGCTGGCTTCAAGAAGCGGCATTAGTATGTCTCTGGTTGTCCCCGGAAAGCTTGAGCTTTCCAGGATGATTAGCTGCCCTTTTTTTATACGGGAAGACAGCGCCATACCAACACTCTCCAAATAGGAAAGCTCCGGATTTCGATCCTCGCCTAACGGTGTAGGTACGGCAATGATGATCGTATCCACATCTTTGATTTTGTCGTAATCCGTTGTAGGTGTTAAGCGGCCCTCAGCTATCCATAGTTTTACTTCATCACCGGCAATATCCGGTATAAGGCTTATTCCTTGATTCATGTTGCTGATTTTTGTGGGATCAGTATCTATTCCAACAACTCTAAAGCCTTTTTGCACCAGGAGTATTGCTAACGGCAAACCCACATACCCTAGGCCAACGATGGCGATCCGTTGTTCGTTTGAATGATCCGGGTCTATATTGCTTAGGCTCATGGCCATCCCCTTTCACTACATCGTATTCTATAAACTATGGAGGGTGGTTTATTTTGGTATGGGCAATAGTATTGTCAAAGAGGTATTTCATTATATTGGGCAGTGGTTGATTTTAGTGGCGGTCTGGTGTCCATCCCACACTCTTCGGCTCATGAACCGCATATAGTTAAGCAACAGAAGGGAGGTTGAACGGTGTCCCGATCTAAGAGGAAAGGCAAAGTATATTATAGAGATTGTGCAGTTGTACTTACGTATCACGATCTCGATCCGGATGTCCATTTAAATTCACCATACTGTCTAACTCCTCGTCTGTTTGGCGAACATTTGGACGCATTGAAACAAAACGGATTCAAAATCATCAATATGGAAAGCTTCATCAAATTCATGAAGTCAGGAAAACGCATCCCTCCCAATGCTGTCGTCATCACGTTTGATGACGGTGAAAAAAGCTTCTACACGTACGCATACCCATTACTTATGCAAAGATGCGTTAAAGCCACCAATTTCATAGTTGGCAAGAAAATCGATGCAGGCCGCGGAATCAGTTGGGACCAGATGCGTGAAATGAAGCAAAACGGATTCAGCTTCTATAGTCACACTTATAATCACCATCGCAATTCAAATTACGGAGAGAATAAACGTCTGCTTACCAGCCCTCAATTTCTGGAAAACGAGAATCGGTTGGAATCCGCAATCGAATATGAACATAGAGTTCTGGATGATCTTTCTCTCATAGAGAACAGAATACAGGAGGAGCTTGGCGAACAAACGAAATTATTAAGCTTTCCCTTTGGAGCTTATAATGACAAGGTCGTAGAAATGGGTCAAAGCATGGGGATTGAATTATTTTTTACGGTTAACAGAGGGCTAAATCATACAGGACAATGGCTTGTGAAACGTATTAACGCAGGCGAAGGGGATTTATCCCCTGAAAGTCTCATACAATTGATATTAAATTATGCCGAACAATAATCATAATTTCGCTGGGGGGGTATCATGCAAATTGAATACCGTTGTACAAAGGGACTGCTGAAATTTCATTTTCGTGTACAACATGACGACCTGCCCAGATCTGACATGAAAATGGGAGAAACGTCGTGCGAAATCCATTTGCCTCCTGATTGGGACATCAAAAAGGTCCACCCCGATGTACTGGCATTGGCTTCCCTGTTAATCATTTATCCTTTTGCAGGATCCCGCATCCTATTGCCTCATGGGGTAAGCCAGCAGTTTCATGACTTGTTCAAACGTACTACAAAAAAAGAAATTTTACCTGTAGATCCCCACTTAACACCAAGACAGGCTCCTCAATCTTCCGTTCCGGCTTTAGCCTATAGCGGTGGAGTCGATTCTACCGCCGCGTTATTGCTGATGCCAGCCAATTCCTGCATTGTTTTCCTGGAAAGGATCATACCTGTACATCAAAAAACAATGTATAACAAGGAAGCAGCTTTATTCGCCTGCAATACGTTGAGAAATGAAGGAAGAAATGTATTTATCATTAAATCAAATCTTGAGTATGTAAGAGAACCTGTCGGTTTTCCAGTGGATATTGCGAACGCGGTACCCGCCTTGTTGTTGTCAGATTATGCAGGGCTGGATAGTATCGCATGGGGAACGGTGATGGACTCAGCCTATCAGGTCGGTCATCTTAAATTCGCCGACTATAATCAAAGACTTCACTTCAATCGATGGGGAAAGCTTTTTGAACTGGCAGGCATGCCCTTCAACCAGGTAACCGGGGGAATCTGCGAAGTCGGTACGTCAATCATCGTTAAAAACTCAGCCTATTGTACGATTGCCCGCTCCTGTATGCGTGGTACTGCAAACAAGCCGTGTGCAACATGCTGGAAATGCTTCAGAAAAGGTTTGCTGGATGATGTTCTTGAACAATCAACACCAGGTTATTCCGAGCTTGACCGCTTGTTCAGTCTTCCTCATATAAAGAAAACCTTGAATCAATTTCCTATTCATTCGGAAAATATCATTGCCTATATTACCGCCCACTATAACGGGGATCACCCGGTGATGAAGAAGCTGAAAAAAAGAACCCGGGGCGATACCCTTCCTGTGAAGTGGATGGAGAAATGGTATCGGCCCTCCATTCACCTGCTGCCTGAGAAGTATCGCGGGTTCGTCGAAAAGCAAATTACGAAACATTTAAATGTAATGAATTCCGAAGATGAGCAACAGGCGGAGAGCTGGGATTTGGAGACTTATCGGACTACCGATGAATTTCAAAAATATGCAGCCGAGTTGAGGACTGCTTTGGACACCTATCCATCCTTTTAAATATAAGTAAGCAGCAGCCTCGCCATTTCATCAGCACCATTCAGTGCAGCAAGTCGGGCGGCAGCAGCTCTCATTTTTTGATTTATTCTTGAGTCAAGAGCCTTGTTCAAAGCTTGCATCATATCATCCGGGCCCGGATTGATTAAACAAAGTCCCGCACCGGAATCGTCTGCGCGCATGGCTCTTCCCACTTGATCATCCCGGTTCGTATTTTCATTGGGAATAAAAATGGTCGGTACTCCAAAATGCATCAATTCATGAAAGGTATTATAGCCCGAAGCGGAAATGGCCACATCAATGGCGTTAAAGTACAGGGAATTGGGATAATCGCGCAGAATCATGGCATTATCGCTTTCAAAAGACAATCTCTTTCCGATCATCGACTCCCCGAGTACGATTCTTACATCTTGTCTTTTCTCTAAAACGGATATTATGTTTGCTATTACCGGATGGATGTCGTTTATATTGCCTGCACCCAGTTGGATATAGACCAGCTTATCGTTCGGGCGCAGCCGCCATTCTTTTCGTACGGCTTCCCTTGACAGCAGTTCGGATTTATCCAAATAGATTACGGGTTCACAGTAGCTTATATTTTCTGATTCCTTTCTTAATTCAACTCCTGCTTCACCCGGAACGATAATTTTATCGAACAGACTGGCCTCATTTCGAGTCTGTCTGTTCGGCCCCTTCTTATTTTGTTCCCTTCTGACCCATATTTTGTGCATGGATGGATGTTTGGAGAAAGCTGAAACAATCCCGTCGTATGGAGTTGCACCATCAAAGACCAGCATATCCGGTTCATGTAATTGCAATATCGCAGATAACTGTTTGTACAACAATCCGTTCCACTGTCTTGCTGTGAAATCCTGTGAAAATGAGCTCCTGGCAGGTTGATAATACCCTAAAAAACCTTCTCTCATCACCAGATGCATTGCCGGACTTGTACTTAGAAAAATGATGTCCAATGCTTCGTCAAGCTTCTTGATTCTCCTTGCCAAGGCAAGCAGGCGGGTCAAATGACCCAAACCACTCCCATTTGTCGGAACAAAAAGTATTCTGCCCTGACTCATTCATAATCCCCCGTTCATCCGATCCGTATTAGATTTCAATACTAGGCTGACACCCCTCTTCTTGTGTATGTAGGCTGGTGATTATTTGTGCCTGTTCATTTGCAGTCCAACCACAGAGTTACCCGACGAAACAGACGCAAAAAAAGGATATCCATCGTCTGCATCAGCGTGGATATCCTTCTTCATTTCTGCCATCAGGATACGTGGAATTCACGCCCGTCAAGCACTTCCTCTACATAACCAGTCCGGATTACAAAGTCGCCAAAATGCTCACCCTCTTGGCGTTCCTTGGCATAACGGGTAATGATCAGCCGCAGTTCTTCGAGAATTTCAGCCTCTCCGGTGTTTTCCTTATACAGCTTGTTCAACCGGTTGCCTGTAAAACCGCCGCCCAGATACATATTGTATTTGCCCGGCGCTTTCCCGATAAAGGCAAGCTCGGCCAGCATTGGACGGGCGCAGCCGTTCGGGCAGCCGGTCATGCGGATCACAATGTCTTCATCCCGCAGGCCGGCCTCTTCCAGCATCGGTTCGATTTTAGAGAGCAGTGTCGGCAAATACCGTTCCGATTCAGCCATTGCCAGACCACAGGTTGGCAGAGCGACACAGGCCATGGAATTTCTGCGCAGAGCAGAATAATGGATGCCGTCGGTGAGCCCGTATTCACTGATCAACTTCTCGATTTTTTTCTTCTTTTTCGGTCCTATGCTGCCGATAATCAGGTTCTGGTTCGGGGTAAGCCGGAAATCGCCGGTGTGGATTTTGGCAATCTCCCGCAGTCCCGTCATCAGCAGATAGTCCTCTTCGTCCTTGATTCTGCCGTTCTGGATGAACAGTGTGAAATGCCACTTTCCGTTGCTGCCCTTCACCCAGCCATACCGGTCGCCATTGCTGTCAAAATGATAAGGACGCGCTTCCGCAAGACTCCAGCCCAGGCGGCTGCTCAATTCCTGTACGAGCCAATCAAGCCCGCGGTCGTCAATCGTATATTTAAAGCGGGCGTGCTTCCTTACCGCACGGTCACCGTAATCCCTTTGGATCGTTACGGTTTTTTCAGCGACTTCGATCATTTGCTCCGGTGTACAGAACCCGATCACCTTGGACACCTGCGGATACGTTTTCGGATCACCATGCGACATACCCATGCCGCCGCCTACGGTAACATTAAAGCCCTGCAGCTTGCCATCCTCCACGACAGCGATGAAACCCAAGTCCTGCGAGAACACATCCACGTCATTGGATGGCGGGACCGCAATGCCGATTTTGAATTTGCGGGGCAGGTAAACAGAACCGTAGATCGGCTCCTGCTCTTCCCCTTCGTCCCGGCTGTCGACGACCATCTCCCCGTCCAGCCAGATTTCATGGTAAGCTCTGGTACGCGGATCAAGATGATTGCTGACCTTGCATGCCCATTCGTACACCTCGCCATGAATATCGGATTGATAAGGATTCGGGCTGGCCATGACGTTCCGGTTCACGTCGCCGCAAGCCGCCAGCGTACTCAACAGTGCATCGTTGACTTCGCGGATCGTATTTTTCAGATTCCACTTCAATACGCCGTGTAGCTGGAACGATTGGCGTGTGGTCAGTCGGATCGTGCCATTTCCATATTTATGGGCGACCCGGTCCATCATCAGCCACTGCTCGGGGGTGACCACCCCGCCGGACGCCCGCACGCGCAGCATGAACTGATAGGCTGGCTCCAGCTTCTGTCTGGCCCGCTCGTTCCGCAGATCCCTGTCGTCCTGCATATAGCTGCCGTGATGCTTCATCAGCCGGTTATCATCCTCGGGAATGGACCCGGTGATCGGGTCCTGCAACGTCTCAGTCAGGCTGCCCCGCAGATAATTGCTGCGTCGCTTGATGTCCTCGACATCACTGTGCGGCTGGTCATGGGGGGGATAAAATTGATTTTGTGCCATGCTTGCATCTCCTCTCGTAATCATGGGACTGTCGTCATAATAGTGCGTGTTCAAAAAGTCAGGTTTTCAGCACCGAGAAGATTGGATGAAGATAGGGACTGAGGAGCGGAGCGTACTTTTGGGTACGTGAGCACCGGAAGGCCCGGCTGAATTCAAGATTCGATGTCGAGTCCGCTTCCTGGTCTACTTCGTGATCAAAAGCTGACTTTTGAACTACCTCTAATATACGTCCCGCTGATAACGTTTTTCCTGTTGCATGCGTACCAGATACTCCGAAGCTTCCTCAGGGCTCAGCCCACCTTCCTGCTCCAGGATGGTTCCAAGGGCGGCATGGACATCATGCGCCATCTTCTTCTCATCCCCGCAGACGTAGATGTAAGCACCTTGCTGCAGCCATTGATAGAGATCACCGCTCTTTTCCAGCATCCGGTGCTGGACATACACCTTCCGGTCGCTGTCACGGGAGAATGCCACATCCATACGAGTAAGAACGCCCTCTTTGAGCCAACGCTGCCATTCCACCTGGTACAAAAAGTCTGTGCTGAAGTGCTGATCCCCGTAAAAGAGCCATGTCTTCCCTGCGGCCCCAGTCTCTTCACGTTCGCCAAGAAAAGCTCTGAACGGAGCTACGCCGGTGCCCGGTCCGATCATAATGACCGGAGCGTCCGGATTCTCCGGCAGCTTGAAGCCCGGATTATGCTGAACGTATACCGGCAGCCGGTCGCCGGGCTGGACGCGCTCCGCAAGCTGTACGGAGCATACACCGTACCGGTTCCGTCCTTGCGATTCATAGCGCACTGTCCGCACGGTCAGATGCACTTCATCCGGGAATGCCTTCGGACTGCTGGCGATTGAATACAGGCGGGCAGGTATTTTACGCAGTATTCCTGTAAATGCTGAAGCAGGAACCCCTTTCAGGCTGTAATCCTGCACTAGGTCCAGCAGGTCTCTGCCTTCGATATAGCTTCTCAAATCCTGCTCATGTCCCGGCTCCAGCAGCTTGGAAATTCCGCTGTCAGGAACGAGCTGCGCCGCCTGCTCCAGCAGCGGTTTGGTCAAGACCGTAATTTCATAATGGCGCAGCAGCGCATCACGCAGCGCCAGCGCGTCACCATTCTTCAGCGCGACGGACTCCTCCGGCTCCCAGCCCATCGCATCAATCAGTTCGTCCACCAGGTGTGGGTGGTTTTCCGGATAAACGCCCAGGCTGTCCCCTGCTTCATATTGCAGATTAGACCCTTCCAGGGACAACTCGATATGCCGGGTTTCACGATCCGATCCGCGGCCATTCAAATTCAGGTTTTCCAGCAGCTCCGCATGGAAGGGATGGGTCCGCGAATATTCCGTGTCCGCCCCGCTTCCTATAGCCGAGCCTGCGGAAACGGGGATGACTGTGGAGGCGGAAGCCTGCCCCAGTGCCTGAACCACCTGGTTCATCCAGTCCGCTGCAGGTTCGTCAAAATCGACATCACAGTCCACACGCGGTACGATCCGCTCGGCGCCAAGCTCCTCCAGACGCTTGTCGAAATCTTTGCCTGTCTGGCAGAAGAACTCATAGGAAGTATCACCCAGCGCCAGCACGGAATAACGCAGCTCCTCCAGCTGAGGAGCCCGCTTGCTGTGCAGAAATTCATGGAAGGCAATCGCATTATCCGGTGGCTCGCCTTCCCCATGGGTGCTGACAACGATCAGCAGGTTTTGCAGTTTTTTCAATGTATTAGGCTTAAAATCCCCCATAGAGGACACTGTTGCCTGAAAGCCGCGGTCTTCAAGCAGTTTGGCCGTCTTCTTCGCCAATCCACTGCTGTTGCCCGTTTGAGACCCGAAGAGGACCGTGACCTCCTTGGATATGCTTGCTGTCGCCGGGAGGTTCGCCTGCGGAACTGCATCAGCAGAGGCAATCGGAGCCACGGCTCCTTGAAGAGCCGCAAGATATCCGCTCAGCCAGATTCGCTGTGCCGCTGAAAGTGTAGGCAAAACACGATTCAGCAATTCCGCTTGTTCCTGATTAAAAGGGCTGTTAGTTACTTGTAATTCCAACGATATCCCACCTCGCAAAACTGCTGTTGTATGAAATCCTAGTATTTTGATCCAAATTATTTTTCGCTCTATTGAACCTATCACAGCAGGCGATGCTGGTCAATTATATTCATTTTATATGTTTTATCAATTCTGCTGATAAAACGGAAAAGACCGGGGAAATAAAGTTTTTTTCTCTTCGCCTCCGGATTTTGCTTGCTAAATTTGATATGGCATACTAAGATAGATGTGAACATATGTTCTTGTTTTTGTGTAATTAAGCACGGAAGAGTTTTGCATCAGGAAAGGGATGGGTAGCCCCATGAATACAAAACTTTGGACGGATTTACCGGATGGTATTGCTGTTCCTGTGCCGGTCGAATTCAGCTTCCAGGAGAATCTGAAATACCTCGCCAGATCGACCAATGAGTGCATGATGGAGATCCGTGACGGCAAAGTATATAAGGCCATTCAGGCAGGACAGGAAGTCGTAATGGTTGAAATCAGTCCGGATGAGAGCGGCGGGCTGCATGTCCGGTTTTTGGAGAAATCAGGCGGCATTAGCAATCAACTTCGCGAGGATATTGCATTTCACATACGTGACTGGTTCGATCTGGACAGGGATCTTGCTCCCTTTTATGAGATGGCCCAATCGGATGCGCTGCTGAGCCAGACGGCCAAGTCGTTTTACGGCTTGCGTATTATGGGAATTCCCGATCTGTTTGAAGCCGTATGCTGGGGGATCATTGGACAGCAAATCAATCTTGCATTCGCATACACCTTGAAAAGACGGTTCGTTGAAGCTTATGGCAGCTCCGTATGGCATGAAGGGCAGCCATATCAGATTTTCCCCGCCCCCCACCGCATTGCGGCTTTAACAGCAGAAGAACTCCAGAGTCTGAGCTTCACTGCCAGAAAAAGCGAATATCTTATTGAAGTAGCCCGCCGGATCGCAAGCGGCCAGTTGAGCAAGGAGCAGCTTTTGCAGGCAGGCAGCATCAAAAAAGCGGAACAGATGCTAACCTCCATCCGTGGCATCGGTCCATGGACTGCCAACTATGTATTGATGAGGTGTCTACGCTTCCCGTCGGCTTTTCCGATCGATGACGTAGGCCTGCATAACGCTGTAAAAGCAGTGCTCGGCTCTGACCGCAAGCCGACCAGGCAGGAGCTACTGCAGCTGTCCGCCGACTGGTCGCCATGGGAAGCGTATGCCACCTTTTATCTGTGGAGGGTGCTGTATTAGCCGGTCCATATCTCATTTGCAGTTTCAATTACAAGCCGGATTTTGTCCCACTGCTCTTCCTCGGTCAGCAAATTGCCTTCCTCGGTCGAGGCAAAGCCGCATTGCGGGCTAAGACAGAGCTTGTCAATATCTACGTATTGAGCGGCTTCGGCAATTCTCTCTTTAAGCTGCTGCTTGCTTTCAAGTCCCCCATGCTTGGTCGTAACCAGCCCAAGGACGACAAATTGATCGCGGATATGGCGCAAAGGCCGGAAATCTCCTGCACGCTCATTGTCATATTCGAGGAAAAAAGCATCGACCTTCGCCTGCGAGAACAGCTGCTCGGCAATAGGCTCATACCCTCCTGCCGCAAACCAGGTGGATTGGTAATTCCCGCGGCAAACATGCAGTGCGATGACCATATCCTGTGGCTTGTCCGCAATGCTTTCATTGATCAGGCGCACATAATCGGCGGCAAGCCGATCAGGGTCCATGCCAACCGATTGTAAGTGCTCCCGGTGTCGCTCGCTGCACAGCGTGCCCCAAGCGGTATCATCCAGTTGCAGATAACGGCAGCCTGCATCATAGAAGGCTTGAATAGCTGCCCGGTATACTTGGATGATGTCGCGGTAAAGCTCCTCCTGATCGGGATACACTGAATTTCCGTTATAATACTGGACGAAATGGAACAGTGACGGTGAAGGAATACACAATTTGGCAACCGTTGCGGCCCCTGCCAGGGCATGAAGCTGTTTAAAATGCTCCACCATGGGATGTTGGGCAAAGGCTATTTTATCCACAATCTGAAAGGATTCCGCCCGTGTCCCGGCGTCTGTCCGTCCGGGTCCTTGGTTAAGCGAAATCTTCCGGGTGCCTTGAATCCCGAGAAAGAAATCGAGATGCCACCAGGAGCGGCGGAATTCGCCGTCCGTTACGGCCTGCAGTCCAAGCTCTTTTTCCATACTGACCAGTTTGGCGATTTCATTATTTTCCACATCTTGCAGCTGCTGCTTTGTGATTTCTCCTTCTGCGAAACGGCGGCGTGCTTCTTTCAGACTTTCAGGCCGGAGAAAGCTGCCGACGATATCATACCGAAACGGCGCTGTGTTTCGCTTGCTCCCCGTAATAAATGTTGGCATATAGTTCCTCCTGGACTAAAGTAAAAAGTGATTGATATTAAAGAAATGTCTGGAAACCAAATCATTCAGCAGATCAATATAGGCTGACGCAATCGGGCTGGGCTTGCGTTCTTTATGCGTGATCCAGCCGACTGTGAACATTTCTCCATTCTCCACCGGAATCGTAATGAATGAATTTTCTTCCAGCTCCGAAGCCAGAAGGCCTGTGCCGATTGTATAAGCGTCTGTTCCGGCCAACAGATTGGATAAGGTAGCCCTGTCATTGACTTTAATGCTTTTATCGATACTGGCGGCTGCCACCATCTCCTCCGCAAAGTGCAGTGAGTTATTGTCCCCCTGCTCAAAGCTGATAAATGGATAAGGCGAGATATCCTCAAGCAAAATCGTCTTATTGCCCGCTAAAGGATGGCCTGCACGGATAAATACATGCGGGTGTGTATTAAAAAGCGGCGTAAATTTTAAGCTTCCGTCACTGAAAAGCTTGTTTAACACTTTGGAATTCCGTTCATTGATATACAAAATTCCCACATCACTGCGCAGCGTCCTGACATCGTCCACGATTTCATAGGTTTGCGTTTCGCGCAAATGAAAGCTGTAATCGCTCAATTCGCTTTGTTTCATCAGCCTCACAAACGCATCGACGGCAAAAGCATAATGCTGGGTAGACACGGCAAAACGGTTGCTGCTGTGCTGCTTTCCGTTGTAGCGGTTTTCGATGAAGTCAGCCTGCTCAATCATCTGCCTGGCATATCCCAGGAATTCCATCCCCTCAATGGAGAGGCTGATGCCACGGTTGGTGCGCTCGAAAATGGTAATCCCCAGTTCGCTCTCCAGCTCTTTGATCGCATTGGAGAGGCTTGGCTGTGAAATGAACAGCCTTTTGGCCGCCTCGCTCATGGAGCCGCAGTTCGCAATTTCGATTACATACCGCAGTTGCTGTAGTGTCAATCTATTCCCCCCTTCCTGCTGGCTGTCACTTACCTTAATTGTTCTCTTTTTAATGTCCACTCCCGGGCACGCATAAGTGCATTCACCTGTGAAGGAGGGGAAATCAGTCTGTGGTCAAAACACGTTTTCCCAACGTGAAGGCCATAACCAGCATCAGCACACCAATGCATGCCGGAAAACCAAATAATTCAAACCAATCCAGTGCCGGAGGCAAGCTTTTCATCCATTGGTAAACAGCTCCACCTGCAAGCGGTCCCAGAAATGAGGTCAGGCCCGTTAACGCCGAATACATGGCCACATACATCGGCCTTTCACTCTTCGGCGTATCCCCGATGGTGAAGTTAAAAGCCAACTGGTTGAAGCCGCCTATTCCGACTCCAAGCAATATGTGAGAAACGATCAGTACAGGCAGCGCTGGTAAAAGCGACAGCAGCCCCCAGGACAGGCAGGAGCCTGCGATTAACGGCAGTGTCCAGAAGAGCAGCTTTTTGTTGCTGTAGCGGGCGTTCAGGTTGCCCCACACGTAAAAGCTGATCATCATGGCAACGGTCTGGATCACGGTTAAGGAAGAAACAGTGCTGTAGCTGAGCCGCATTAATTCAAGCATAGCATAGGAATAAAGCGGTACGATCAATGTCTGCATGAGCAGCCAGCCAGCAAGAAAACCGGCAGCTCTCATAAACCCGGCATCCTGCAAGGGCTTGCGGACCATAGGCAGGAAAGCGGTTTCCTTTGATCGCTCAAAAGGCAAATCCGGATAGAAAAAATAGATGACAATATTGGCAACCGCGCAAATCCAGATCGGTATAAAGAGCAGTAAAAAACCTTCTCCGCCAGGATAACGGTCCAGCAATAACCCGCCCGCAAACAGACAGACACTTCCCAAGGCGTTCAGCACCGTATTGCGAATTCCGAAATGCCGCCCCCGTACCTTCGCAGGTATAAGGTCACTGATGAGGGACGTCCACAGCATAGCTGAAACTGCGTTGCCCATGAAAGCTGCCGTGTAGGTCACGATATACACGGTCACCCATACATCTTTAGAAAATAAAAATGGGATCAGCCCCGTTCCCGCCCACAATAACCGATGTACGGCAATAAACCATATCAGGGCCATCCTGCGGCTGCGGATACGCTGAATACCATATGCAGCACCAAGCTGTGCAATATTCACCAATGTGGTCATGGCCAATACAAAGCCGATTTGACTCGAATTGGCTCCCAGATAGAGCAGATACCCGGTAAGGAACGGTCCGCCGAGAAGCACCTGAAATATGGTGGAGGGCACTCCCTCCCAGGTTGCGATCCGAATCTGCCTGCGCTGCTCCGAAAGCTTGCCGCGCCGTCGCGGCCAAAAAGGACGTTTCACTGGATGAACTGGGTTAGCGATGGAAATGCACTCCTTCGACAGTCTGCAACTGCCATGATGGTCACTTCTTCCCCATTCTACTCCCGGCCACAAACAAGTCAATATAAGAAAAAAGCCAGACCGCATGGAGCGGATATAAAATTATGGATTCATTTCACCGTCCAAACTTATTTCAGCTTAATTTTCACTATTTCATAGAAAAAGGGCTGCTCCTCAGATCATGATTCATGACCTTTTGAGACAGCCCTTTGGCTCATTTACACGTTCTGCTCACCATCATACGTAGCAATCAATTTGTACAAATCAGGGCGACGGTCCCGGAAAATGCCCCATTCGATGCGCCCGGTTTCCAGCTCGTCCAGATCAAATTCCGCTGTCAGCACAGTTTGTTCTGCCCGTCCAGCTTCGGTTACCTTTTGCCCTTGCGGCCCAGCGATAAAAGAGGAACCATAGAACGTAATTTTCGAGTCATCATCCTCTTCCACACCAATCCGGTTGGATGCCACCACAGGAATAAGATTGGCCGCTGCGTGTCCAAGCATGACCGTCTGCCAGTGATCCTTCGAATCAATGGCAGAATCCTGCGGCTCAGAACCGATGGCTGTTGGGTAAAAGAGGATTTCCGCTCCCATCAATGTCATGACTCTGGCGGCTTCCGGGTACCATTGATCCCAGCAGATGCCTACCCCGATTTTGGCGTAGCGTGTATTCCACACCTTGAAGCCGGTGTCGCCAGGGTTAAAATAAAACTTCTCCTCATAACCCGGTCCGTCCGGGATATGACTTTTACGGTATTTGCCCAACACTTCTCCGTCCGCATCAATGACAGCCAGGGAGTTGTAACGCGCATAGTTCTTTTTCTCATAAAAGCTGATCGGCAGCACCACTTGTAATTCCTTGGCAACCTTTCTGAAATGGCTGATCGCTTTGTTGGCCTCCAGCTCCGTAGCCAGCGCAAAGTAATCGGACTTCTCCTTCTGGCAGAAATATGGAGTTTCAAACAGCTCCTGCAGCAAAATAATCTGTGCTCCCTGCGCAGCCGCTTCTCTCACCAGCTTATCGGCTTTGGCTATATTCTCGTCAATATTGGCTGAACAACTCATTTGTGTAGCCGCCACTTTTACTTTTCTCAAGCGCTTATCCTCCTCTAAGTTACACAGTTCCGGCAGCCGGCATTTGCTGGGTGGTGCAGTGCACGTTCCCGCCTTCCTTAATGACAGCCATGCCGTCCACCGTACGGATTTTCCGGTCAGGGAACATCTCGGACAGCCGCTCCACAGCCTGCCGGTCAGTCTCTTCCGCCTCACCACCAAATACAGGCAGGACAATTCCACCGTTAACGAAGTAAAAGTTAATGTAGCTTAACGTTAAACGGCTGTCTTCATGCATTCTTTGCGGCGGCTGCTGGATGGAAATAATCTCAAGCTTTCTTCCCTTGGCATCCGTCTCCTGCCGTAAAATCTCCAGATTCTCGCGCGTAATCTCATAGTTTTCGTCCGCCGGGTCGTCGCATACCTGGATCAGAACCTTGCCTGGAGCAGCAAAACAGGCGATATTATCAACATGGCCGTCCGTCTCGTCGCCGCTTAAACCTCTTTTCAGCCAGATGATTTTGCTAACCCCGGTATATTTCCGCAAATGCTCTTCAATATCTACCTTCGACAGCTCCGGATTCCGGTTCGGGTTCAGGAGACATTCCTCCGTCGTAATCAATGTACCCTCACCGTCCACGTGAATGGAGCCGCCTTCCATAATAAGAGACGCATCAATGCGGGGAACGTTCAGCTGCTCAAGAATGCGGGGCGCAAGCTGATCATCCAGATCCCATGGCGCGTATTTGCCTCCCCATGCGTTGAATCTCCAGTTGATTCCGGCCAGCTCCCCCTTGTCATTCTTCACAAAGGTGGGTCCGTTATCACGCAGCCAGGCGTCGCTGTGCTCAATTGGCAGCAGCTCGACCTGTGGTCCAAAATTAAACTTTTGTACAGCTTCCACATCCTCCGGGTTGACAACAACCGTCACCGGCTCGAATTCGGCCATGGCACGCACAATCTCCGCATAACCTTCACATACGGCGGTATGGGTATCAGGATATACCATGGATTCACGCACAGGCCAGGATATAAAAGTTCTTTCATGCCGAGCCCATTCAGGCGGCATTGTATAGTTAAATGGGGTTGAATTCATAAGTTCTTAGGCTCGCTTTACTATAGAATATGGTCACCCGCTGTGCGGGCACCTACAACATAATACAATAAGTTGGCTTTTGGCTCAATCCACTTCATCTGCGTTTAGATGGCCCAATTCCCATTACGGAAAACAGGCTCGATGCTTCCGTCCTGCAGCTCACCGTCAATATCAAGCTCGGCGGAGCCGATCATAAAGTCGGTATGAATCAGACTGACATTGCATCCGTGCCGCAGCAGTTCTTCATTGCTCATCTGTGTGCCATTCTCGATATTGGTCGGATAAGCGCTGCCTAAAGCCAAGTGGCAGGAAGCGTTCTCGTCAACACCAGTATTGTAGAATATCCGGTTCAAATTCGAAATCGGCGAATCATAAGGCACCAGGGCGACCTCGCCCAAGTAACTGGCTCCCTCATCCGTTGCAAGCAGATTTTCCAAATGCTCTTCGCCCGACCCGGCTGTAAATTCTGTTACTTTTCCATCCTTGAAGGTAAATCGGATGTGGTCCACGAGCCGGCCGTTCAAATTCAGCGGCATGGTGCTGGTTACATATCCGTTTACGCCGTCCCGCTTCGGCATTGTAAAGACTTCCTCTGTCGGCATGTTATGTACAACAGATGTCCCATTCTGGGTCTCGCTTGCTCCTCCGTGCCAGATATGCCCTTCGGCGAGCTCGATATGCAGATCCGTGCCAGGAGCGCGGTAATGGAGGCTTTTGTATCGTTTACCGTTAAGCTTCGCCCGCAGCTCCTTGAGGCGTTCCAAATGCTCATGCCAATTCTGCACCGCATCTCCGCCATCGACACGGTTCATTTTGAAAATGGTGTCCCACATGACGCTGATCCGCTCTTCCGCGGGAATATCGGCAAATACTTTGTTGGCCCACGCTCTGGTTGGCGCTTTGATCAGGCACCAGCTGATTTTGCTGTTGCGCGTGTAATCGGCGAATGCCCGTCTTGCCCGGGCTGCCGCTTTGGTGGAACGGGAGACCTTTTGTGAATCAATGCCCTTGTACAGCTCCGGATCCGGCACACGGATCGTCAGCGTAGCCCCTCCCTCTTCGGCAAACTTCTCCAGCATTTCCCCTTTCCAGGCCGGAAAATAATCAAGGGTGCTGTCATCGGCAAACTCATAACGGCTGCGGACGATCTGTTCATCCTCAAAGTCAACCTGTACATACTTGGCCCCGGCCTGATAAGCCTTCTGCACAATCAGCCGTGTAAACTCTACCGTTTCGAGCGGCGAGGTCACCATCAGCACCTGTCCTGGCTGGATATTCACCCCCACCTTCACGACCAGTTCGGCATATTGTTCCAGTAATTTGTCGAAATCCTTCATTCTTGCACACACTCCTGTTATGTAAAGTCGCTTTCCATCATACGCTTCTATCGCTATGCTTGCAAAGCTTAGCTGGCGGAATATTTTAAAGGCCCTGTAACATAACGCTCCTTATTCTCAATCACATACTCAAGGAAGCAGCGGACAGCCATGGAGGCCTGGCTTTTATTTTTGATGGCAATGCCAATTTTTCTTGAAAAGCCGGGGCTCGTTTCCTTGGTGACAATCCGGTAAGGGTTTCTGTTCAGGACCAACTCAGCCAATATGCTGATACCGAGCTCGTTTTCCACCATAGACATGATGGTGTAATCATCTTCCGAGCGGTATTCGATTTGCGGCTTCATACGGTGCTTGCGGAACATTTCCAGCACTTCTTTTTTGGTGCCTTCGTCCAGCAGTATAACGGGCTCCTGTTCAAAAAGCTGCAGAGGCACCAGCTCATGCTGGGCATATGTATGACCTTCCGGGAGTACCGCCAGCATTCTGTCCTCACAAATGGGAATGACCTCGAACTCTTTTACAGCAGGCTGCACCACAAAACCGAGGTCAACCGTCCCGTCCGTTATCCACTGCTCGATTTCACGATAATCCCCTTGCAGCAGCTCAAACCTGATATTCGGGCGCCTGGCTTTAAAGTCTTTAAGAATCGGCGGCAGCAAATGACAGGAAACGCTGGAAAAAGAGCCGATCCGAATCAAGCCGCTTTCGATGCCCAGCAGCTCAAACACTTTATCAGACAGCTCATGATGAGCACTGCTTAAATTCCGAATATATGGCAGGAGCTGTTCACCATCTGATGTAAGCCAGACCCCCGCATGGCTGCGGTTGAGCAGCTTGATGCCAAGCTCAGTTTCCAGGGAGCTGATAATTTGGCTGACCGCCGATTGGGAATAGTTGCAGTACTCCGCCGCACGCGACAGGCTGCCGAACTCCACCACTTTTACGAACACCTCGTATTTTGATATTTTCATCCGACACCCTCATAAGAATATGTAATATTCAGAATCATATATATTCACTTCTCTTATATACTACCTTTGGCTAAGATGGGATTCAAGCCGTTTATAAAGACGCCGCATTTAGACACTGTATTTTAGACGCTGCAATTATTTTAGTAAAAGGTGGACATCATGACTCAGAAGAAAGCGAACTGGATTTTAGCAACGGTATCTTTGGCCTGGGGTTTATCGTATTTGTTGATGAAGCTGGGCGTGCAGGGAATTCCCCCATTCAACATGACAGCACTCCGATGCGGTATTGCTTTCCTTGTGACTGCTCTTGTCTTTTTTCCGAAAATAAGGAAGGTTGATGTGAAGACATTGAAGTACAGCGCCATTTCTGGCGCTCTATTATGCGGCCTTTTCACCGGATTGCTGTATGGGCTGCAAAGCACCACCGCTTCCTCGGCAGGCTTCCTGACCAGCACGACCGTCATCATGGTTCCCATCTTTTTGGCCGTCATCACCCGCAAGCTGCCGAATTCAAAAATCATGCTCGGCGTGATCGTCGTATCTGCCGGGCTGTTACTGCTGACCAGCGGTGACCGTTTTGCTCTCGATATCGGCTCAATGTATTGCCTGGCTGCAGCGCTGTTGTATGCCATCCATATTATCGTTTCAAACCGGTTTGTGCGTGAGGTGGATTCGCTGCAATTGGGCATCTATCAGTTGGGGTTTGCTGCCTTGTTTGCGTCGGTTGGAATGCTTGTTTTCGAACAACCTGTACTGCCATCAACTCCCGTTCACTGGGTGGCCGTACTTGGTCTGGCCTTGATTTGCAGTGCCTATGGGTTTGTCATGCAATCGATCACACAAAAGTACACCACCCCTGAAAGTGTGGGCTTCCTGTTCTCGCTTGAGCCGGTTTTTTCGGCCCTATTCGCCTTTGTCTTCCTGAATGAAATCATGGGGCTGCAAGGTTATATCGGTGCCGGGCTTATCCTGATGGGAGTGTTCATAGCGAACCAGCCGGCAAGATCAGCCAATGCTCCAGCGCAGGCCCATACAGGTTGAAACAAATAGACCAAACAGCGCGCACCAATAGAAATTCGGTGCGCGCTGGAAGCTTGCCCTTTTTTAACTGAACCAAAATAGCAAAAAGTAATCGCCGATTTCCTGTAATTTATATTCGGGCCCCGCCAACAAAACGCGAAAAACTTAGGATGACTTTCCGGTAGGAGTGTGTGACTACCGGTACCAATCCAACAGCCACTGAGCATTAAACTATAGTCTCCCGTCAGTTAAGCAGCAGGTTTTGTTTTAGTTAGCTGCCTGACACTACACGAATATTCATTTCCGGTTGTGATTGCGCCTGCACGCTCGTAATTCACGACAATAACGCCATTCGGGGCGACTTTGCTTTCCGTCACCTTGAAGGCCGCCGGGATCGTGCCATCAGCAAACAACCGCTTTCCACTGCCCAACGTTATAGGAAGTATCATCAGCCAGAACACATCGACCAAATCATGCTTGATAAGCGTCTAATAAGATCACCGCTTCCCCAAACGTGCAAATCTGGCCCTTGCTGTTGCTTGATTTGAGTGATTTTTTCCGCAATATCTCCACTTAAAAACACGGACGGCTGCCATTCGCCAGATGTCATATGTTCAAGCACAATAATTTTTCTCATAATTGAGTTCTTCCTGAATCTGGATTACTAACTGACTTAATGTTGTTGGTCCAAGGATACACATTTTATTTCTTTGATAATTTCGAGTCGTTGATCGTTCGTTATAAATAAGTCCGCATTGGCCACCAGCGCCGTGGCGACGATCAATGCATCTGGTGTTTTAATATTGTACTTTCCTCGGAGATAGGCAGCTCGTTCGGCGACCATGTTATCGATTGGTAAGATGGTAAGGTTGGGGAAGTGGGAGAAAAGCAATTTGTATTGCTTCTCCAGAGTCAGGTTTCCTTCACGTATCGGTTTAACCAAAATTTCAGTCAAAGAGACGGAAGAAGCCACCGCGGCAACGAATCCATCCTCAATCTGCTCCAGAATCGCTTTAGCTTTCTCACCAAATTCGGGATGTTGCTCAAAAACATAAATGAAAAGGTTCGTGTCTAACGCAATTTTCTTACTACCATGGAGCAAGTTCGATATTACCATTCTGCACGCTCCTTACGAATGTAATCATTTGTTGATTCCTGTTCCCAGATGTCTTTGCCAAGGCCCCATAGTTTGTCAGAGAAAGATTTGGGTTTTGGCATAACAATGATTTCTTGATGAATTTCATCATACTGCCATAGTAATGAATCACCAATATTAAGTTTCGCCCTCGTTCTTATTTCCTCGGGTATAGTTATCTGATATCTTGTGCGAATTTCACTTTCCGATTTAATAACATGATCCATGCAGGTCATCTCCTTGTCATTTCTGATATAATCAAATCATATCATACAATAATTCAATTCGTCTAATCTGATTGTATTTCCTCGCAACCCAATGAATGATGTATTAATATGGAAAAAACATTTGCTTCTTTGGGTGATTTATAATAATGTTAATTCATAAATATATTTGTATATCAATATACATACGGAGGGATGGTTTGTAATGAAACAAAGTAAAAAAACGGCTTTGCTTTTGTTATCCTGCCTGACTGTGGCTGGCAGTAGTATCGTCAATGGAGCTGCCTCAGCCTCCCCTGCTGCTTTAACGGCTGCTGATTCAGCGCCCACCATTGAAAGCGTTCACAAAAAATCCGATGTGATCCCCTCCTTTTCCGAGGTCACTGTTCATGATCCTTCAGTCATTAAAAGCGGTGATGCTTTTTACGTCTTCGGCTCCCATCTGGCCTCCGCCAAAACCCAGGACCTTATGCATTGGCAGCAAATCTCCACCGTCGTAGACAACAATAACCCGCTCATCCCCAATGTGTTCGAGGAGCTTCGTGAAACGTTCGAATGGGCGCAAAGCAACACATTATGGGCTGCCGACGTCATTCAACTGGCGGATGGGAAATACTATATGTATTACAACGCCTGCAAGGGGGACTCCCCCCGGTCAGCTATGGGTGTTGCGGTCGCTGATCATCCTGAAGGCCCCTACAAGGATACGGGCATTATTTTAAAATCCGGAATGTGGGACGAAATCAGTGAGGACGGGACCATTTATGATGCGACCATTCACCCGAATGTCGTTGATCCGGACGTGTTCATTGATAAGAATGGCAAGCTGTGGATGGTGTACGGGTCGTATTCGGGCGGCATTTTTATTATGGAAATGGACCCGCAGACCGGCAAGCCGCTTCCTGGGCAAGGTTATGGCAAAAAGCTGCTTGGCGGCAACCACAGCCGCATCGAAGCTCCCTATATCGTGTATAATCCGCAAACGGACTACTATTATTTGTACTTGTCCTTTGGCGGGCTGGATGCCGTTGGGGGCTATAACATCAGGGTTGCGCGTTCCAAAAGCCCGGACGGCCCTTATGTAGATGCGGCAGGCAAAGATATGATCAACGCCAAAGGTGCAGACGGCACTTTATTCGACGATGCATCCATTGCACCGTATGGAAGCAAGCTTATGGGCAACTTCAAATTTTCCGCACTGGATGGGGAAAAATATACAGATCAGGGTTATGTGTCCCCAGGTCATAATTCTGTATATGTTGACCCGAAGAGCGGCGAAACGTTCATCTTCTTCCACACCCGCTTCCCCGGACGCGGTGAAGAGCATCAGGTCCGCGTGCACAGAGTCATGATGAATGAGGCCGGATGGCCGGTGATTGCTCCTCATCGCTATGCAGGTGAAACGGAACGTTCGGTCGCTCCCAGAGATATTACAGGAGTGTACAAGTACATCAATCATGGCAAGGATATTTCGGCAGACATCAAGCCTTCCGCAGCGATTATGCTGAACAAGGATGGTAAAGTCACAGGAACTGTATCAGGGACATGGAAAAAGAACGGCAAGAACGATATAACCCTTACGCTGAACGGGACAACCTACAAAGGAAAACTCCTGCGCCAATGGGACAACGGTGCCCAGAGCTACGTCACGACCTTCTCGGCCCTGTCTGGAGACGGCACGGCGATTTGGGGAAGTCATGCGGCTGAGTAAGTGAAGGCTCAATACGAAACGGATCTGTACTCCACTTTTGGGTGGAGCACAGATCCGTTTTTTGCTTATTTGTTCCGATGGCAGGGTCTCTCAACCATAACGCCATGTGTCTCACGGCCCCTCCTTAAGTTCTATTTCATACCGACCGATTTTCGGATGACCAGTTCGGTTCCCATATAGATTAATTTTTCTGCTGTGACCGGCGACTGGATCAGCTCCAAAATATAGGACGCCCCGGCTGCGCTGATCTGTTCAATCGGTCTCTTGACCGTTGTCAGCGGCGGGGTCATATATTGCGAGTACCCGATATCATCGAACCCGACGATGGAAATATCCTCAGGCACTTTCATGCCCTGCTCGAACACTGCATTCATGGCACCAATGGCCATATCATCATTAGAGCAAAAAACCGCAGTAGGCGGTTCCGCCAAAGCGAGTAGCCTCTTCATGGCTTCACTTCCACTTTCCGTATCATACTGGCCTGCTACTATGTATTCATTGTGAATCGGCAATTGATGCTCAACCAGAGCTTTCACGAAGCCGTCTCTTCTCCGCTGTGAAGACTTGAAGCCTTCCCGGCCTTCTATTAAAGCCACCCGGGTATGGCCGGATTCAATAAGATAAGAAGCGGCATGATAGGCCCCCTCCAGATCATTTGAAATGATATTAATGATTGCCTCGCCAGTTACTTGGCGGTTCAGCACGACGAGCGGAATGCCCTGCTGCAGCACATGATCGATAAAAGGATTGTCCTCTTCACTCTGGCTCATCAATAAAATGCCGTCAAACCGTCGGCCATGGATGGAGGAGAAATCGTCAAACTCATCGATTCCGCGCACAAACAGGTTAAAATGCGTATCAATGACGGAGTTCACTCCCCTAATCGTATCCGCAAAAAAGCTGGAGGACGTCCCGCGCGAAATGCTGGTGAAAAATAACCCGATCGTATGAGACCGCTGCATCACAAGGCTTTTGGCATTGTAATTCGGGGTATAGTTCAACTGCTCGGCCAACTCCAAAATTTTGCGTTTGGTCTCCTCCTTGATCAATGGGCTGTTGTTCAGCGCTCTGGATACCGTTGTATGGGATACGTTGGCCAGTTTGGCGATATCTTTAATTGTGGCTGCCATATTTGCACCTTCTTTGCCGTTCATATTAGCCTATATCACAACAATACCATATCAGTTGCATCCTTCAAAAGAACATTAATAAGAAAAAGGGGCTTTCCGCAGAATGCGCCCTTGCTTCAAAAAATGCCTGGGACAGGAATGTGGTTCTTTAAAACAAAAAAGCCGCTTATTTAGCGACTTTAAATGGTACTCTGGTCTTGTCCCGCTTTTTTCCATTATCACCTGTTTTGCTAATTAATTTCTGCATCTGCCTTGATAATTCTGATATCTTTTTTAATGTCATGTACTTCTGCTTTCAAGTCGTGAACCATTTCATTAGTATTTTTAACGATTCCGATTAGTTGTGTTACCATGTCTTCCATGCGGTCGAAACGCTTATCCATGTGGTCAAACCTTGCATCAAATTTCTTGTCTATTTCATCCATGCGCTTTTCTAGCTCTTTCATGCTTTCCACGCTCCATTCACTGCCTTTGACAGTATTTTATCATCAGGCTTGCCTTCTGCTCAAGTAGCAGCTGCACCAGCACATTGGATCTACAGAAAAAAAGTGCTCCAGTTTACTGACTACTTCAGTGCCACCGGCCTGCAGATTGTTCGCTTACGATGACGACGCGTTCTCAAAAGTTTTCAGGTAGTCGTTCAGATCAAAGTTCTTCATCGTTTTTGCACAGCAAAATTTGTACTTCTCCCCGCTGCCACAAGGACAAGGTTCGTATACATTCGCAGGCGCATATTTTTCTCGAATCGCTTTCTTCAAATCGGTTAAATCTTCTGTATATTCCATCCCCATAATATAATGCCAGTTGAAATGATCGCATGCTCGTGCAACCTGCGCCGCCCTTTCTTCAGACTTTACCTTTACAATAATCGGCTGACGCTCGGACCCCCAGTTTTTCTCCGAATAATCCTTCTTATTCTTCGTTACCATCGTCTCAACCCCTTTTTTCAGCATCTGCGCGGACGAAGGCTTGTGCAGCTTGCGTTCATGCTCGGGAATCTCCTCCGTTCGTTTACCCATGTACATTTCCGCTACCGGCAGGAACGACTCCATGTCCCCTGGGCGCAAGTCAAATTCATAGGCATGCAATACTTGCGATCCGAAAGCCGTTTCATCCTGCTGCATTACAGCGGCAAGCTCTTCTTCTGTTGGCAAGAAAGGAACTTTTTGCTTCGTCTCATGATGAATATCCAGCAGCTTGCAAAGCCCGTCCGCCAAAAATTGGCGCAGTTTCAACGCCTCGACATTGGTGTATAAGCGGGCGTACACAAGCGCCTGACGAAAATGTTTCGCAGCAAGCTCCGATTCTCCGATCTCAAGTAGTAAATTGGCTAGCGAATAGTGGGATTCCACCTGCATAACATCGACTCCGACCGCATGCTCGAAAACAGCCGCCGCCAGTTCCGGCTGTCCACCCTGCTCATACAGATTCCCCAGCTTGTTCCACAAATAACTGTTCATCGTCTCCGTTCTGAGCCGTTCCAGAAACCGTTCTTCGCCTTCGCTCATCCATTGCGTGCATGTCCCGTCGTGCAACTGGATTTTGCCAAACATAAAGCCCGCATCCGGATCCTCCTTCGCCCGCATTACACGCCCCAACAGTCCTAATGTAAAGAGCGACGAAGTGAACTCCCATGCCCCTGCACCATTGCACTTGACACAACGAATGTAACCAGTAAATTGTGCATTGTCGATCAAGTTCCGCCGCGTATCGAAATCCGATTCCGGATTAGAAAGGCTATTGCCGCTTTCCACCACTTGCGCCCACCCTGCTCCGTCAAAGACGGTCATGCCTATGTCGTATACCGCAGCGTGCCCGCAGTGCAGGCACCTCAGTCGTTGCTTGTTCGGCTTGTAGATCGGTTCGATCTTTTTAATGCGTCTTGCAACCAGGCATGCCGCCTTTCCAGGCAGCATCGCGACTGTCGGCATTTCGTCCGCCGGAGGCCTTACCCCGGTCACCAAAGCGATCAAATCCGGATGAACTCCTTTTTCCTTCCTTTTCATGCTTCCCTTCCTTCCCATTTCGCAAGTTGCCGCATGACGTGCTGCTCAGATTACAAAAAGTCATCTTTCGTTTAGGATGACCGATTTAACTTGTTCCATTTTTTAGTTGGCACTTGATGACACCTTACGCTGAGGACGGAGCCCCTATTGACGGGATTCCAACTGGTCGATACGCTCTACAGCTTCTTCAAAGTCATTGTCAAGCATTCGCATGTGACCTTCCAACTGGCGGAAGTTTCTTTTTGTTTCTCTACGAAATGTGTGCAGCTCGTCGGATAGGGCATTCACCTTCTCATTTTGTGCCTCTATCTTGCCGTGAAGTTTATGTACATCCATAGCCAAGGCGTCTAGCTTTGCATCAGTTTCTTCTTGACGGTCACGAATCGCGCGGCTGATTTGGTTTAGTTCTTTTTGGCCTTCTTCAAGAGCCTTTTGCCCTCCTTCAAGAGCTTTTTGTCCTTCTTCAAGAGCTTCGAGCTTCCGAAGAATCAAGTCGAGTTTATCCATGTATCTCGTCTCCCGTTTTTTTGATTTTTCACTTAAATCAGTATAACACAACCTCAGATCCCCCTGCTTCTTAAACAAATGCGGGCAGTGCCAGCTAGGCTGGTACTACCCGTGCGCGTTGTTCCTAGTTATCCTTCTTGCGAATTTCTTGCGTGAATGGCTTCTTCAGTTCGTGGGATAAAAAACTCTACAGATATTGCCGCGTTTGCTTGCACTTCCTCGATGAAAGGACGGAAACTCTTATTGTATTCTTGGAACGCAAGTTCAAAATTACCATGACATTTTTGGAAAGCATCGGCCAAGGCGGCCGCCCCATCTATTGCGAGCGATCCACCCATACCAGCAGCCGGAGAGGCGCAGTATCCAGCATCACCGACCAACGCTACTCTGCCTTTTGTCCACGACGGCATTTTCATCTGGCACAGCTTGTCAAAGTAAAATGTTTTCGAGTCCTTCACTTCTTCCAGCAATTCTGGTGTTCGCCAGCCTACTCCGGAAAATTGATTCAAAATGATATTCCGCTGCTGTTCTTCGTTTCGGTAGTCGTAAGGAATTTCCTTCTCCGAAAAAAAGCAGAGGACGATATCGGTTTTATTGTTGTACGCATTCAGCATGACCGCTTTGCCCGGCTCATTGTACATCTGTGTCGTATTCTCCGGAATCAACAACTTATCCACGATCGTGATAGAGAAATAAGTTTTAAGGAATTGCGAAAATTCCACCTCCTCGCCGAAGCAAAATTTTCTGACAGCTGAATGAATACCATCGCAGCCAAATACAAGGTCAAACGAGCGCTTTTGCCCCCCATTGAAAGCTACGATGACACCGTCACTTTCTTCCTTTAACGACGATATGCTATCGCCGAAAATAAACTCGACATCATCTTTGACTGCCTCGAACATGATGTTCAGCAATACATTTCGCTCGATTTCGTATTCATCTTCCACGGGCTGCTCACGGAATACCAACCTTTCAGTGACATCATCGGAATTTCTAAATTCCATCACTTTCATGTCTATTTTGTTCGACTGGATTTGGTCGAGCAGCCCCATACGTTTCACGATATCGACGGTATTTCCGCCGATATTTACAGGCGTGCCACCTTTTTTGAGACCTTTGGCGATCTCGATAACGGTCACGTTGTAGCCTAATTTATTCATCCAGTAGGCTGTTGAGAGACCGGCGAAACTCGCCCCGCTGATTAAGATATTTTTTTTCATATTCGATCCCCCGTGATGGTTGTATTCATGTCAATAAATCCACAATATTTTTAATGACGTTGTACAGAGTAACATCACTTTATGAACTGAATATGAACAGCTCGTGCGGAGCCAGAAGTACATCTGAATATACCTCAGTAAGCTTCACTTCTACCACGATATAAGAAAAACGTCTATCGATGTACATTCACAGAAGACAGACCGCGTTTAGCAGTAGTTTTTCTTGCGATTACAGGAAGTTTATTCCAATAAGTTTGTAATTTCTAGAATCTTATAAAAATAGGACAAGGGCTGTCTTTAGACAGCCCTTGTCCTAATCCGATTCATCCCATGCCTGAAGGTAGGGCTTTCTCGGCTAAAATCTGTAATGTTACATCATCTGCAGATTAGGAGCTGCAACCCTCGCATTCATAGTATTGATTGGTGGCGTCCAGCGTTTTAAGCAGCTTGCCCACAATCACATCATCCATGTCTACAAACTCCTGATCGGCAATGCGTTCATGAACGGCCGTCTTCGCCTGCTCCTCGCTTTCAGCCACCCAACTGAATTCGCCTTTGTAGCCAGTGGATTTCAATTCATATTCAAAAAGATAACGGGTCATCCCGGTTCCCCTCCTATGTACTATGTTATAGTAAGCTTCTTTTTTTCTTACTTTCAACAAGATACACGGAATCGGCAGATTCTGCAACAATAACACTGGATACCGAGTTCTCTGAATGCATGGCAGAGATCAGAACGTTAGAATCCACAAAGACACGCATCCCACTATTTCTTTCGTTCACTCCACATTTCCTCCCGAACTTGTTCTAAATCGTCCAGTAAGTCGTTTTCGTTGACTCCCTTGGCCCTTGCCTCCTTCGCCATCGAATCTAAAAATTCACGTAAGGCGACCACACTGGATTTTGTGATGACAATCTTGCCGCTTTCGTCCTCAATAAAAGCGACCTTATCGCCTTCCTCTAAATTTAGTCGTTCGCGGATTGCTTTGGGAATTCCTATAAATCCTTACATTCCTTACTTTCATTATATGACGTTAGATTTTCCTTTTCAATTGAAATTCACTCATTGCCCCTCCCTTTTCAAATCCGTTCCCCCAAACACTTCAATCATCATCTTGGCCCCAAGCTGAAAACCTTCAGTAAATGAGGCAGCAGAATACATGGATGTCGATTGACCTAACAAGTCAATTAATTTCTCCAACTCATCGTATTCTTCCGGTGAAAGCTTCTTGTGATAGGAATCCATTAATGAAGAAATCTTTCGATTGAGGTTGAGATATTCAGAATTTGCAGGGCGTATGCATTCGTTAGGTCTGAGGTTTCCATAGAACAGATTTTCCAAAATAATGCCCATACTTCTCCTCCTATGATTTCAGATATATGGCCGCGGACACAGTGTCCCTCTTCCGTATCATACCTTATCAATCAAAGCACATCGTATTTTAGCGGTATAATCGCTAAAAATGTTTTTATATCCTTAAGCGGAGGAAGTCCTAGTGCAGTATACTGAAAATATGAAATCAGAATTTTGAAATACCGAAAATAGAATTGGGATGTTCGACATTCAAGTAAATGAACGCGGACAAATTACAATACCCAAAGAGCTTCGTGAAAAGTTTAATATCCCCCCGTGACAACCTAAAAATTGACATCGATAAACAAGGTCGTTTGATCTGGACGATCTGGAGAATTTGATTAAACAAGATCTGATTAACAATGGGTACTCCGAAGAATATTTTGCCGCAGAAATTCCTGAACGCAAGAAAGAACTAGCCGAAGCTCTCATGAATGTCGTGAAGGAGTCCGAGGAGCCCTGGTAGGACGGCCTCCAATTCGAACAAGTGACATTTCCACAGACGATTGACAGTGTTATTTTATTTAAAAGTTTTTGATTATGTTGAATCAGTTCATTATTATATAAGTATAAGTTTATATCAATGGGGGGACAGATATGGAGCAAATTTGGGATGCTGCTGATAAACTAAAGCTGCTGGCTGATAAAACACGTTTGACGATGCTATCTCTGATGAAGGAACGGGAATGGTGTGTATGCGAATTTGTTGATATTTTGGACATCTCCCAGCCTGGAGTCAGCCAGCATTTACGTAAATTAAAAGCTCACGGGATTGTTAAAGAAGATAAACGCGGACAATGGGTATATTATTCTTTGAACGTGGAGGATAAGCCTTATATTAAAGAGGTTTTGCAAAATATGCCTGGGCCACAAGAAATTCTCGCAGCTTTACAAAAAGAAGGGGTTACATCCAACTGCAAGTAATGGATTTATCCTGTTGTATATATAAGTGAATAGTTATATAATCATGTGCGAATATATATGGATGATTGTACTTATCTTAAACCGAGAATGGAGGGAACTGTTGTTTTGGTGTTTTTGGCAGGTATCATTTTTTTTGATCACCTTAACGCTTGTTATCTGGCAGCCCAAAAATTTGTCTATTGGCTGGTCCGCATGCGGCGGAGCTGTTTTGGCTTTACTGGTAGGCGTAGTTGATTTCCAGGATGTTTGGGATGTCACACAGATTGTATGGAATGCGACACTCGCTTTTGTGGCGATTATCTTGATCTCGCTGATCCTGGATAAAATCGGCTTTTTCGAGTGGGCTGCTCTACATATGGCCAAGGCTGCAAGAGGAAATGGCATCCGGATGTTTATTTATGTTTCGATTTTGGGAGCCATTGTGGCAGCCTTTTTTGCGAATGATGGAGCAGCTCTGATCTTAACCCCCATTGTTCTTGCGATGGTACGGGCACTGCAGTTTGATGAGAAGAAAGTGTTTCCGTTTATTATTGCAAGTGGTTTCATTGCGGACACCACGTCACTGCCGCTTGTTGTCAGCAATCTGGTGAATATCGTATCGGCCGATTTCTTTGACATAACCTTCATGGAATATGCCGGACATATGATCATACCTAATCTATTCTCCCTGGCGGCCAGTATTCTGGTGCTGTATTTATTTTTCAGACGAAGCATTCCGAAAAAGTTCGATGCAACTACTTTAAAAGCACCGGCAGAGGCTATTAAAGACCTGAAGATGTTCCATCTTTCATGGATTGTATTGGCTGTACTGTTGGTTGGATATTTTATCAGCGAATTTTTCGGAGTTCCTGTGTCCATTGTTGCCGGAGTAATAGCTATCTTCTTTTTGTTCATGGTCAATAAAAGTGCCGTTGTTCCTACAGCAGAGGTAGTCAAAGGGGCCCCGTGGGCCATCGTGTTCTTTTCCATCGGCATGTATGTGGTGGTCTATGGGCTGCGTAATGCCGGCCTGACGGATTTGCTTGCAGTTGTCATACAGAAAGCTGCAGATCAGGGCCTTTTTACGGCTACCATAGGTATGGGTTTCATTGCAGCTATTCTCTCGTCCATTATGAATAACATGCCGACGGTAATGATCGATGCTCTTGCTATAGATGCCACTACAGCAACCGGCACACTCAAAGAAGCGCTGGTATATGCCAACGTGATTGGTTCTGACTTAGGTCCAAAAATTACGCCAATCGGCTCCCTGGCCACCTTGCTGTGGTTGCACGTTCTTTCTTCCAAAGGAGTTAAAATTTCTTGGGGGATCTACTTTAAAACGGGAATTGTACTGACCATTCCAACGCTGTTTGTCACTCTGTTAGGATTGTACATCTGGCTATCCATCATTTGATTTCAAAATAAAGGAGACGATCTGCATGACAAAGAAGACGATTTACTTTTTATGTACAGGAAACTCTTGCCGCAGCCAAATAGCCGAAGGTTGGGCCAAAAAATACTTGGGAGATAGCTGGAATGTATACAGCGCGGGCATTGAAGCTCATGGACTCAACCCAAACGCAGTAAAAGCTATGAAGGAAGTTGGAATTGATATCTCCAATCAAACATCAGATATTATCGATCCCGATCTATTGAATAGCGCTGATCTGGTCGTTACTTTGTGCGGCGATGCAGCAGATAAATGCCCAATTACTCCTCCTCAAGTAAGACGAGAGCACTGGGGATTTGATGATCCAGCGAAAGCACAAGGCACATACGAAGAAAAATGGGCTGTATTCCAGCGAGTACGTGATGAAGTTGGTGAACGCATCAAGAAATTTGCCGATACAGGTGAATAATAAAAACCAAACAAGCCGGGAGAAATCTTGGCTTGTTTTATACGAAAACATGATGTTCTTTCGTCCATTCTCCTTCACAGAGTATTAGCGGGGAACCCCAATCAATGAAGCCTATCAGGACCTCAGCTTACAGAACTCAATGAGAAAAGTGCAAACTACCCCGTAAGAAGTTAAAGATATTATATAACGGTGATTGTTCCATAATACATGTACATGCCACAATTGAATTTGTACGTTCCAGGTTTCAAGTCATTTAAGGTAACGAAGTTATCTCCCTTTTCTAGATACACATCTATTCCCAAATCTTTAGACTGCACGCTTCGTATACAGGTAAAACCTGTTTGTTTTTTAAAATTTATTTTCGTCGGAACACCAGCTTTTACTTCGATATTTCCTTGACCAAAACCATCAGATTTTACATCGACTGAAACCATTTGATATCCTGCATTTTCTTGAAGAGAATCCTGCTCCTGAATTTGAAGACTTTGTGATTGAATTGCAGATGTTTGATTCTCTTGATAATGGAAAAATAACGTTAGGCCCACTGCTACGATTCCAAAAGCAACCGTTAGCATACCTCCAATAAACGGCATAGTAATCTCACTTTTCTTTGTTATATGTGTTTTACCAGTTTCTTGATCCGCTAATTGAAGAACAACGCTCATTATAAAAATAAATAGGATGTCAACAAACAACACCATTATATAGGAAAAACCAAGCATCGCCCCGAGCATTGCGCCCATCATTCCACCCATAATTCCAGCCAACATGCCGTCCAAAGCCGCCATGAGGCTGACTGGTTTTCCTGTGAAGTATCCAGCCCCCAAGCCGAACAAAATGGCGATAATTGAAGGGACTGTTAAATCGTATTGAAACACAATACCTAATTGAACACCAAGCGCAAGGCTAGACATCATACCAACGGTCATAGCCGTCATCATACCAGCCATGCCCGTAAGTTTCTCTTTTCGCTTATAGGTATTTAAAACAATGTATCCTGAGAAAAGTACAACCATAACCATGCTTAATATCGTTAATAACACTTCTTATGCCTCCTAATGAACTTACCATATACCGCAAAATAAGACAGATACAAAACTTCCTTGAGGGGACATTGTAACCCTTTATCGTTTAAACCGAAGCAGCCGCATGCTGTTCAGAATCACAAGCAGCGCAGCGCCTGTATCGCTTAACACGGCCAGCCACAGGGTCAAAATATCAGGGAAAATCAAAATCAGCGCGACAAATTTAATGATGAGCGAAAACCAAATGTTTTGTTTGATCACCTGCAGCGCTTTTCGGCTCAACTGAATCGTATGCGGTAGCTTCTCCAAATTATCCGCCATTAAGACGATATCTGCCGTTTCCATTGCCGTATCGGTTCCAGCTCCGCCCATGGCGATGCCCAAATCGGCCGTGGCCAGCGCGGGAGCATCGTTGATCCCGTCCCCGACCATGGCGACGGTCTTGCCTTCAGCCTGCACCTTTTTAATGGCCGTCACCTTGTCTTCCGGAAGCAAGTTCGCAAAATAACGGGAAACGTCGGTTTCCGAAGCGATCTTTCGTGCCGTGCCCTCATTGTCGCCTGTCAGCATGATCACTTCTTTAACCCCGACTTGCTTCAAGTCTTGCAAGGCCTGCGCGCTGGTTTCACGGATCGTGTCCGAAACGGCGATCATACCCAACAGTTTCTTTGCTGTGCCAACGAGAACAAGCGTATTACCTTGCTCCTGGAGTTCTTTAACCCGGTTTTGAACAGAAACGAGTGGAACGTTCAATTCTTCAAACAATCTGACGTTTCCAGCATAATATATTTGATGATCGATCATGGCTTGTACGCCTTTACCGACAATGTTATTATATTCCGTACCCGGTTGTGCGGCAATATTTTGCTTGTCAGCATATTGAACAACAGCTTGAGCTATGGGATGGGTAGAGTACTCTTCCATGGTTCTCGCCATGGATAAGAGATCTGCTTCCGTTCCTTCCATCGGGATGACTTGCGTTACCGTGGGTCTTCCTTCGGTTAATGTGCCTGTTTTATCAAACGCAACTGCTTGGACAGCTCCCGCGATTTCTAAAAACGCACCGCCTTTAATTAGCACGCCATTCTTCGCAGCATTGCCAATTGCGCTGACAATGGCAACAGGAGTGGAAATGACGAGCGCGCACGGGCATGCAACTACAAGCAGTTCTAAGCCTTTGTAAAACCATTCTCCCCACGTGCCAAAACTGAACAGCGGCGGGAATACCATCACAAGTATGGCCCCAATAAACACAATTGGCGTGTAAATCTGGGCAAACTTATCGACGAACGCTTGTGTAGGAGCTTTTTGCTCCTGCGCTTCCTCCACAAGCCGAATGATTTTGGCGACCGCTGTGTCATCCGCTAATTTGGTCACATGAATCTCCAGGGTTCCATGCTCATTTAATGTTCCTGCATACACTTGATCTCCTGCCTGCTTATCAACCGGTATGGACTCACCGGTGATGGGGGCTTGATTGACACTGGATTCTCCGACCGTAATTTCACCGTCTAACGGAATTTTTTCACCCGGTTTGACGACAATCACATCTCCGACTGAAACCTCTTCAACGGGCTTTTTCACCCATTCTCCACCACGTTTCACCCACGCTTCAGGAGGAGCGAGATCCATCAGGCTGCGGATGGAATTTCGGGTCTTTTCGATGGATTGGGTCTGCAGGACATTGCCTAACGCAAATAACCACACAACCGTGGCGCCTTCAAGCCACTGCCCGATGGCTGCGGCACCGAGTACCGCTGCGGTCATCAGCACATTCATATCCAAGGAACGGCTTTTCAGTGCATAAAAGGCGCTTTTGGCCGGCTTGTATCCGCCAATAACGATGGAAAGCGCATAAAGCAGGTTTAGCCATAATGGCGGCATATTGGCGTATGAACCCAGGAACGCAAGGGCAAGAAATACTCCGGATAGTACAACCAGGTTCCAACCCGAACGATCTGTTCGATGGGCGACGTTTTGTTTTCTACTCGAAACCAAAGAAGCTTTGTAACCGGCTTTCGATACTTCTTTCATGATGTCCTCAACGGAATTGTCATGTTCGACCGTCATTTTGCCTGTCGAGAAGTTTACGCTTACGCTGCTAACGGAAGGCACATTTTTTAAGTGGTTTTCGATGGTACGGGCACAGGAACCGCAATCCATTCCTTCGATATTGTAAACGCGGGCTTTTCCTTTGGCTTGAATCGGCTCCAGGGTATACCCTAGCTTCTTTATCGTTTGAGGCAACGCAGCCAATGCCAACGTATTTGGGGCAATGACCTGCATTTTGCCTGTACTGTAATTCACCTGGACCTGGGAGACACCTTCCATACTTCGTACCGCTTTTTCAATCGTCAACGCACACGCCGGACAGTCCATCCCATGCACCATGTAATCATTCTTTTGACCTGAACGCGATACCGCAGGATGCTCCTGGTCTGTGCTCGTATCTTTGCAGCAATCGTCTTGGCATCCCGCTGGTTCCGGAATCGAATTCACGGGTTCTTTGGACGAAGAGCAGTTATGGGTTGAGCAGCATGATTCTTTTTTATCCATTTCCTCACTCATGTGTTTATCTCCTTTAAGTAATATCAGCTCTAACAAAACTCAGACTGTCATTTTTTCTTCTTCTCCATGCTCAAGAGCAAACATAATAAGCCGCTTTACATGCTCGTTATCGAGCGAATAAAAAACCAATTTTCCTTCTTTCCGATAATTCGCAAGCCCCATATTGCGTAGCAGCCGAAGATGGTGGGATGCTGTCGCGACGGTCGATCCGATAATATTGGCGACATCACACACACATAATTCGTCCTCCTGGCACAAGGCAAACGCAACTTTCATTCGGGTATCATCCGCTAATACCTTAAAAATCTTGGCTATATTTTGTGTATCCGTCACAGAAAGCTGCTCTTTGATCCGATGAACGGTTTCTTCGTTATAACAGTAAATTTCACAAGTATCATGAGACATCTAACCACCACTCATTCTTATTGTTGTTTGAATATTATAATAAACGATCTCCCTCAATATATTCAAACATTTATTTGATTGTTCCGAAATTATACACAGTAGGGTAAGACGAGGGATTACTCCCTCGGACTCCCCGTCAAACCGTGCATGCGGATTTCCCGCACACGGCTTTC
>NZ_JBHIRY010000031.1:0-56301 GCF_042138635.1 Paenibacillus medicaginis | reverse complement strand
GTAACGGGTCTGACTGGTTTGACAGGAGTAACGGGTCTGACTGGTTTGACAGGAGTAACGGGTCTGACTGGTTTGACGGGAGTCACGGGCCTCACAGGAGTGACTGGCCCAACTGGCCCGACTGTCACAGCCAATAATTTTCTTGGACTTCACACCGTAATAGATGTTTTACCGGCTAATTCAGTCGTTCCATTTACCATTACGCGGACGAACGGAACGGCCATCACAGGTAATGCAAGTGGTGATATCACTCTGGCTCCAAATCAGACGTATTATGTGGATTACAAAACGAACGAGAGTGGGCCGACAGCTGTATCTGCCGCTTTGTTCCTTGACGGTGCCCTTTTACAGGAAACCCTCTCTGCTGGTACGAGTAATCAAGAGATTGTAACTTTAAACGGAAGCACCATTATTTCAACTACCTTAACAAGTACATTACAATTGAGGATTGGGCAGGCTGCTACTGTTGGTAATTCATCTGTAAGCGTCATTAAGCTGGCTTAACCGGTATTACATCGGCTACTCTAATTTCAGCAGTCGGCTTCAGCGTCTCCTGACAGTTTGGGAGGGAGGAAGCCGGCTTTTTTCTTCTTAATGCGATAAGTGGAATGACAGATACTGAGAAAAAACGCATAGCATAGTCCTGTATCGTGGAATCACCGGACTTTAGTAAAGAGGTGGGTTATGGATAAGCCGAGTATTTCGTTATGTATGATCGTCAGGAACGAGGAAAAATATCTTCCGAAATGCCTCAGCAGCGTTCAGCGTATTGTGGATGAAATTATTATTGTGGATACCGGATCCACGGATGATACGGTTGCGATTGCACAGGCCTTTGGAGCCAAAGTCATTCAGATGCAGTGGCAGGACAGCTTTGCGCACGCCCGCAACCGGAGCTTTGAGGAAGCGACAGGAGACTGGATTCTCTGGCTGGATGCCGATGAAGAGATGGATGTGAACGAAGCCGACAAACTCAAGGAGCTGCTGACCCGGGATGCCATCCATGAGCAGCGGATCGAGGGCATTCAATTTGTGTTCTGCATGCACCTTGAAGGAGGTGCTATGGAGTACAATTATCTGCATCGAATGGTTCGGAACCGTCCGCAATACCGTTTTGAAGGCAGGGTACATGAACAGATTATGCCTAGTATGCTGAAATTCAAGTCGGATTTGCAACTAGGACAGTTTGATATCCATGTTCACCATTACGGATATCTGGCTAAAAATATGCTCTCTCAGGATAAAGTACGCCGAAATATAACGCTGCTTCAACAAGCGATAGCGGAGCATCCGGATTTTCCGTATTATTATTATTACTGGGGTATTGAGTTGTGCAGACTAAATGATCTGCAGGGTGCGCTCCACCACTTTAATATATTTTTGAACATGGCGTATGATGATTCCCAAAAGGGGATATTGGCCAGTGCGCACAAATACAGGCTTATTACCCTGGCGGGCCTTGGGCGTTATCAAGACATGGTTCGGCACAGTATGGAAAGTATTGCCCGATTTCCTGGATTCACGGATTTGTATCATCTAAGGGCGATTGCCTTCAATGCTTTGGGGGAAACCGACAAAGCCATTGACTCATTGCGGCAAGCGCTGAACATCGGTCCGTCCGAGGAGGGATATCCAACCACGGCGGGATTCGGGACATATTTAACGTGCCAAGACCTCGGCTTATTGTATGCAGCTGCCGGAAATTCAAAAGGCGCGGACCTATATTACACGCTGGCGAGTCTACTGTCCGTTAATACGGCAATCACCTTCAAAGAACTGTCGGATGTTGTGAGCGTATAGCGGAATCATCAGGCCACTTGTAGTGAGGCAGTGGCCTTCTTCCGGTGTACTGCGCATGGCGATGAACCAGGACGATCATGGGATGGTTCCTTTTGGTGGCGTAGGATCTGGCGGATTGTGCTCTTCCCGTATATCGTTGACCCCTTTTTGTTCATCCAGAATGTCCGTGTTCTGCGCAGAAGTCTTCGACGTCTTGTCGGTTTCGGAAGGGTTACTCACATCACGTGAAAATTGAAACTCAGGTTTGGGCGCGCGGATCAGGCGGTCCATAATGGAGGGAATCAGCAGAGCCAGCGCACAAGCGAAAATAATACAGATCGTGTAGGCTTCATGCTGCCCGGGTGAGAAGGGTGGAAACACCACATTTCGGTACCATACGATAAAACCGTTCAGCACCAGTCCCGTGAATGCCAGCCAGTGTCCGAAACGCGTGGCCGCGCCTTTGGCCCTGTACATCCGCAGCCTGACAAAAAGGGATAATCCCCCAAACAGCAACAATATGACGACCAGCATAAGCAGCAGGAAGGTCGTAAAATACGATTCTTGCGGACCAAGCAGTACATATGTACCAAGGAACCGGAAGAAGACAAAAGCAACCAGCCAGAACAGAATTCCCATAACCACGAATTTGATCCATTGCATCATGAGGGCCATCTCCTTGATCGGGTGTAGTAGCTGTATTATGTTCCGGCTTATTTTGAACTATGCATACCTTGAAACAAGAATTATTTCATTCCGGCCTGTTAGGGACGTCAATCCCGGAATGCGAACTGATTGGGGTCTTCACCGAATCTTTGATTGAGGTTCAAGGCGTCGATTGCAAGCATATGTTCCTGGGACAGGTGGAAATTGAAGATGTCCGCATTCTCGACCAGGCGCTCCGGGCGGGACGATTTGGGAATCGTAATTACGCCTTTTTGCAAATTCCAGCGCAGGATGATCTGTGGCACCGTCTTGCCGTACACCGAGGCGATATCCGACAGCAGGGGAATGCAGCGGAAATTTCCCTGCATCAAGGGACTCCAGGCTTCCATCTGAATCTGATGCTGCTTGCAGAAGGCCAGTAGAGGCTCCTGGGTCAGGAGCGGGTGAAACTCGACCTGATTCACGGCAGGTTTTACGCTGCTATTGGCCATCAGCTCGGTCAGATGATGAATCTGAAAATTGCTGACACCAATGGCTCTCACCTTGCCTTGCTTTTGCAATTCGATAAAAGCTTCCCATATTTCCCGGTACTGCCCCTGAATGGGCCAATGTATTAAATAAAGGTCGATGTAGTCTGTCCCCAGACGCTGCAGGCTTGCTTCGCAGGCCGTAATCGTTCCGTCGTAGGTGGCATTTTTGTTCCACAGCTTGGTCGTTAGGAACAGCTCCCGTCTTGGCAGCCCATAACGCTTGACTGCTTCCCCCACCTGCATTTCATTTCCGTAAATCGCAGCAGTATCCACACTTCGATACCCGGCCGTCAGCGCATCCCGAATGACGCGGCTAATCTCGTCAGGGTTCTTGACCTTCCACAATCCCAGCCCCAGCCAGGGCATTTTCACTCCATTGTTCAGCATGCAGCGTTCCCGTATATCTCTAATCACAGCGCACCCTCCAGACGGTTGTCATTTCTGTTTGCCTGTCCGTTTTGCTACATCATATTCGCGCGGGGTTATCCATTATGCTTCTGCTTGCACTCCTAAATTTGGTGGCACATCATGGGCAGGTGGGCACATATACATATAAATAAAGATGCAAATAGGGGAGGATTACTTAGATGTCTGTATCCGATAGGGATCTGCGCACGAAAATACTGGAATTAACTGCCGAATACCATCAAGCGAAATGGCGTGAAAAAAAATTCCGTCCCGGCGTGGATTATATTCCCGTCAGCGGTAAGGTGTTTGACGCTACCGAGCTGTCGAACCTGGTCGATGCTTCCTTGGATTTTGTATTGACCACATACCGTTATGCTCAAGTTTTTGAAAAAGAGTTCGCCGCCTTTATGAATACACGTTATGCCATGCTGACCAATTCGGGATCAAGCGCCAATCTGCTGGCCTTCTCCGCATTGACCTCCCCGCGTCTCGGGGAACGGAGAATTGAGCCAGGCAGCGAGGTCATCTCCGTAGCGGCCGGATTTCCGACGACTATTAATCCGATCCTCCAGAACGGGGCGGTCCCGGTATTCCTGGATGTGGATATTCCAACCTACAACATCAATACAGCCCTGCTGGAAGAGGCGATTAGCCCGAAGACCAAGGCCATTTTCATTGCACATACGCTCGGTAATCCGTTTAATCTGGCCGAAGTGAAGCGGGTCGCGGATAAGCATAACCTTTGGTTAATTGAGGACACCTGTGACGCGGTGGGCTCGGTCTATAACGGTCAGCATGTCGGCTCTTACGGGGATCTGGCCACCGTCAGCTTCTACCCGGCGCATCATATTACGATGGGCGAAGGCGGTGCGGTGCTGACTTCCTCGCCAAGGCTGAAGAAGATCGTTGAGTCCTTCCGGGATTGGGGCCGGGATTGCTGGTGCAATGCAGGCGTAGACAATACCTGCGGCAGACGCTTCGATTGGCAGCTTGGCGATCTTCCCGCAGGTTATGATCATAAATATACGTACAGCCATATCGGATATAACCTGAAAGTGACGGATATGCAGGCAGCGGTCGGGGTGGCTCAGCTGCAGAAGCTCCCGGGCTTCATCGACAAGCGCAAAGAGAATTTTGCCTTCCTCACGCAAGCCTTGAAGCCGCTTGAGGAGTTCCTCATTTTGCCAAAAGCCACGCCTGACAGCGATCCGAGCTGGTTCGGTTTTCCCATTACACTGCGCGCAGGGGCGCCGGTTACCAGAAATGAGCTGGTACAGAAGCTGGAAGAGAGCCGCATCGGGACCCGGCTGCTGTTCGCGGGCAATATCCTGCGCCAGCCAGCTTACAAGGATATCCCACATCGTGTGGTTGGTGAGCTGACGAATACAGACAACATTATGAACAACACCTTCTGGATCGGGGTGTATCCGGGGTTAACGGAGGAGATGCTGCAGTATGCGGCAGATACGATTGGCAAGATCTTGAGAGCCGGGGGTAAAACGGTATGAAGATTGTGATTTTGGCAGGCGGTTATGGCACCCGTATCAGTGAGGAGACCCATCTGAAGCCGAAGCCGATGATTGAGATCGGAGATAAACCGCTGCTGTGGCATATTATGCGTATTTTTTCGCACTACGGACAGAACGAATTTATCATTTGTCTTGGTTATAAGGCCAATGTCATTAAGGAATATTTTGCTCATTATGATTTATACGGTTCGGATGTCACGATTGATTACGGCAAACCTGCGTCTGAACAGATTACGGTTCATAATCAGTATCTGGAGCCCTGGAAGGTCACCCTTGTTGATACGGGCCAGGATACGATGACCGGGGGCAGAATCAAGCGTATTCAAAAGTATGTGGACAATTCCACTTTTATGCTGACCTACGGGGACGGGGTGGGCGACGTTAACATCGACAAGCTGCTGGAATTTCACCGGTCCCATGGAAAATTCGCCACCGTATCTGCCACGCAGCCTAGCGGCCGGTTCGGGATGCTTGATTTAGGGGAGAGCTCGGAGGTATTAGGATTCAAAGAGAAGCCGCAAGGGGATGGCGGCTGGATTAATGCGGGCTTTTTTGTGCTTGAGCCTGCCGTGTTTGATTACATTGAAGGCGATGCGACGTTGTGGGAGAATGAGCCGCTGGAAAACCTGGCCAACTCCGGCCAGTTGATGGCTTACCAGCATAACGGCTTCTGGCATCCGATGGACACCCTCCGTGACAAGAATTATCTGGAGGGGCTGTGGAAAAGCGGGCGGGCTCCCTGGAAGAAAGGCTAAGCGTATGCTTCCGAAGTAGTTGACGCTTACAAAACTTTTAGGAGGATAACGCCATGGCAATATCGGGAGAGTTCTGGAAGGGCAAGAAGGTTCTGCTTACAGGTCATACGGGGTTTAAAGGCAGCTGGCTCACTCTGTGGCTGCACCATCTGGGGGCAGAGATCACGGGATATGCGCTGGAGCCGCAGACGGAGCCGAATTTATTCACTGAGGCCGGAGTCGAAGGGATTTGCCGCTCCGTGATCGGCGATGTGCGCAACCGCGGGCATCTGCTGGAGACGATGCTTGCGGCTGAGCCGGATATCGTCATCCATATGGCGGCCCAGCCTCTGGTTCAATATTCATATGAGCATCCAGTCGAGACGTTCGAAGTGAATGTCATGGGAACGGTGAACGTGCTGGATGCCGTTCGGCAGACCTCGGCGCTGAATGGGAAGCTACAGGCTTTCCTTAATGTAACGACAGACAAATGTTATGAAAACCGGGAATGGGTGTGGGGCTACCGCGAGAGCGACCGGCTTGGCGGCTACGATCCGTATTCGAACAGCAAGGCATGCTCCGAGATGGTAACGGCAGCCTACCGCAGCAGTTATTTCAACCCGGATACACACCCGGCTCCGCTGCCGGTGGTAGCCACGGCCAGAGCCGGCAATGTGATCGGGGGCGGGGATTGGTCGGAGAACCGTATCATTCCAGATTGTATCCGTGCCTTAAGCGGAGGCGGCCCCTTAATGGTACGGAATCCCGCAGCCATTCGCCCATGGCAGCATGTGCTTGAACCGTTAAGCGGGTATCTGCAGCTCATTGAAGCGATGGTTACACACGGGAACACCTACGTTGGCGGATGGAACTTCGGCCCGGACGAAGATAGCGAGCGCAATGTGGAGTGGCTGGTCAGAGGGGTTGGCAGGCTGTGGGGCAAGGATGATTTTTATCAGATTCAGAGTGGATCGGCGCCGCATGAAGCGCTCAATTTGAAGCTGGACAGCGCCAAGGCGAAACGAAATCTCCACTGGTCTCCACGCTGGGATATCCATACAGCTCTCCAATACACAGTAGCGTGGTACCAGGCCCATCAACAGCATGAATCGATGCGGCAGACCTGTGTGGATCAGATTGAAGCTTACATGGCTTCGGTTTAATGGAAAAGCATCTGGAAAGGGGGATAGGAAGGAATGAAATTATCCGATTACGTCATCGATTTCATCAGCCGTCATGGGGTCAGGCATATTTTTGAAATGACAGGCGGGGCGATTGTGCATCTGATCGATTCAACGATTGATGCCAAGGGGATCACTACGGTATCGATGCATCATGAGCAAGCCGCCGCCTTCGCGGCCGAAGGTTACGGCCGGGTCAACGGAAAGCTTGGGGTAGCCATGGCCACCAGCGGACCAGGGGCGCTGAATTTGCTGACCGGGATCGGCAGCTGTTATTTCGACTCCGTGCCGTGTTTGTTTATTACCGGGCAAGTGAATACGTATGAATACAAGTTCGAACGCCCTGTCCGACAAATCGGCTTCCAGGAGACGGATATAGTCAGCATTGCCCAGCCGATTACGAAGTTTGCAAAATTGGTGACTGATGATAAGAACATCCGCTACGAGCTGGAAAAGGCGGTGTACATCGCTCAGCATGGCCGGCCCGGTCCGGTGCTGCTGGATCTTCCGATGAATGTGCAGCGGGCCGAGATCGAACCGGATGAGCTGGATAGCTTTTTCGGCAGTGAAGAGCATCGCCAATATGAAGGGGATACGGGCCCTGGTGAAATTCCGGAAATAGCGGAGGTCCTTGACCTGCTTGCCGAGGCGAAGCGTCCCTTGATTCTCGCTGGCGGAGGGGTCCGGGCAGGGAATGCGGCCGCCGAGCTGCAGGAGTTCGCAGACAAGAGCAGTATTCCCATCGTCAGCTCCCTGCTCGGACTGGATGTGCTGCCGACCACGAATCCCTTAAGTGTAGGGTTAATCGGCTCTTACGGGAACCGTTACAGCAATCTGGCTGTGGCGAACTGTGACCTGCTGCTCGTGCTCGGCTCCAGGCTGGATACCCGTCAGACGGGAACGAGGCCGGATACCTTTGCACGTGAGGCCAAAAAGATTCACGTCGATATCGATGCCGACGAGCTGAATGCCAAGGTCAGCGTAGATGTGGCCATCCATGCCGACGTTAAACGATTTCTGCAGCAGATCAACGAGCGGGTACCGCAGGCCCCGAAGCGTAAATATGCGGCCTGGAAGCGGACGCTTGAGGATTACATGCTGCGTTATCCAAGCGGCGTGAAGCCGGCGAAGCCCGGCGTCATCGACCCGAATCTGTACATTCAACTCCTGTCTGCCTGCTGTGAGGAGAATGATTTGATTGTGCTTGACGTGGGCCAGCATCAGATGTGGGCAAGTCAGTCCTTTCAATTAAAGCCGGGGCAACGCTTGTTAAACGCCGGCGGCATGGGAGCCATGGGCTTTGCCGTTCCGGCGGCCATCGGAGCCGCGATGTGCCAGCCAACCAGCAGAGTTGTGGTTATTGCGGGTGATGGCGGCTTTCAAGTGAACATCCAGGAGCTGCAGACGATTGTGCAAAACCAGCTGCCGATCAAAATCTTCATTATGAATAATCATCACCTGGGCATGGTTCGGCAATTCCAGGATATGTATATGGACGGACGTCGCCAATCGACGGTAGAAGGCTACGGCTGCCCTGACTTGGTGGAGGTGTCGGAGGCTTACGGCATCCCGGCCCAGCGAATTTCCAAGTTTGAGGAGGCCCAGCACATCACCAGCGAGGCGCTGAAAACGCAGGGGGCCTACCTTGTGGAGGTCAATCTGGAGACCGATACAGAAGTGCATCCGAAACTGGCCGTGAACCACCCGGTTGAAGATATGTATCCGTTTCTGGAACGAACCGAGCTTGCAGGCCTTATGAAAATCAAACCCCTCCCGGACTCGCCATAATCCCCCGCTGGAGGCGAACCGGGTCGCCTCCATGGGTATAAAGAATGGCCCGATCTCGTACATGATGATCGGGCCATTCTTTATACATATTTAGAGTGATGAGTGGATAAGTAGATTTGGAGGTAATTATTAAAGTCCGTTTCATTTAACTCCCTTGTGCGTGTCCATTCAAATAAACGAATATTTGACAAAAATGAAAAGAAGTCAGGATTTTTTAACAATTCTATAATGAGGGTGTTTTTGGCTGCTACCGATTTTGACTTTGTATCATTCTCGTTTAATATGATTGTACGTACAAAACCTAAAAGTAAGTCTGTCAGTTCTAACCCAATCTCCTGTCCTTTTGGTAATAAACAACTTCCTATAATTTTAAATTGTTCCCCACGGTAGATGGATTGAACATTTAATTGTTCCTTTATTGTCTCGTGCAGCTTGATATCTCTATACTCTGTAGCCTCTTCGATGAAAATATTGGCGTCAATTGAGAGGTTTTTAGCGTATCCTCGAAGTAAACCGTAAATTAATCGTTCAGGAAATTTTGAGTATACAACCTGGGAAATGTCTTTTCTTGAGCTAGTGCTTGTGCTTAAAATTGAGTAATCATAATTTATTACATTAAATTTTAGCATACTGCCATGGCTTGATAGTAGCTGCATTACATCTGCGATATTAGTTTTTATCCGAAAATCACCAGTAAATCCTACCCAATGAAATTTTACTTCGTTATCTCTAAGCTTTTGACACCAAGTTTGAAATTTATCGGAATTATATAGGGGAGAGGGGATTGAGAGGCCACCCATAAGGTTGGGACGATTAGCCCTTTTTCCACTTTCATCAAAAAAGATGTTTAAGTCAAAATATTCATTCTTTTTCTCCTTTAATATTGACAAACGGCAACGCTTTTCTTTATAATTTATTGTAAACACATCTTTCTTTCCGAGTGATAGCGGGAGTGTTTTTTCAAAGGTTGGCCACTCTTTCCGTGGATAGCGTGGCGCTTTATTTTTTATTAATCAACTTCAATACAGTTTTCATTTCATTAGGCGCCAAATGGCGTCTTTTTCATTTCCATATAACTGTGACATCTTACGAGCTTTTTATTTTTTTAAGCTCTCAATAGCATTTATTACTTCTCTAAGAGTTCTTATTTCTTTCATAAAACTGTCATCAACTTCAAGCAGATTAACATTTGCTAGTTGACGGAGGGAATGTAGAGTTTGATCTAATACTTGATTAATTTGGTTCTTGAGATCTTGGGATATTATATCCGTAGTAGAGTTAAGCTCGTAGACACCTCTTTCGGTTGACACAACAGCCGTATTGTCCAGCATCGAACGGAGAGCACCAGCAAATTGACCTTGAGTAAAAGTGTAGCCAGATTTTTCGGCGTATTCTTTAAGCTCAGGAATTTCAAATCTTCCCTTCTTCTGTAGGAGATTCATAGCAAGTTCTTTTATTATTGGAGCGGCAGGAGCGGAAACTTTAATGGTAATCATCCTTTGTTTTTAATTAATTAAAATCAATCTTAATGCACAATTCAACATGATTATGTGCATTGCTGGTGATTTATTAATGGTTTGAATGTATTTTGAAATTATTTTAATCTGTCACTAACCCGTAGAAGCTTGAATCATTCGGAGAACAGTTGAGAACAAATGGAGGTGATTGGTCTTGAGTAAACATCATAAATCTTCGCAGAATAAAAACCATACTCAAATTGTTCGCTCTTTTTTGAGTGATACGGAAGGCACAACACATCTACCAAGAATAGTGATGGTACCTGGAGATAATGGTAAAGATAAGGAAGGCTTGGTTGTATTCTCGCGGAACGCGATTTATAAAAAGCCCTCATTTTTATAATTTTGGAAAAGGTGGCCTTCTAATAAAGAAGACCACCTTTTTTTGCGATCTGTACTTGAACTTAACAAAATATTCCCAAAAATATTACAAAGATCCTGAGGTGAGGACGTGGCTTTTCATTTTGTAGCCATACTAAGTGACTATGTTGAAGGTCAGAGAATAGGATGGCACTATGCCTCTGAGGATAAGCTCGATAAGGAAGTCATTGGCGCTTTTATGAAAAAAGTCGAAGCTTGTGGACACACAGCGCTTGGTATTCATAAACTGTCCACCGATTCCGTTAAGTGGTCTTCAGTGGTTGAAAAGGACTCTTTCTTTGAAGACATCTTTGTGACAGAAGATATGGAAGTCATTATAAGTCAGATCTCTGCCAGTAAAGAGTTAAGTGTACATGATGTGGTAAAATGCATACGCAGAGTATCTATTGAAAACAAGACGTAAATTGTTCCAAGAGCCTATAGTTGATGAATTCCTTGTATCAACGGGGATATCATTGCCAGCTTCTGTTGTTCGAGTAATTGGTTCAGAGGATGGGGTTGTTGCAACCCAGTGTATAGTTGACGTCCTGTTACGATACAAGGATTTTGACGCTAGAGATTTAGTTGCTAAGACTCATCAAGCGGGTGGTCCGTGGGATAGGGTTTACATAGAAGGGGTCAACTACTCATGACTCAAGTCACGAGCTTGTCTCTGCCTACGTCGTAGACAGTGCTTGCGCTTCGCACAAGCCTTTTAGACTTATTCCTAACCAGTAGTGCAAACGCACCTTATGGTGCTCCTACCTTAGCGTGTTGGAACATCAGGACGGCTGACTTCGCCCCTGCAACAAGAGGTATACTCATGTTGCACTGTACCCCATGTACTTGATTCCTTTGCGGTACAGGTATGGTGATTGTTAAAGCCATAGGGATAGATAGGGTTTGTTTCAACGAGTGCCTTGGTTACTTGGTGATGGACATCCAGCAACTAACGGTTTTCTCTTGAACTATCTTTTCACTTGAATTCAGTATAGCATGGATCAAGAGATCCATGGTTAAATTTCATGACGGAAGGGGGAAGCATGGAGATTTCGACTTGCGAGCTACAATAGTAGCCCTTATGCCGAGCGCAATTCCTCACACGGCTAAAGCCGCGTGTCTCCATGCGCATTTGATGAATTGTCTCATCTCCGATGAAGCCATTATCGCCAGCCACCATCTGGTTGTCTGACAGGTAATAACAACAGCATATTTGCATTCAACTTCTACGAATGCCAAAGAAAGTACTGTTTCACTGGCAATTAATTCGCCAATGGAGCAGTATTTTTTTATTGTATGCAAGCCACGGGTTTATTGAATTTGGCAAAAGGGAGAAAGTGAAATTCGAGTCTATGACCTATTTTGCCGAAGATAGACGAATAAACAAGCCCCTCCCCCGAACGGACATATAATGCTGTATAACGAAAGGGGAGGTGTTCGAGTGTCCGGTTACAACTACGGTACAGGCCCAAGCAACTGCGACAATGGAAATTGCCCGGAACAAGTGATTACGGCTCCTACGAAAACTCAGTATGAGCATATTTACAAGAAACAACCGGTTCAGGTCATCCATCCGATTGAGATCGTGCGAAAATACCATTGCTGCCCCGTGTATCATCATTCTTATGTGTATAGCGTAAGAGACGAGTTTGAGAATCCGCTGGCCCCTGATCAACCATTGATTAGCAGCTACCGGAACAAGAATCTCAAGAAAAAATCCGCTGCAGGCCGCAAGGCTGCCGCTAGCCGCAAGGCCAGCGTGAGCAGTGCCAGAGCAAAAATGAAGAGCAAAGCAGTCAGCAAGTCTTCTGGCAGCAAGCTTAGAAGCAAGCCTGGCAGCAAATTTGCAAGCAAGAGCATGAAAAAAAGATAACAACCTTTTAGGACTATGCCTTGAACGCTTCGCGTGTTCAAGGCATTTTTTTGCTGGTTCATTCGAAAATGAGAAGAAAACTCCACTCCTTACGTACAGGAGTACACTAAATAATACACTTGGATGAAGAATGAAAGAACTGGAATCTATCACTCTGCATTAATTATATAACGCCCTATAGGACGTGTCCACAAGGTCGTAATAAATTATTCCCTATTTTGTTACCATAAATGAATAAATAATCATGGCAAGAGGGGTACACAGGGGTGAAAATCAAGGAAGCACGCGAATTAAAAAGGTTTGTACAGGAACAGATTGCTACCCTTGTTGGTACTTCTGTCCGGCATTATCAACGCATCGAAGCAGGGCAAGACATACCTAATGTGATTCTGGCCCTGGAAATCTGCCGTGTTCTGGAGGTTGACCCCCGTGATGTAGAAGAGTGGCAGGATAGCAGCAAACGCCCACGCCGCCGCCGCCCTATTCAAAAGTAAGAACACTCCCGTTAAATGTGGAGTGTTATTTGTTTTTAGCGCTGCATCAAGAGTAGTTGACCTGGGGCCGGAATATGTATATATTTGTAACATACTGGGATCTATTCACTCCATCTTTGATTTACACATCGTGAATCTAAATGGAGGTGTTTTTGTTGGAAGAAGTTTTAGACAAGAAGGAAGCCCTTTTCATGCTGTCTGAAAGCCATTATTTAGACAAAGCATTCGAACTGTTCAAAATCAGCTATCGTGAGGAAGAATGGGATAAAGCGGATGGTATCGCAGATTACATATACGAGACATCCAACAAATTGTATCAACAGCATATCTTTCGCACTGCTGCCCACCAAGCCGTAGACACTCCTCCCAGACGCCCACTTGTGTTTTATTATGCATACAGTTATCTCGCCAAGGCACTGGTTTATCAAAAAAAGGGTTTATATGAGCGGGCCAAAGAGTATATCGCCAAGTATAGTGACATGAGCTGGTTTCGCGGCTTGGATGAAGAAGGTCTGGAAGAGGTTGAAAAATTTCATTTTTGGGCTAAGGCAAACATATTTGCCGTTGATCTGATTTCAGGGAACCACAGAATATTGTCAGATTATGTCCAATTTCTCATAGATAATCCGGAAGAAATTTTACCAGGTATGGTTACGATTATGGAGGCGGCCAATCAAAATGATTGGAATGTGGATTATATCCTCCATCAATTTTCCCAGGACATAGAGAGCTTTGCGACATTGGAGGAAAACAATAACCAACTATACTATTTCACTCTTATGTTTCATTTGGCCATCTATTATTTGAAGCATAACAAATACACAGTTGCATTAAATTACATTCTGGATTCTCTACAAACCTCAAGCAGTATAAAGAGAGACAGCGAATTCAAAGCATTGGCCGCATTGTTCGAAACTTTCCGTGGTTATGCATCAGACGAGCAGCAGAAAGAATACCAAACCATTTTGAAAGGAGTTCTGACAGGTGAAAATGGTAAAGGCTTTAATCTCAGCAGGTATGGTGTTCGCTTTTCTTAGTATATCTATACCTTTGTCTCCGGCAAGTCCCGCCACGTCTACAACAAATCACGGCGTCGGGGGCTGACAGGACCTCGAAAGTATAACTTTGAACGGACGCCCCTGACGGGAGCGTTCGTTTTTTTATGGATAAGTCATCCAACTTTCGGTGCGACCAAGCCTAGGTTGTGAAGTTTAGCAGGTGGAAATCCTGCTTGGAAAGGCAAAGCCAAGCCACCAATAGCGAGTCTTGGACGGCTGGAAGTAATTTCAGACGTTAAGCGTAGACAGTTAGGTAGTAGGCCTGAAAGTGATAGAGCCTCGAAAAGAGTAAAACGGAGAGGTCGACGTTTTCGAAAGTACGGAAGACAACACTCATTCATGCGTTAAGGGTGAGGGTGAATGAGCTCTCTCGGGGTCGAAGAGCCAGGCATGCTATACAATGACTTCACAGCAACTTGGGAGACCCTGCCCATTCTTCAGAGGAAGTATGACAAACAACCGATCACAAGGGAGAATGTCAAATGATGGGCAGGGAGTCGGATCACTGCGTACTACCGATGAAACCGAGTAATGTCGGCAGAGGGAAGACAGTGACATATCACCGATCTTGTTAAGGACAAAATCGGCAAACAGGCTCTGAAATAACGGGGTAAAACGGAGATCTACTGCGGGGGTTGACGCTGAATCAAAGCAGACCGCTCTTTGCTAGCTTTCTTGCAAGAAGGGGATTCGACCCCCTTTGAGTCTAGTAGCCAGAGTGAGATGGGTGTCTATAGGGTGGTGCCTAATGCCTTTCCATACAGCTTTGCACGATTATCCCTTTTGATCAGAATGCGGGAGTTGGAGGTTCGGAGGGCCTAGGAGAAGGAATAAAGAGAAACGAGAAAAGAAAAAAAGAGAAAGAAAAAAAGAGGTAACTTAAGTGGTATGTTCGGCTTGAAACGGGAACATATGTTTGGTATAATGAAAAAAAGAACTTATGTTCGTGGATTATGGATTATGGATTATGGATTATGGATTATGGATTATGGATTTGGGGGCGAGCAGACATGGAAGTCCAAACGGAAACGGAACTTCAATCCTTTAGCAGTCGTTATCACAACGAGCAGGCCTGCATGGAGGCATTGATCGCGATGAAGTGGCCGAACGGCTTCGTCTGCCCGCGTTGCGCTCACACCCGCTGCAGTCGTCTAACTTCCCGACGTGTCCCTTTGTTCGAGTGCACAAGGTGTGCGCATCAAACGTCGGCTTTGGTGGGCACGATTTTTGAACGAACGCATCTCCCCCTGACCAAGTGGTTTCAGGCGCTGGAGTTGTTTCTGCTGCCCGACGGCATCTCGGCGATGCGGCTGAGCCAGGTGATCCAGGTCACCTACAAGACCGCATGGCTCATGCTGCATCGCATCCGCCATGCCGTCGGAGAGTTTGACGCCCGGGAGCTGCTCTGCGGAGATGTGAAGGTGAACAGTGACCTGTATGGGTGTAATCCGTCCCGGCCTCAGTTTCCTCATCCGCATGCTTCGGTGGTCGTAGCCGGGTGCACGGTCACGGAGTCGGGCGAGCCGGAGCAGGTCAAAATCCGCCCGATCCCGCAGAGGAAGGGGGAGGGGCAAAGAGCAAATCGTCACGAACTCGCTGCGTTCATCAACGAACAGGTAGATGTCCGTGCATCGGAGGTACAATCGTTCCTTCAAGCCTATCGGCTGTATAGACCCTTGCGTAAAGTGGTGAGAGAGGCGTGGACATCGCTGAAGAGTACGTATGTAGCCTTGGGTCCGAAACATCTGCAGGCGTACCTCAACGAGTACACCGGCCGCCGCCGACTGCGCTTAATCGAAGGAGAAGAAACGATGTGGCAGAAGTTACTGTACATGGTCGTGACGATTCCGGCGATCCCTTACCGCCAACTGATTGCATGCCAACCGATGCAGCCTCTTGCGGCTGCGTCCTAATTGCAGTACTTGAACCTAATTGCAGTACTTAAACGAGGAAAGGTGAGCCTAAGGTTCGTCGCTTGATCGGTGTGGGCCAGTGTGGGCTAGTATGAACGAGGAAATCGGAAAAATTCGGGTTCAAGCGGCAACGAGGACCAGGGGCTTTTTATTTTTTCGGTGCCTTGCTCCGCTCCTTCCTTCTCCCTCCTTCTCTCTCGGTCGGTTTCACATCACCTAAACGCTCTGCTTTCTCCTAAGAACGTCTCATGACCTCGAACCGATCTGCTTCTCAAGACACAATCAAAAAAATAATAGACCCATTCGATGGTCCTGAATCGCGTAACAACAGGCATTTTTGTGCCTCATATGCTCCGTTATTTTCTTTAACGTGCCTAAAGTATATTTTTGGTTCCCGGTTTTCTGTTTTTCTTGACCTGATCCAACGGGATAATCGTGCAAGGCTCCTGAAAAGAGAGTATCCCATGTCTTGCCACGATCGGATGGCGGCCTGACTGTCCAGCACTAGAAAGGGATTCGAATTCCTCAGAACGCAGTAGTTACAAAGGTTGAAGTGGATTTGGGCTCTGCGAAAGTTGACCAAGTTATTCGAGGTTATACTCCAAAACATGGCTTCATACAAATAAAATTATGGAGATTACATGGAAATGAGAGGGAGTATGATGACGGAAAAGGAAGATACCGTTTGTTTTGTAACTTGCGTGAATGATGAGGAACAGTACAACTTATGCGTGAAGCACCTTCAATTTCTGTCTTTTCCGCCGGGCGTTCGTTGCGAAACCTACTTCAACAGGGGAGCGTCCAGCCTCGCGTCCGGTTATAATCAAGCCATTCGTGAATCACGCGCGAAGTACAAGGTCTATTTGCACCAGGATACGTTTATCATGAACACCAACTTTATTTCCGATCTGCTTTCTTTGTTTAAAAGCCATCCGCAGCTCGGTCTGGTCGGGCTCATTGGTGCGGGAACGATTCCAAATCACGGTGTTTGGTGGTATTCAGACCAGCTTGTGGGGAAAGTGATTGAACATCGCCACACATACCAATATGTGAAATTCACCGAGGCAGAGGCTCCTTTTCAAAGCGTGGCTGCAGTGGATGGCCTATTGCTGGCGACTCAATATGATATTCCATGGCGGGAGGATATTTTTGACGGCTGGCATTATTACGACCTGTCCCAATGCTTCGAATTCAGAAGAAGAGGGTATTCTGTGGGCATCCCGCATCAGGCTGAGCCGTGGGCCCTTCATAACTGTGGACTCATGAATACGGATGAAGATCCTGTCTACCACCATTACAGGATGAAATTTCTGCACGAATATGGCAGCGATCCTGGAATGTTGAGGTCCTTATGAGTTTCCCCTGAAAAATCAGCGGGGGAGTGTCCGAAAAAATGAGTCAGATTACTGAGAGCAGCTTGCTCTGCTTCGTTACTTATGTAAAGGAGGAATAATTTTGCATGAAGTAAGTAAGCTGTTTCTGGTATTCGCTCTTCATCGTTCCGGATCAAGTGCAGTTGCTGGTGTAGCTGGCTTGAAAGATCCCGGAATGGTCATCACATTTGACTTTTTGAAACCTTATTTTGAAATGCTCAATGATATTACCTACGTATTTGTGTGGTGTCCATTGAATGAGTGTATTCAATCGCTTGCTCATAGACACAATGCTGATTTCGCTGCTGCACAAACGGTTCTGGAGCCTTACTTTGCGAATCTGAATTACCATCGAGAACAACTGGAGAAAGGAAATAAAGACATCGTGGATATTTATTTCGCAGACCTTTTGGAAAATCCAGAGGATTTTGTGAAAAATATTTATCTGAGACTGAACTACAATAGTAACTACATTGACTTCGATGTCATTAAAGAATTTCTCAATCAGGACTTAAAACATGTGTGAATGAAATGTGAGTTTGTAAAGGAGGAACAACTTTGTATGAAATAAGTAAGCTTTTTCTAGTATTCGCCCTTCATCGTTCCGGATCAAGTGCAGTTGCTGGTGTGTTATATCATATGGGAATCCCTATGGGGGATAGATTATTAGGACCCAATCCTACAAATCCCAAAGGACATTTCGAAAATTTGGACTTTGTAGCGCTAAACGATAAAATTCTTGGATCTGTTGGAGCTGCGTGGGATCGTCCTCTGTCCCGGGACAGGATCATGGCTTCCAAACTCCCCGAGAATGAAGTTTATTCAATTCTGCTCAAACAATCCAAGCCTGTTTATGGCTTAAAAGATCCCAGAATGGTCATCACATTTGATTATTTGAAGCCTTTTTTAGAAGTACTTAATAATATTACCTATGTATTTGTGTGGCGGCCCTTGGATGAGAGTATTCGATCGCTTGCTCATAGAAGCAATTCTGATTACGCTACTGCACAAACGATTCTGGGACCATACAATGCGAATCTAAATGTTCATCGGGAACAGCTGGAGAAAGAAAATAAAGACATCGTGGATATTCGTTTCGCAGATCTGTTGGAAAATCCGGAGGATTTTGTGAAAAAGATTAATCTTAGACTAAACTATGATATTAATTACGATAAAATAAATGAATTTCTCGATAAGGATTTAAAGCATTTTTGAATGAAATGTGAGTAAGCGGCCTTAGTCCTGAGTTCCACAGGAATAAGGCCGCTTCGTTTTAAACGCGGTTATTCGGCGGTCCACTCGCGGCGGAGGGTGAAGAGATTTTGCAGCTCCTCGTTCGACAGCTCGGTAATCCAGCCCTCTGTGCTGGAGATGACCTGATCGCTGAGCTGCTGCTTGCTCTCCAGCATTTCGTCGATCCGTTCCTCCAGTGTGCCCAGGGCGATGAATTTGTGAACCTGTACATCTTTGGTCTGCCCCATCCGATACGCCCGATCTGTCGCCTGATTCTCAACGGCCGGGTTCCACCAGCGGTCAAAATGGAAAACATGGTTGGCTGCCGTCAGATTCAGGCCGACGCCGCCCGCCTTGATGGAGAGGATAAATACGTTTGGTTGCTCGGCGGCGGGCAGGTCCTGGGATTGAAACTGCGTGATCATGCGGTCGCGGGCGGTTTTGGAGGTTCCGCCATGCAGATAGAGCACAGGCTCCTGCAGCTCCTGGCCCAGCACATTCTGCAGCATAGCTCCCATCCCGATATATTGTGTGAAAATGAGGCACCGCTCGCCTTCTTCGCGCAGCTCCTTCACCATGGCGACAAGGCGCTCCAGCTTGGCAGAGCGGCTGATCAGGCGGGCGCACTCCGCAGGGCCGCTCCCTGTGCCGCCTCCAGAGCTGCCGTCTCCAGCCGGCACAGGCTCCTCCACCATTTCCTTGGTGAGCAGCACCGGATGGTCACAGAGCTGCTTGAGCTGCGTGAGCGCTGACAGAATCGCACCTTTGCGCTCCATGCCTTCCAGCTCCTTCATCCGTTCCATTAACTGATGAACGGTCTGCTCATACAGAGCGCTCTGCTCGGGCGTGAGATGAATGTAGGTTTTCATTTCATTTTTGTCAGGCAGAGCAAGCTGAATCGCCGGGTCCTTCTTCTTGCGGCGCAGCATGAACGGCTTGACCAGCCGCTGCAGGTCGTGCGTCCGCTGTTCGTCTTGATCTTTCTCAATCGGCTGAATGAAGCGGGTCGTAAAAGCCCGCAGACTGCCGAGATAGCCCGGATTGATGAAGTCGTAAATAGACCACAGCTCTGCCAGCCGGTTCTCGACCGGGGTGCCGGTCAAGGCGATCCGGTGGCGGGCGGACAGGCTGCGCACGGCGGCGGACTGTTTGGTCTGGGCGTTCTTGATGTTCTGGGCCTCGTCCAGGCAGATGGATTCCCACGTGAACGATTGCAGCAGCTCCTGATCGAGTGTGGCGGTGGCATAGGTGGTCAGGACGATGTCGGCCTGGCTGATTTGCTGCGCAAATGCTTCCCCGCCGGACCGTCTGCTTCCATAATGGAGCATCACCCTTAAGGAGGGGGCAAAACGCTCCAGCTCCTTCTGCCAGTTGCCAAGCACCGAGGTGGGGCAGATGAGCAGGGCAGGAAGGGCCGTCTCCAGCTCCGCTGTTTCCCGGAGATGCAGCAGATAGGTGATGAACTGGATCGTTTTGCCCAGGCCCATGTCATCTGCCAGACACGCCCCCAAACCGAGCTGACGCAGAAACGCAAGCCAGCCATATCCCTCAAGCTGGTAGGAACGCAGCTCGGCCTGCAAGCCCGCCGGCACGGACGGCTGCGGCCATTCAGCTCTGCGCTCAAGCTGGCCGAGAAGCTGCTGCAGGTACGTGTCAAGCTCCACTTCCAGCTTGATCGGCTCTTCTTCTTCAGCTTCCTGACCGTTCGCCGGTCCTTTCGCTTTCGGCCCGCGCCGCCACGGCTGCTCCTGGTTCTGCAGCAGGTGAAGATGCAGCACATCCTGAAAGGACAGGCCCTGCGAGCTGTCCACTCCCTCCATGATCCGCCGGATATGCTCCAGCAGGGCCGGATCAAGCGTAATCCATTGATCGCGAAAGCGGACCAGACGCTCATTGCGGGCGGCGATCTCGGCGAATTCCTCCTCAGTCAGATCCGCATCCCCGACCGCAATCCGCCAGTCGAAGCTGATGATCGCATCCATGCCGAACAGCGATTTGCCCCGGCTGGTGTCGGTGCTCTCCTCGGAGCGCAGCTTGGCCCGCAGCCGTGGCTTCTTGCGCGAAGCGGCTTCCCACCAGGCCGGCAGCAGTACCTGCCATCCGGCCTCCAGCAGGCGGCGGCTGTCGGACGTCAGGAACCGCCAGGCGGCCTCGTCCGCCAGCGGGCTGCCCAGCACGCCGCCGCTTCCGCCGGACAGCTGGTCCGCGCTCAGGTTGGCGCGCAGACCAGCGAGCCAGGCTGGCGAGCGGTCCCGCACATGAGCCGTCCAGTGGTCCGGCCAGTCCCCGGCCGCCTGCCCGTCATCGCGCAGCCGAATGGGCACCAGGCTGGCCGGATCAAGCTTGTCCTGCAGCACAAGCCGCAGCCGCCACTGCCATTCTTCGTCGTCCGGCTCCAGCAGCTGCAGCAGCGGACGAAACGGCGCGCTGTCCGCTTTCCAGCCGATGGATACGAGCCAGCCTGTTTCGTCCCAGGCGGTAGCAGCACCGTTGTCTGCGAAAAGCTGGGGATATTCCCGCCGCAGGTCGGCCGCTTCCGCTTCCGTGCCGTACCAGCGCTGGAAGACCGCCGCCGAGAAAGCCGCCGCCAGCCCTTCATCCGCCGCGCTCTCCTTGAGCGCGGTCCGCAGCCCGGAATCCGCCATCGTATCCTCCTTCTCCGGTGAAGAGGGCTTGGTACGCAGGCTCTGTTCCAGCGCATCGGTGTCCCAAATCCACTCCAGCCGCCCGGACCGGAAGGCGGCGAAGCTCGGGATGTATTTTCGCTCTTCGATACAGGCGGCGAGCGTTAGGGCAAGCGGGGCAATCCCCGATGCGTCCTGGCCCCATGCCCATTCGATATGCTCCGGCAGCTCGCGCCGCGCGAAGAAGGGAATCACCTGCTCGGCAGGCAGAATAATGATCTCGGCACCCTGTACTTGCCTGACTTCCAGCTCCGTGCCGTAACAGGACGGTTCATGCCATGCGAATAAACGGTGCTTCAGCTTCAGCCCGGGCACATAGCCGCCCGTCTCGGTTGTGCCGTAGATGAGCGCGTCTCCATGGGCGCTGAGCGTAATATGAACGGTATAAGCCGACGTGAATGTACTCATGAGAGCAGCTTTCCTTTCCGTAGCTCCTCCTGCAGGGCGCGCAGTCGTCCGTGACGGCGGGTAAAGGAGGCGAAGAACGCTTGCCAGCGGTCCTCAAGCTTCAATTTCTTGTACAGCTTGGCCAGCCTTTTCAGCAGCTTGACCGCAGCTTTGTAATCGTGCCTGTTCTTGAGCAGGACGTATCTTTCCACCGCCTGATGGTAGAAAGGCAGCAGCAGCTCGGGCGCATGCCGTTCTAGTGGCTGCAGTTCCGCAACGCGGAAGTCGAGCGGTTCCGCACCGGTGCTCAGCTGATAATCCATCCACTGCCGATACCTGCCCCGCTCCAGCAGAGCCTGTGCATAGATGTCCCCGGACAGCGGCAGCATGACGGTCAGCGTGTCCCACATCCTCGTCTCCAGCTCCGGCAGATGCTCCAGCGCCGTCCGCCAGTAAGCAAGATACTCGTCCAGGCTTCCCGTCCCCAGCAGGAGGCCAATAGCGGTGAGGCCGTCAACAAGCCGCGCCCATTCTCCCTTCCCGTGCAGCTCACTCAGCAGTAGCAGAAGCTGGGCGGGCGGGAGCTGCCGGGCCGTGCTGCGGTCCGCTGCCTGCAGATGCTGCCATGCTTCCTCATCGCGTGACAGGAATACATACATCCAGCTGCGGGCCAGCAGCTCCGGCACCCGGGCGGGAGCGCTCTCCTGAGCTCCTTCAGCCGTCTCCAGCAGCCGCAGTTCCTCCCGGAACATCTCTGGTCCGTCCGTGTGGGGAGCGAGCCACTGTTGCCAGAACCGGTAATAGATATCCGGGAAATAGTGGAGCCGTCCGCCGCTTTCGTTCCGCATCCGCTCCCGCAGATAATCGAGCGTGTCCGTTACCATGCTCCAGTGTCCTGGATGACCCTCAATAGCCAGCTCCTCCGACAAGCTTAGATGAATCGCGGCCTTTATTTCGTCAGCGGCAATTTGCGTGTGATACCCAAGGTACAAGTGGGCGCCACGAGCCGCGCCCGGGGCGAGCCCGATCAGCCTGTCCAGCACGAACAGATGGGCATGCAGCCCGAATAGCTGCTCCAGCACGGGGGCGAGCCTCGGCTTGAGAGCATAGATCGCTTCCAGCGCCTGGTGAGCATATTGGAAGGGCTGCGCACCGCTCCCGAAAGGGACGGTGCATTGACTGAACAGGTCATGCCACTGGGCTGTGCTCATGTCCGCGATGGCCGGTTCAGCGGCATATTCGTGGTCCGCTCGCAGCATGGAGCTGTTCGGCTCTGCGGTATGCTCACGGTCCACTAGCGGCATGGCGCTGGAGGGCCTGCTGACTTGCTCGCGGTCCGCTCCAGGCAGTGCGGGGAAGCGCCCAGCGCCGCTACCGGAAGCATGGTCTGCTTCCGCATACGCCTGAGTCTGCGCCCTGCTGGCCAGGCCAGCCGAATGGGCGTTCACGATGCTGAAGACCGGCCGCTCCTTCAGCGCCGCGTACTGTAGCAGGACCGCGATCATATGCCTGCAGCCGCCTTTCTCCCCGCAGGAGCACTCGCTGTCTTCAAGAGAGTGAAGGTTGAGGGTGACGCGGGCAGAAGCCCCGTTTTCCTGAACAATTGCTGCTACAGATCCGGAATCAGCTATCGTAAGTTCATCAACCCGCCCTTGCTTGTAATATTGAAATCCGCGCTTGATCGTCAGATCGCTGAAATGCTCCGCAACCTGCTGCACAAGCCCGGTCCACTGTGTATCATTCATTTTCATCCGTCCCGTCTCCATACTGCTAAATATGAACTCCTTCTATTATAACAGCTACACCAGCTAAAGATTGTCCCCTCTCATCCTATAAATTTCCCCCTGTGAGAGGAAGGATCGCAATGCTATATTTATGGAAAATATATCCTGAAAACCAGTGCATGACGACTGGCCGCTGGAATGAGGAATTGTCGTCCTTTTCCGCTAACGGACCAGAACGCTCTTATTTGCTTCAAAAGGCGGAATTTCATTGTCCTAACGGACTGGGAAGACCCTATTCACCCCAAAATGACCCAAAACATGCGTTTAAATGCTAAATAGAGGCTAATAGGTCCGTTAAAACTCCAAAATGCTTGATTTTGCCGAAATAGCGGCAATACAGTCCGTTAGGCTGAGATAGCGGCAATACAGTCTGTCAGAATGATCACGTACGCCGCCTGGTCTGGCAAGCTATGATTTCGATTTTGAACCAAACCAAAATTGCTTATGATCTTACGTTTTAGCAGATTTATGCCTATCTGTCCGCGATGAAGGAGGTGATGCCGAGAGAGTGGAGAGAGATCATAGATTTTACTATGAAGAGGAGGAATTTTCTATGATTCGAGAATGGTTGACCGTCTGTCGTCAAAATGGCAAGCTGCTGTCCCTTTTGCTGGTCCTGACCCTGATGACTGCGCTGCTGCCGGCCGCGGCCTTCGCTGCGGACAAGGGAGCATGGGCCCCTAATGTGAGCTATACGGTGAATGATACGGTCACCTATGGGGGAGCAACCTATCAATGCCGCCAGTCGCATACGTCCCTGACTGGCTGGGAGCCATCCAATGTACCTGCACTGTGGCTGCTGGTTGAGGATGGAGGAGGCGGGGAAACGGATGATACGACGGCGCCCTCCGTACCGGCCAACCTGAAGGCAACCGGGACGACCTCATCCAGTGTGTCCTTGTCCTGGAGCGCCTCCACGGATAATGTCGGGGTGACCGGGTATGTCGTCTATCAGGGCACTAACCAGGTGCTCACCGTATCCGGCACGACGGCTACGGTAACCGGACTTGCCGCCAGTACATCCTATGTGTTTAGTGTAGCAGCCAAGGATGCCGCTGGAAATACGTCTGCCAAGAGCACCCAGGTGACGGCGACGACGGCTCCTTCCGGCGGGGACGGAGGAAACGGCGACCTGCCGAAGCATACGCTTACCGGGTACTGGCAGAACTTCGTGAATGGGGCCACTAACTTGAGATTGCGTGATGTGCCTGATGAATATGATATCATCGTGCTGGCTTTTGCCGATATGGATACCTCCAGACCGGGGGCGGTTAAATTTAACGTGGACTCTTCGCTCTCCTCGGCATTGGGCGGGTACAGCAACGCCGATCTGATCAGCGACATTCGCGCCAAACAGGCGAAGGGCAAAAAGGTCATTATCTCCATCGGCGGGGAGAGAGGCAATATTGATCTTAGCGTGGCCTCACCGAACGTGTCCAATTTTGTGGAAAGCATGTCCGGTCTGATCTCCCAATTCGGCCTCGACGGCCTTGATGTCGATCTGGAGCATGGCATGAATGTGCCGAATTTAACGAACGCGATCCGCCAAATTCAGCAGAGGGCAGGCTCTGACTTCGTGCTGACCATGGCACCGCAAACGATTGATATGCAGAATGAAAATACGACCTACATGCAGCTCTATAAAAATTTGAAAGACATCACAACCGTCATCAATGTTCAATACTACAATTCAGGCTGTATGCTGGGACGTGACGGCAAATGTTATTCCCAGGGCAATGTGGACTTCCTGACCGCTCTGTCGGACTTGACGCTGCAGTGGGTGTCGCCTTCGCAACTGGGCTTGGGCGTTCCGGCTACTGCGAATGCGGCTGGCGGGGGTTACGTGGATGCTTCTGTTGTGAACAACGCCCTGGGCTGTCTTGCGACAGGCAGCGGCTGTGGCAGCTATAAACCGGTGGCTCGCTACCCGGATTTACGCGGGGCCATGACCTGGTCTGTGAACTGGGATGCGACCAGCGGCTATCGATTGGCCAAGACGGTGAAGCCGTATCTGGAGCGCATGCCCTAATCTCCGCTCCAGGAGAGCGCGGCATAAAAGAGCATGCGAGGCATAAAAGAACGTATACGACGTGCATTCGTGGAAGTCAGACCACGATTGAACAACAAACAAGCCCAAAAGACTTCCGTAAGTGTGTCTTTTGGGCTTGTTCATTTATCAATCTCCGTTATTGCTTCTCCAGGGCAGGCAGCACTTCAATCCAGCGGGTGGCCCAGCCTTGGATGTTTTCCAGCAAAGGGGCCAGCTCGCGGCCTTTCTGAGTCAGTGAATATTCGATGCGGACCGGCTTCTCGGGATACACAGTACGTTCAATAATCCCTTCCTCCTCCAGCTCCTTCAGACGCTCCGAAAGAACCTTGCCGCTCAGATTGGGCAGCGAATTCTCGATGGCGACAAACCGCTGCGGACCAGCCATGAGCTGATAGACGATTAATGTGGTCCAGCGCTTGCTCAGCAGTTCGACGGCTTTTTCGAACCGGGGGCATAATTGTGACGTTTCCATTCTCCTATCACCTCTTTGGGCTTTATTATACTAAGGCTTATTAAAATATACAATGTAACTTTTAGTAATGTTATTGACTTGACGAAATGTGATTTTATAAATATACTCTGTTACATAAAGTAATCAAATGAAACGAAGTTACATCTAAAATTTGGATGAATCATATTTTTCTTTTAATTACACGAACATATGTGCTATTATTTGTATGTGCTAGTTATATTCAACCTGCTGGGCGGGGTAATCTTATAGAAGCTAAGGATGGTGCAGCATGATTCATAACAAGGCAGTTTCCCTTTTGAAAGATAAAATAGCGACCGTACAATCCGATACATCGACCAATATTCTGGTCGGACCCATCAGGCTTCCGGTGAATCTTGACGGGCAAACCGTGGTGTTCCAGTGGTACTCCTGGTTGCCTGTGCAAAGCGAGGAGGACATGGCCGCCTGCCAGACGGCTTCGACCGAAACCTTGATCAAGCGGCTTTCCTCCCTTAATCTGGCGGAAGGACAGCAGTCCAGCGTGCTGGTCTATGGTGATTTTGAGCACGCCGGGGATGCGCTGATCCGCATGCACAGCATCTGCCATACAGGTGATATTTTCGGCAGCAAACGCTGTGATTGCGGGTATCAGCTTCACCAGTCCATGAGAATGATTGTGGAGAACGGGGCAGGAGCTCTCTTTTATCTGGCGAATCATGAGGGAAGAGGCATCGGGCTGTTCAGCAAAGCGATGGCTTATATTTTGCAGGAGAACGGCATGGATACAGTGGAAGCGAATCTGGAGCTCGGTTTTGCCGACGATTCTCGCAGCTACACAGATGCCATCAGCATTCTCAAGCATCTGAGACAGCAGCCGGTCACACTCATTACGAACAATCCGAAGAAGCTTGAGGCCTTGAAGGCTTCCGGCATGAATGTGGTCAAGCGTGTCCCGCTATGGGGCGATGTCTCTGAATTTAACGTCAAATATCTGCAGACGAAGGTGAAGCGTTCCGGTCACTTCGGTCAAAATGAGGAGATTTTGCATGCATGAAACCTACATGAGACTGGCTCTGGATAATGCGAAAGCAGCCCGGGGCCAAACCCGGCCCAACCCGATGGTTGGCTCGGTCATCGTCAAGGATGGGAGAATTGTGGGGATTGGGGCCCATCTGAAGCCGGGCGAGCCCCACGCGGAGATTCACGCGCTGCGCATGGCTGGCGAGCATGCGGAAGGGGCGACCATCTATGTTACGCTGGAGCCCTGCTCGCATCATGGACGGACAGGTCCGTGCGCCGAGGCCATCGTGCGCGCTGGCATCCGCCGTGTCGTCATTGCCGCGCTGGACCCGAATCCGCTCGTGGCGGGCCGAGGTGTGCAAATATTGAAGGATGCGGGCATTGAAGTCATCCAGGGCGTATTGGAAGAAGAAGCCGAGCGGTTAAACGAAGTGTTCAATGCTTATATTGTGAGCAAGCGGCCTTTTGTCACCATCAAATCCGCAGTCACGCTCGACGGCAAAATTGCAACCCGGACGGCCAGCAGCAAATGGATCACCTCCGGGGAGGCCAGAGAGGATGTTCACAGGCTGCGTCATGAGCATGCCGCCATTCTGGTGGGTGTGCAGACCATCCTGCATGACGACCCCCAGCTCACCACCCGTCTGCCTGATGGCAGAAATCCGCTGCGCGTCATTCTGGACAGCCGCCTGCGCACTCCTCTGGATGCCCGCGTGGTAACGGACGGCGAGGCGGAAACCTGGATTTTTACCGGCAGCGCGCCGGATGAGGACAAGCAGCGGCAGTTTGAACAAGCGGGGGTCAAAGTCATCCCGACGGAAGGCGAGCGGGTGAATCTGGAGCAGGTGCTGGACATTCTGGGCCAGCATGAAATTTCCTCGCTGCTCGTGGAAGGCGGAGGGCAAGTGAACGCCTCGTTTGTGCAGCAGGGGCTGGCTGACAAGCTTGTACTCTATGTGGCCCCCAAGCTGGTCGGAGGCAAGGATGCGCCTACCTTCCTTGAAGGTCTGGGCGCAGCGGTTATGGATGAAGCCGTCTCCCTGACCCGCTTGAGTGTGCAGCAGGTTGGTGTTGATCTGAAGATTGAAGCTTATTTTCCGAAAGCGGATAGAAGCTAATTGCTATAGATTAATCCGGACGAGATTGCAAAAGCCAGCAAGAGCTTTATGTTAAAAAAGGTTGTTTTACTCGCTTACATGAATCCATTCAGGCAAAATTGACACAAATAAGAAAAAGGAGCATTTTACACAAACCGTTCTAAAGGGATATTCTATTCAAGGCCCGTTCAGCCTCCAATAATTTAGGCTGTTGCAGGGAAAGCTATATGCACGCGGGTTTTGAATGAATGACTTCCTAGGAAAGTTACGGTGAGGACAAATGCTACCCTATTTGAAACGATTTTTAATCGGAAGGCCTCTGAAATCACATGAAGCCAGTGAGCAGAAGCTGAACAAGACAAAAGCGCTCGCGATTCTCTCATCGGATGCCCTTTCGTCCGTGGCCTACGGTCCTGAACAAATATTGCTGGTGCTGGTCACCCTCGGCACGGCCGCCTTCTGGTATTCAATCCCCATCGCCGTTGGTGTTTTAATTTTGTTGGCTGCGCTGATCCTGTCCTACCGGCAAATTATTTTTGCTTATCCTCACGGCGGCGGAGCCTATGTCGTCTCCAAAGAAAATTTGGGCAAGTATCCTGGCTTAATAGCAGGAGGCTCGCTGTTGGTGGATTATATTTTGACGGTGGCGGTCAGCGTATCTGCCGGTACGGATGCCATCACCTCCGCTTTTCCCGGCCTGCATTCCTATAATGTGTTGATTGCGGTCATATTTGTGCTGTTGATCACGCTGCTGAATTTGAGAGGGGTTACAGAATCGGCCTCGGTTCTGGCATACCCTGTTTATTTGTTTGTGCTGGCTCTTTTTATACTGATTGGTGTTGGTCTGTATCGGATTGCAACAGGTCAGGTTGCTCCTGAATTGCACACTTCCATCGGCACTCCGGTGGCGGGAATAAGCTTGTTCATTCTGCTGCGGGCCTTTTCTTCAGGAAGCTCGGCTCTTACCGGAGTTGAGGCTATCTCCAATGCGATTCCGAATTTTAGGGACCCGGCTCCGAACAATGCGGCAAAAACGCTAATGGCCATGGGGCTGCTGCTTGCTCTGCTTTTCTCAGGGATTGTGTGTTTGGCCTATTATTACGGAGTAAGCCCCGTGGGAGAGGTGACGGTCTTATCCCAAATCGCCGAGCAAACCTTCGGACGGAATTTTATGTATTTCTTTATCCAGGGAACCACGGCGCTTATTCTGATTCTGGCTGCCAATACGGGGTATTCGGCCTTCCCGCTGCTGGCGGTCAATCTGGCAAAAGACAAATTTATTCCCCGCATGTTTACGGTACGAGGGGACCGTCTGGGGTACTCCAACGGTATTATCATCCTGGGTCTGCTCTCCATTGTATTAATCATGGCCTTTAAAGGGCAAACCGAGCATCTGATCCCGCTTTATGCGGTGGGTGTATTTATACCCTTTACCCTGTCCCAGACCGGGATGATGTTGAAATGGCTGCGTGAGCGACCGCAGGGGTGGGGGCTCAAATTCATTATTAACACCATCGGAGCCTTGATCAGCTTTATTGTGGTGATCATGTTCTTTTTAACGAAATTTAGCCAGGTGTGGCCTGTGCTGGTGTTCCTGCCGCTCATCATTTTGCTTTTTTACCGGATCCGGAAGCATTATGACGCTGTGGCTGAACAGCTCAGAATCTCGACATGCAAGCCCGCTGTTCCTATCGACGGCAATGTCGTGATCCTGCCGGTCGCAGGTATTACCCATGTCGTCGAAAATTCGTTGAACTATGCGAAGTCACTGTCCCCGCATCAGATTATTGCCGTATATGTTCCATTCGAGCGGGGGGATGAAGTGGCCTTCGAGAAGAAGTGGGAAGCCTGGCACCCGGATGTCCGCCTGGTGACGCTGTATTCTCCTTACCGGAGCATCATTCATCCATTGACTAAATTTATCGATACCGTCCAGCGTAAGGCAAGCGAAGCGAACTATCAGGTTACGGTGGTGATTCCACAGTTTATTCCGAAAAAAGGCTGGCACAATATTTTGCATAACCAATCCAGCTTGCTGATTCGGGCCCACTTGCTTTACCGCAGAAATGTCATTATCACGACAGTGCCTTATCATTTGCAAAAGTAAATTCAACGATGGTCATGTTATATGTTATAACCTCAACTTTAGCAGCATGAAATCGGCAAATAGGCCCTGATATAACGGGGTAAAACGGAGATTCCCTGCTGGGGTTGACGCTGAATCAAAGCAGACCGCTTTTTGCTAGCTTTCTTGCAAGAAGGGGGTTCGCCCCCCTCAGAGTCTAGTAGCCAGAGTGAGATGGGTATCTATAGGGTGGTGTTCGTTGCCTAATGCCTAATGCCTAATGCCTTTCCATACAGCTTTGCACGATTATCCCTTTTGATCAGAATGCGGGGGTTGGGGCCTAGCCCAAGTGGGATGTTTGGCTTGAAACAGGAACGCATGTTTGGTGCAATGGGAAAAAGAACTTACGTACGTGGATTATGGATTCGCCGACTGCACCTAACCGAAGGGGAAGAAACGATGTGGCAGAAGTTGCTGTACATCGGTGTGGCGATTCCGGCGAGATCCCTTACCGCCAACTGATTGCGCGCCAACCGGATCAGCCTCTTGCAGCTGCGGCCTGATCGCAGGGCTTGAGCGAGGAAAGGTGAGGCTGATGTGCGTGGCTTGAACGGTGTGGCTTAGCATGAACGGGGAAATCGGAAAAATTCAGTTTCAAGCGGCAACGAGGACCAGGGGCTTTTTATTTTTTCGGTGTCTTGCTTCTCTCCTTCCTTCTCTCCCAGTCGCTTGGTCGGTTTCACATCACCTAAACACTCTGCTCCTCCTATGATCGTCTCATGACCTCGAACCGATCTGCTTCTCCATAATGCACAATCAAACAAATAATAGACCCATTCGATGGTCCTGAATAGCGTAACCACAGGCATTTTCGTGCCTGATTTGATCCGTTATTTACTTTAACGTGCCTAAAGCTATATTTTCGGTTCCCGGTTTTCTGTTTTTCTGTACCTGATCCAACGGGATAATCGTGCAAAGCTCCTGAAAAGCGAGTATCACATGTCTTGCCACGATCGGCTGGCGGCTTGACTGTCCAACTAGAAGGGGATTCGAATCGAATTCTTCAGAACCCAGTAACTACAAAGGTTTAAGTGGATTTGGGCTCTGGGCTCTGCGAAAGTTGAGTTATAGGTGCTGTAGGAGGGATTGTCTTGGATATTAGGCTCGTACGTAAAAACGCCACACGAACGTCACGAGGAATGCTTTCTAAGGCGTGGTATATGATCGATGGACGTTTGTGTTTGGTGAAAGGCAACTCTGTTTGTTGGCATGGTATCGGATGAAAATTTGGCTTCAGTTGGGTTTGTAGGAGGATGGTTGGTGGGTCTCCTTTTCTGATGAAGATAATTTTCGTAATAGTACCCAACAGTCTTAAAAGGATCTTCTAGAAAACAGGCACTGTTTTTCGGATAGTGTAACTTAAAGGAATTATTGTCGGACACAAATAAACGCCCTTCCTCCACTTTATGGAGGCAGAAGGGCGTTATTTTTGTCATCCTGTCATTTTCGCCCCATGCTCCTGTACATCAGGAACAGAAAATAAGGCGAGCCGATCAAAGAGATCATCAGTCCTGACGGGATTTCCTTGGGCGCCAGTATGATGCGGCCGCTCGTGTCGGCGAGTACCAGCAGTATCGCCCCGAGCAGGCCGGAGAGGATGAGCAAGCGCCGCGTGTGATGACCGATTAGAAGCCGGGCGGCATGCGGCGCCATTAGGCCGATAAAGCCGATTGTGCCGACGCTCGCAACGGCTCCGGCCGCAAGCAACACACCGGCTGCCAAAGCCAGAAGCCGGGTGCGTCGCACCTGCAGGCCGAGGCCGGTCGAGCTTTCGTCGCTGAAGGCCAGCACATCGAATTTGCGGCCGAATGCCCAGGACATGGGCAGCAATACCGCGAGAAAGCAGGCGATGACGAGCAGATCGTGCCAGCTGCGCGCATAGGTGCTGCCGTTAATCCAGATCAACGCCTTGTTCCCGGCAAAGCTTCCCTTCACCAGCAGCGCCTGAATACCGGCGGAAGCGACGGCGGATACGGCGATGCCGAGCAAAATCAGAACAGACGGCTGCAGCGACTTGCGCCAGGCGAGCAGGAAGACGAGCGCCGCGGCGATCACGGCTCCCGCCATGGCCGCAAGGGGCAGAAAGCCGAGCGGAACCTGAGGCCAGACGACGATCAGGAGCAGCGCACCCAGCCCTGCGCCCGGAGCGGCGCTGATGACCCAGGAGTCGGCGAGCGGATTGCGGATGGCGCTTTGAATCAGCACACCGCTGACCGCAAGCGCACAGCCGGCCGCTGCAGCAACGAGCGTTCGTGGCATGCGCAGGTTCAGCAGAATCGAATAGGGCGAGGCGTTGTCCGTTCCAACAAGGCTGCTCCACAACTCAGTCAGCGGGATGCGGGAGCTGCCTAGTGTGAAGCTCACAAGAATGAGCGCTACCAGCAGCGCCAGCAGTGCCAGAGCAAGCGGAGCGAAGCGCAGACGGGCGGCCGAACCGCTGGCGGTCACGGATGCCTGCGTCGCTCCGGTAGAGATTCCCTTCATCTTGCGCAGCACCAGCCAGATCAGCCATGGCGCCCCGACCGCCGCCATGACCGCGCCGACTGGCAGTTCCCCGACGTCGCTGCGAATCATGCGGGCGATGATGTCTGCGGCAACAAGCAGCACCGCCCCCCATAATGCGCTGGCCGGAATCACGAGGCGATGTGAGCGAAGCCCGGCCATGCGCACCAGATGGGGAGCCAGCAGGCCGATGAAGCCGATGGGCCCGGCCACGCTGACGACCACGGCCGCAAGCTGTACGGACAGCGCGACTCCGGCGAAACGAATCCATCCTCCCCGCTGTCCAAGGGACTGTGCCGTCGATTCGTCGAACTCAAGCACATCGAATTGTCTGCCCAGCACAAAGGCAGCCAGCAGTCCCGCCATGACCCAAGGCCAGGCATATGCAACGCCGCTCCAGTCCATCTGCTCCAGCGATCCCGAGCCCCATAGAAACAGTGAGCGCGTCTGAATCGGATTCAAAATATGCAGCGCCGCCGTAAACGACCCGAGCACCATCGATACGATGATGCCGGAGAGAGCCAGGCGGACCGGCGCCGCGGCGCGGCCGCCGCCCAGCAAATAAGCGGCGAGAGCGGCCAGCGCCCCGCCCGCTGCGGCAAACAAAAAAGGAGAGTGGTGGAGCTGCAGTGGAAATGCAACCGTACCCAGCACCACCATAAAATAAGCGCCCGCGTTAATGCCCAGCGTATCAGAGGCAGCCAGCGGATTGCGCGTAACGGTCTGCAGCAAGGCCCCCGCCGCTGCAAATGCCGCGCCTGCCAGCAGGCCGATAGCGGCGCGTGGCAGACGCAGCTCCCGGATTGAATGATGATAAAGATTGTCCTGCGGTCTCAGCAGCGCTTCGATGATAGCCGAGGCGGGAATCGGCGCGTCGCCCACATACAAGCTGAGCAGCAGCAAGGCAAGGAGAGCGGCAACGCCCCCTCCGAATATGGCGGCCAGTCTCATGGCAGCAATGATTTGACGACTTCGTCGACGAGTACCTTGGCCGATACCGGTCCGCCGAACAGCCAGGTGCTGCCATCCAGCGCATAGTGCCGGTTATCCTTGACAAAAGCAAGATCATTCCATACCGCATTAGATGCCAATTGCCGGTTGAACACGTCATCCGTCTGCTGCGCGACAGATAGCAGGGTGGCATTCTGTACCGCGATGAGCGCCTCGATGCTTGTATCGGTATATCCGTATTGCTCGAATTTTTCCGGTTTCCAGACGTTCTGCAGGCCGATGTGATTCAAGGTCTGGATGGCCATCGACGTTTCTGTCATGGTCCACAAAGCGGCAGCATTCTGATCGCTGCGGCCCTGGACCAGAATGTAAGGCAAATCCGCTTTGCCTGCGGCGGCAAGCTTGGCTTTGGCTTCCTCGTAATGCCGGTCCAGCCCGGCCACATACTGCGCTGCTTCCTCTGTTTTGCCCACTGCGGCCGCAATCTCATGGAAAATATCCATCATCCTCGTATATTGGTCGCCGTCTGCCGGATATTGAGTGAACATCATGGTCGGAGCAATAGCATTAAGCTGCTCATAGATCCCTTCCTGATAGGCGGTACCGGCGATGATCAGGTCCGGCTTCAGCGCGACGATTGCTTCGAGGTCCGGCTCGTCTTTGATGCCGAGCTCCACGACTTCATCCGTTACCGCAGCCTCGGAAGTCACCCAGTTCTTGTATTCTTCGTTCTCCGCATTGCCGACCGGCTGCATGTCAAGCGCAACCAGCGACTCGGTGAACAGCCAGTCGAGCGATACGACACGGGTTGCCGGCTTGTCCAGCGTCAGCGTGCCCTTGTCGTGCTGTATCGTGATCGGTCCCGCACCGGCGCCTACGGCACCCGTCTCTGCCTGCGGCTTATCTGCTGTGGACGGGCTCTCTGCGCTGCCGCCAGGACTTGCGTTATTTGTCCCTGCATTTCCACAAGCCGCCAGCAAAATCATCAGCAGCGTCAGTACCAGACCTGAAATTCCTTTGCGTTGTTTCATTCGGATGTCTTCCTCTCGCCAATAATTGATAATCATTATCAATGAGAATGTTAGCAACGTTCCAGGAGCCCGTCAATGGACATAGATGACAGATAATGATTACATTTGTGATGACAGCAGCTCAGCCGCCTGCTCCAGCTGCAAATCCATCGACAGCGGGTCGTAACCATAAAATACATTGTAATCAGGTGTATAAATGCGCTGCCGGCAAGCCTGCTCCAGCTGCCGCCATGGGCCGGTTTCCAGCACGGACGGTGTTTGCGCATACCAGTTCGAACGGTAGTGGAACAAAAAAATATGATCGGCGGCGTACTCCGTCAGCGCTTCCGGAGCTACCGGTATATTGAGCAGCCCTTTGTCGATAATGTCCCGCTTGACCGCCGGGGGCGGCTTCAACTGCAGCGCCTCGTAAATGATATTGCCGCCCATGCTTGTCAAATTTCCATACACGTATAATTTTTCGGAGACGATTTTAACAATTAGCGCCGTCTCTCCCCGGCCAAGGAGCGGAGCCAGCATGTCTCTGGCCGCAGCCGCTTTCCGGTCAAATTCGGCCAGCCAGTCGGCAGCCTGCTCCTCGCGGGTGACGGCAGCGGCCAGACTGAGCAATTCGCTGCGCCATGATGCGCATTCGCTCGGAAGCAGCAGTGCCGGAACCCGATCGCTGAGCGGTTCTGCGCCTTCTTCATCGGAGTACGCAATCGCCAGGTCGATGCCGAGCTCATCAAGCTTCTGTATCACACTCTCGCTGTACCATTGCGTCTCCTGAAACGAGGACAAATCGATCCGTTTCTCGTAATGCCGGAGCATCCATGGTTTCATCCATTCTCCGATGACGCCGAGCTTCGGTACGATGCCAAATGCGAGCAGGCATGATGTTGTGTGCGGATTGAGCGCCGCATAGCTTTTCGGCTGCTTTCTGTATTCTGTCGGATAGACATCGGTCAGCTGCTTGAATTTGCGGCTGAAATAATGCCCGCTCCCGAAACCTGTCGTTACTGCGATATCATGAACGCTGTGCTGTGTAAGCTGCAGCAGTTCGCGTCCCTTCCGAACCCGTGCTCTGTTCAAATAATCAATGAAGCTGCGGCCCGTTCCTTTCATGAATATTCTGGAAAAGTGTTCAGGGCTGATGCCGATCAGCGCCGCCAACTGATCTCGCGTGATATGCTCCTGATAATGCTCCCTGATATATCGGATGGAATGCTTGATCCACCGCTCCGTCTCGCCGGCTTCCTTCGCAGAGGACGAAGGGAAGACACTGTCGAGCAGCTGCGTAAATAGCGACTGCACTTTCAACGGATCACGCGGTCTGCCGGGCTGCGCTGCGGCATGCAGTTCCTTGCACAGCTGCAGCGCCCGTGTGGGATAAGCAAGCCGAATCTTTCCCTCCGGCAGCGGGCAGGCTGCCCGTTCGTATGCGCTGCCGTTGCCCGCAAAGTTCTCTGCAGGAACGAGCGTATCGAACACGATGCGGTCGATCAGCAATTTCCGGGGCTCTTCGTTGATGATATACATTCCCGTGCCTGCCGGGCAAAATACAGCAATACCCGGAGCGAGCAAGATCTTTTTGCCGGCCATATGCAGCTCGCCCTTTCCTTCGCGTACAAGCAAAAGCATATCATGGTCCGTCAAATTCCACTCTTTGTCGGTATGATCATAATAAGCCAGTTGCTGCGTCTCCCTTGGGATAAAAGCAGCCACATTGAGGGGGCTTGCGCGGTTTGCGGATGGCAAGGCTATGGACATATCCGGCTGTTGCCGCCATCGTCCGGAGCGCAGCTCCTGTCTGAGAAGTGCCGCTTCTTCATCCGTCAGTGAGCCTACATGCTTCACCAGACGGTGTTTTCTTCGGCCGTCCTCGTCTTTGTAGGCGGCTACGATCCGGTAATAGCGATAAGTCTTGCCGTTGCGCGTTACGGTATGCTTCTTCAGGAACATGATCGAAACCCGACCTCCTTGTCAATTCGTCCGAAGAGAGAGTTGGGGACTATTTTGGGGACGACTTTGCTTCTCTAAAGATTGTACTCGCCCGGCTCGAAAGAGGGAAGTCCCGCTCCCCCTGCATTTCCTGTCTGCCAGAAGCAGTATGCGGCCCTTAGGTGTGTTATGATGTATGTACAATTATGGAATGCAGGTGATTAAAATGAAATTGTTGACCTTGAACACCCATGCCTGGCATGAAGAGCACCAGATGGACAAGATCGGGCAGTTGGCCCGCTTTATCAATGAGCATCAATTTGATGTCATTGCACTGCAGGAAGTGAATCAATCCATGCACGAAGCTGCGGTCGCAGCGGAAGGTCTGGCCCGTTATACGATGGCGGAGCAGGGGGCGGTTATAAAGCAGGACAACTATGCCTATGTTCTTCTGCAGCAGCTGGAAGAGACCTATCACTGGACCTGGGTGCCGACTCACATGACCGCTGGGAAATACGATGAAGGAATGGCGCTGCTGTCGAGAACGCCAATCCTGGAAACGGTGAGCGATTATGTGTCCGCAGGCCGCGACAATGCCAATTTTCGCACACGGAAGATCGCCGGCATTCTGACGGAAGCGGGCGGGGAGAAGACCTGGTTTGTCAGCGGACATTTCGGCTGGTGGCATGACAGCGAGGAGCCCTTCCGGCAGCAGTGGGACCGGGCGGAAGCCGTTCTGCAGAGCTGCAGATCCAACCCTGTATTTATGATGGGGGACCTGAATAATGCGGCCAGTGTTCGTGGCGAAGGGTACGACTATATCATGCAGCACGGCTGGTATGATCTGTACGAAGCAGCGGAGCTGCGCGATGAGGGCTACACGGTGCTCAAAGCGATTGCCGGCTGGGCGAACAATACGGACAGCCTGCGCATCGACTATATTCTCTCCAGCGTGCAGGTGCGGGCGAAGTCTTCCACGGTTGTGCTGAACGGGAAGACAGGCCCTGTCGTATCGGATCATTTTGGCGTGGCCGCGGAGCTGTAATCCGCCAGGGGAAGCCGCAGCATGAAGGTGCTGCCTTCATTGGAGCTGGTCAGCAGCTCCAAATTCCCGCCCATGCCGGCGGCCAGAAGCTTGCTGAAGGTCAGCCCGAGGCCAAGGCCCCGGATGCTCTGCTTCTTGTCCTCCCCCCGGTAGAAGCGCTGAAATACGAGCTCCCGCTCCTCCGGCGGGATACCGATTCCGTTATCAGTAACTGTTATTTCCGCAAAACCGTCTTTACGGATCTGCAGCGAGGCCCGGATCCGGATGCTGCGCCTTTCATGTCCGGCCTGTGCGCTGTTGTTCAGCAGATTCGTAATAATCTGCTGAATGCGGAGCGCATCACCTGTTACCCTGACAGGATGATCGGGAACGGCGAGTTCAGGCCGCGCTGCATCCTCGGGCTGGAATAGAGACCACTGGTGTGCGATTTCCCCGAGCAACGGTCCGGCATCAAGCACTTCGCGCTTGATATGGATGACTCCGGCAGCTAACGCGTTATAATCCAGCAGATCGGCAATCATCCGCTGCAGCCTGTCCGTCTCCTGCAGGGCAATGTCGAGAAACTCTTCAGCCTCTCTCTCCGTCACGACGCCCTCACGCACCGCATACACCAGTCCCTTGACGGAGGTGACCGGTGTTTTCAGCTCATGTGTCAGCCCGGCCAGCATAAACTCCCTGGAGTGCTCAAGCTGCTTCAGCCGTTTAGCCATGTCTCCGAAGGAGGCAATTAGCTCGTTCAACTCTCTTTCTTTTACCCCCGCAGCCAACTGAACGTCATAGTCCCCGTGGCTGATTCGTTCGGCAGCCTGTGCCACATTACGGATCGGCATGGACAATTTGCGCGAAAGCAGGTAGATGGTCAGCCAGCCCAATAAAGCGAAGGATACCAAAGCGGCAGCCAGCAGGCTGATCTCATTGGAAGAAAAGGACAGGGAATTATCGCGCTGCAGCAGCGTCACTTGGCCAAGGGTGGAGCCGTTATACACGATCGGGGCGGTAACGGGCTTGAGTGCCGGGCCGTTTTGCCTGCCCTTTTCGGGATTGAGCCGCTCGCGGGCCTGTTTTTCCGAAAGCTTGGGATTGGAGAACACGGGTTTCCCCTCCTGATCCGTCACAATGACACAGATATCGGCTCCGTATTTGATGAACTGCTTTCGGTCTTCGATCAAGGAATCCAGGTTATCGACAGGCTCGCCTGTTCTTTCCTTGCTGGCCAAGCGGTCGGCGATTTCCTCAGCGAACAGTCTGGCGGTCTGCAGCTGATTGCTAATGGTCTCCTCCCGCAGTGAGAAGATCGAGATCACCGCAATCAGCAGCAGTCCGATCAACAGCACAATAAAATAACGGATGGTCCAATATGTTAAAATCGATGTCCGTTTGCGGTCCAAAATTGATACCCCGTTCCCCTCAGTGTTTTAATTTCCCCTTCATCCGGCGGCCATTGCGCCAAAGCCATGCGCAGCCGCCGGATGGACAGATCCACAGCCCGGTCGCTGCCCTCGTAATCCGCTCCCCATATTTGTTCAATGAGCTGCTCGCGGGTAAAAATCAGGTTCGGGTGCTGGGCGAGAAACATCAGCATGGACATTTCACGTGGAGGAAGCTCCACCAGAGCTCCGTTCAACAGCACACGCCGGGTCAGAAAGTCGATGGACAGGCTGCCGAAATGGTGTCTCCTGCGCTCATCCTGCCATTGGGAGGGACGGCGCAGCACGGCCTGCACTCGCGCGACAACCTCCTCCGGGATAAAAGGCTTGGACATGTAGTCATCGGCGCCGCCGTTAAGCCCGGCGAGCTTATCATCGATACTGTCGCGTGCAGTCAGCATGATGACAGGGCAGTTGCTCTGCTCGCGTATTCGCTCCAATATAGTCCAGCCGTCCACCTGTGGCAGCATGATATCCAGCAGCACAAGCGAAGGCGTCTCCTGCTCGAACAGCTCAAGCGCCTTCCTGCCTTCGGCGGCCTGAATGACCTGAAAGCCGGCTTTCACCAGGTAGGCCGTGAGCACCCGGGAAATGGCCGGTTCATCTTCTATGATCAAGATCGTTTTCAAGTTATAAGCTCCTTTATCGTGAATCTTGTATACATAGGCCGGGTTCAATCTCTTCTATTAAGATGATCCGGCTGTTAGGCTCTATTATAATGAGCCCTCATACGGCGGGTAAAGCTGGAGGTAGTTGTTGTCAGGGGCTTCGACATTTTGCCGACATATTGAAGTGCTAGGATACATGTATACAAACATAATCATTAAGGAGTGGAATAATGAAGAAAAAAGGATACTGGATTATCGGAGGAGTCGCGGTGGTCCTCATCGGCGGAGGTATTTTTGCTAATTCATTTATGAACAGTTATCTTGGCAACAATGTGGAAATAGAATCGGTTACTTCCTCCGGTACGGCAGCAGATGCCACAGCACAGGCAGGGTCGGCAGCAGGCGCGGATGAGCTTAACGGAGCATGGACGGTATCGGATGAATCCAAGGTGTACTGGTCTATTACCACATCGCGGGAAACGGTGAATTTCGTGAATGAAGCGGTGGAGGGCAACTGGACGGTAGACCTGAGCAATCCGGCGGCGATGAGAGGGCAAGGCACGGTGGCCATGGCGAATCTGGACTCCGGCAACGCGCAGCGGGACGAGCATCTGCAGCAGGGAGATTTCTTTGATGTAGCCACACACCCGGAAGCCAAGTTTGAAGCCACCTCCTTCTCCGCTCTGCCGGAGGAATGGACCGAAGGGGAGAAGGTGCCGGTTGAGCTGACCGGGACAATGACCGTGAAAGGCATTGAAAAAGAGGTGTCCTTTGCTTCCGAGGCGGTCTATAGCGGCGGTCAACTGCTGCTGTCCGGCACAACGACGGTGACCTTCCAGGACTTCGGACTGACGAACCCGCACTCGGTTGTGCTGGACACGGAAAATGACATAAAAGTTCAGCTTGAGCTGGTGCTGACGAAAGCATAACGATTGCCATGCGGTATCAGGCTGTCGGGAAGTCCCGGCAGTCTGTTTATTCGCTTAATTTGCTGGACACTGATGGACATCCCTGTTATTATTTGATTGATAATTATTCTCAATTAGAATAACACAGGACAGGAGAGAGCATTATGTACATACATCAAGTTCGTAAATGGGCATTTGTTGTTTTTACATGTCTTATGATTGGGGTTCTGGCGGCTTGCGGAAAAACTTCCACTCCTTCAGCGGCTAATTCGGGGGAGTCGGCTGGCAGCACGAATAGCACAGAAGCTGTGCAGTCAGAGACCATTAAATACCAGGCCTCGAATGGTGTAATCGAGATTCCGCGCAATCCTGCGCGGGTTGTGGAAGTGGCAGACAGCTATGTCGGGGATTTGCTGGTGCTCGGCATCAAACCTGTGGGGGTGAATCAGCAGGCGCTGGAGAATCCTTATTTTGAGGGGAAGCTGGATGGTGTCGAAAATTTGGGGGATGGCCAGTCTTTTGAGCAGATACTGGAGCTTAAGCCTGACCTGATTATTGCCCCCGGGTGGGCAGATGCCAGCCTCATTGAGAGTTATTCGAAGATTGCCCCTACCGTGGCTATCAAGTTTGGCGAGCTTCCATTAAGAGAGCAGCTGCGTGAATTCGGCAAGATGACAGGCAAGGAGGCCGAAGCGGAGACATGGATTGCTGCATGGGATCAGAAAATCGCCGCGGTGAAGCCTCAGGTACAGGCTGCGGTCGGGGACAAGACCGTATCTATCCTGCAACCGTATGCTAAAGGAATCTATGCATTTGGCCATAACTTTGGCAGAGGCGGCGATATCCTCTATGGCGAACTGGAGCTGAAAGCGCCGCCGATCATTCAGAAGGAGGCCATTGATAGCGGCCAAGGATGGGCGAACCTGTCTCTGGAGAAGCTGCCGGAGTACGCTGGAGACTATATTTTCACGAACGCCTGGAGCGGTGATGACGCCGATCCTTCTGCTGTATATGAGAGCAGCTTGTGGAAAAACCTCCCCGCTGTCAAGAATAACCTGGTCTTCATGACGAACCGCAAGGGGGATTTATTCAACGATCCGATATCTCTGGAAGCACAGCTTGAATTTATTCTGGATTGTTTGCTGGAACGGAAATAACCCGTCTCACGGCGATTGCTTCCGCTAACCATTGGGAGCAATCGCTTTTTTTTGCTGCCGATTCGGCGATATAATGTAACGTATGGTATGAAACTTTCTCGGAAAGTGGATCTAGCTTATGTCATACTGTTTGATTCTCGGGCCCGAGGGGATTTCAAAGAGGATTCTGATTTGGATCTCATGTTTGTAGGTAAGAATCTGGGGGCATCAGAGTTTCGTGGCGTCGTATCCGATACTTTATTTGAGGTGCTTCTTGATGATAACAGTGTACAATATATAGCAGCTATAACATCGTTATTGGATGAGTGGGAAGAAGCTCTACATAAGAAGATCGAGCGCCTTGAACTTCAATCTAATCATCCGTCCTTGACAGCCAAGCCGCCAGCCGATCGTGGCAAGACATGTGATACTCTCTTTTCAGGAGCCTTGCACGATTATCCCGTTGGATCAGGTCAAGAAAAACAGAAAACCGGGAACCGAAAATACACTTTAGGCACGTTAAAGCAAATAACAGATCAAACGAGGCGCGAACATGCCTGTTGTTACGCTATTCAGGACCATTGAATGGGTCTATTATTTTTTGGATCATGCCTTATGGAGAAGCAGGTCGGCTCGAGGCCATGAGACGATCTTAGGAGAAAGCAGAGCGTTTAGGTGATGTGAAACCGACTGAGCGACCGAGAGAGAAGGAGGGAGCGGAGCAAGGCACCGAAAAAATAAAAAGACCCTGGTCCTCGTTGCCACTTGAACTCGAATTTATCCGATTTCCTCGTTCATACTAGCCGGCACTAGCCCACACCGATCAAGCCACGCACCTCAGGCTCACCTTTCCTCGTTTAAGTACTGCAATTAGGTTCAAGTACTGCAATTAGGCCGCAGCCGCAAGAGGCTGAACCAGTTGGCGCGCAATCAGTTGGCGGTAAGGGATCGCCGGAATCGTCACGACCATGTACAGTAACTTCTGCCACATCGTTGCTCCCCCTTCGGACAGGCGCAGTCGGCGGCGGCCGGTGTACTCGTTGAGGTATGCCTGGAGATGTTTCGTTCCTAAGGCTACATACGTACTCTTCAGCGATTCCCACGCCTCTCTCACCACTTTCCGCAAGGGTCTATACAGCCGATAGGCTTGAAGGAACGATTGTACCTCCGATACACGGACATCTACCTGTTCGTTGATGAACGCAGCGAGTTCGTGACGATTTGCTCTCTGCCCCTCCCCCTTCCTCTGCGGGATCAGGCGAATTTTGACCTGCTCCGGCTCGCCCGACTCCGTGACGGTGCACCCGGCTACGACCACCGAAGCATGCGGATGAGGAAACTGAGGTCGGGACGGATTACACCCATACAGGTCACTGTTCACCTTCACGTCTCTGCAGAGCAGCTCCCGGGCATCGAACTCCCCGATGGCATGGCGTAGTTTGTGTAGCACAGTCCAAGCTGTCTTGTAGGTGACCTGGATCACCTGGCTCAGCCGCATCGCCGAGATGCCGTCGGGGAGCAGAAACAACTCCAGCGCTTGGAACCACTTGGTCAGGGGGAGATGCGTTCGTTCAAAAATCGTGCCCACCAAAGCCGACGTTTGATGCGCACAGCTTGTGCACTCGAACAAAGGGACACGTCGGGAAGTTAGACGACTGCAGCGGGTATGGGCGCAGCGTGGACAGACGAAACCATTCGGCCACTTCATCGCGATCAATGCCTCCATGCAGGCCTGCTCGCTGTGATAACGACTGCTAAAGGATTGAAGTTCCGTTTCCACTTGGACTTCCATGTCTGCTCGCCTCCGAATCCATAATTCACGAACATAAGTTCTTTTTTTTCATTATACCAAACATGTGTTCCTATTTCAAGCCGAACATCCCACTTGAGCTGCCTCTTTTTCTTATCTCTTTTGTCTCTTTTGTCTCTTTATTCCTTACCCTAGGCCCCCAACCCCCGCATTCTGACTAAAAGGGATAATCGTGCAAAGCTGCATGGAAAGGCACCAGACACCAGGCATCAGGTGCCAGGCATCAGACACCAGGCACCACACACCGCGCCCTATAGACACCCATCTCACTCTGGCTACTAGACTCTGAGGGGGCGAATCCCCTTCTTGCAAGAAGCTAGCAAAAAGCTGTCTTCTTTGATTCAGCGTCAACCCCAGCCAGAGATCTCCGTTTTACCCCGTTATATCAGGGCCTGTTTGCCGATTTCTTGCTGCGAAAGGTAACAATATGAAAAAATGATGTCTGTTTTAAAAGAACATACTCGTTCAATCTTTAAAGCTAAAGAAACAGGGGTTATGGACGTTGTCCCTAGTTTGCAAAGCTTATCTAACGACCTCTTGAATGCTATAGGTTATGTTGAAGATGAGTCTCGCAACATGTAACAGTAGCAGCCCAGGCCAATTTTTACATGCTGCAGGAAGATAAAATTTCTTTGCCCCTTTGAATTGAATTATGGTAGCATAAGAACACTTATTAAAGCGCTATCATATGAACTTGTGATATAGAATACCAGGAATTTCCTTAATGTTGGGGAGTGAGAGCATGGAGCAGATGTGCCGGATTTTGATCGTGGATGATGAAACGCTTGTCCGTCAGGGGATCAAGCATTATTTAAACTGGGAGCAGTATGGATTCGAGATCATCGGGGAGGCCTCCAATGGCCGCGAGGCCTTGGAGTTGATTGAAACGGTGCAGCCGCACATTGTCATTACTGATATTGTCATGCCCTTGATGGACGGCGAAGAGTTCACCAGAGTGGTAAAAAGCCGTTATCCGCATATTGAAATCATTGTGCTCAGCAGCTATGGTGAGTTCGAGTATGTCCGCTCAACCTTCCAAAGCGGGGTGGCCGATTATATACTGAAACCGAAGCTGGAGACAGAGGAGCTGTTGCGGGTGCTGCAAAAGACCGCCCGCCGCATTCCGTCCCTCCAATACAGCGGCGGCAGCGGCGAGCATACCGTCACGGTGGAGTCCGTGATCGGGAAGCTGCTTGCGTCCTATGACTTTGAATTTGACCCGGCTATTCCACAGCGTCATTTTCCCTATAGCGGTTTTTGCCTGCTTGGTACGGACAGGGGCCGCTTGTCTCCCAAAGGCGGGGCCGGGTTATCTGATCCCGGGCAGCAGTTTGCCGACTCGCTGCGCGCGTCCCTGGAGCATATTGTGATCATGCCAGTACCGGCGGACAGCCATTTGTCGGTTTTATTGATCAATGTGGGGCAGGCAGACTATGCACATCTGCTGGCGAAAGCAGAAAGTCTGGCACAGCCGTCGGCCACCGGCCAACCAGGCGCCGGATGGGTGGTCAGCCGTTGGTTCAGCGAGTTCAGCGAATTGGGAAGCCTATTCAGGGACAGGCTGATGAAGCTGCTGGACAGCAGATTTTATGTTCCGGAAGCACCGCTCTTAACGGAGAATTTCTTGCCGCAGCAGGCTTCACACACCGCTCTGTTTGACCTGAAGCGTTTTGCCGAAGAAATGAAACGGGAGCATTTTGAAGCGGCCTTCCAGTCCCTGCGGGATCATGTTGCCGGGATGGCGCAGGATTACAGCAGCCCTGCTTCCGAATTCAGATCCTTTCTGGGGAACATCATTTTCAATATTACGATTCTGCTCGGCGGCTCCGGATATGATGTCAAGGAGCTGGACAAAGCGAAGTTTGCCTACTTTCAGGCCATCGAAGAGGCTCGTCATGTGCATGAAGCCACCGCCAGGCTGGAGGATTTCCTGCGGGAAGCGGACATATTGATTTCCTTGAAGCGGCAGCAGACGGGTGATGGCAGTATGAAAATGCTCCTCGATTACATCAATGACCATTACAGCGAGCCGCTCAGTCTGACCGCGCTGGCCAAGCATTTTCATTTCAACCCGTCCTATTTGTCGACCTATTTTGCCGCGCACAACCAGGAAGGGTTCAGCGAATATCTGAATAAGGTCCGTATCGATCAGGCAGCAGAGCTGCTGCGTTCCAGCACAGCTCCGATTTCGGAAATCAGCAGCATCGTCGGGTACTCGGATCACAGCTATTTTACGAAGGTATTCAAGAAGCTGACAGGCACCTCGCCCAGCCAATATCGAAGAAAGCATTAACAGGGAAAAGGGAAGAACGTATGAAAAAATATTTGGACCGCATGAAGCAGGGCGGGTTGTTCTTTAATATATTCATCGTCATGATCATCAGCATTACGGCGGTATGCGTGTTCACCTCGCTGGTGACGCTCCGTATGTCGGAGCGTCTGTTTGTCGAAACCTTCAGCATTACGAATTCGAAGGTGCTGAACCAGATTAAAACCAGCTTTGAGTCATTCAACGATTCTATCGTTAACGCCTCCAGCTATGCGTCCCAAAGTCTGACGGTGAAGAGCTTCCTGACCGCCGGCAGCGCCAATTCTGTCACGACGGCCAAGACTTATTTCAATATGGGCCAGCAGATGAAGCAGATCAAATCCAGTGTGGACGCTTATGATGTGGGCATTACCATTGCAGGCGTGAACGGCAGAAGCTATTCTGCCGGCCAGATGAACTGGTCTGTGGCGGGGGAAGACCTGGCAGACCATCACATTACGGTCAATACCATTGCCGAGCCGAAGCGGCTCATGTATCAGTATGACCGTGAACGTGCGGTCGGAGCGGCGCAGAACGAGCATTTTATCATCGCCTCCAAAGCCCTTGTCGAACGTACCAGCGGAACACTGTACGGCACTTTGTATGTCTCCATCCGTGAACAGGAATTCAAACAGTTCTATTCCAATTTTACTAGCACAGGCAATGATGTTGTCATTCTGGACAATGCTGGCCGCATCGTTTCCAGCAACCGCGCAGAATGGATTGGACAGAGCTCGCCTGAGCTGCTCAGCGATGCGGTGGATATCGCCACTCAGCAACTTTCCTACAAAAATGCGGAAGTAATGGGCAAGGACCATATTCTGCTCGCCAATTACATCCCTGCCTACGATTTCTATCTCGTCAATCTGATTGACCGCAAGTATGCCGTAGGCCAGATTATCAACGTCAAGTCGGTCGTGCTGATCTGTCTGGCGATTATTTCGCTTTCCCTGCTGATCGTATTCCTGATTTCCAGAAGGCTGACGGATTCTCTGTCCCGCCTCGTCAAGCAGATGTCGAATATTACGGAGAAAAATTTCGATAATTACATCGACATTGGCGGCAGCTACGAGACACGCGAGCTGGGCAAGGCTTTTAACTACATGCTCTACGAGCTGAACGATTATATCGCCAGGCTGCTGCATACCCAGAAGGAACAGCGGAATGCCGAGCTGGCGGCGCTGCAGCGGCAGATTAATCCGCATTTTCTGTACAATACATTGGCCTCCATCAAATTTCTGGTGCAGCAAGGCAGCAAGGAGAAGGCTGCCGAGACCATCAATGCGCTCATCTCCCTGCTGCAGAATACGATCAGCAACGTCAATGAGACGGTCACCATCGAGCAGGAGCTGGCCAATATGCAAAATTACGTGTTTATTAACCATGTCCGCTATGGAGACCGGATCAAGGTCAATACATTCGCGTCACCCGACTGCATGCACTATCATGTGCCAAAGCTGATCATCCAGCCTTTTATTGAGAATGCGTTCTTCCATGCCTTTAATCAGAAAAATGAAGGCATGATCTACATTCTGGTGTCCCGCACAGAGGATATGCTCATTTGCGAGGTTGCGGATAACGGCGACGGCATGGACGGCTTGTCCGGCCAGGATACCTTGCCCAATCCGAAGAGCAAGCGCCAGCTTTTTACCGGCATCGGCATTCAGAATGTGCATAACCGCATTACCCTGTTGTACGGTGAGGATTACGGGGTAAGCATCACAAGCGCCAAAGGTGAGGGCACGAGGGTGAGAATTACGCTGCCCCTGATTGAACGAGCATAAAGCAACAAGTAACGTAATAAAACTGTAACGCAGACAGCCATTTACATGGGAGGTTATGGATTTGAAGCTGGCGTTAATCGGTGCAGGACAAAGGGGTATGATCTATTCAAGGCATGCATGCCAAAGTGCGGAAATTGTGGCGGTTGTTGAACCGGATGACAGCAGAAGGAAGGCGGCAGCGGATGAGTTTCGGATTCCGCCGGATAAACAATTCGCAGCTGTGGATGAATTTTATGGTTTGGGGAGAATGTGCGATGCCATCATCATCTCTTCCATGGATAGGGACCACTATGCGCAAACGATGGAAGCGCTGGAGCTTGGCTATGATATTTTGCTGGAAAAGCCCATTTCACCAAGTCCTGAAGAATGCTTGAGAATCAACGAAAAAGCCAATAAAAAAGGCTGCAAGGTGATTGTATGCCATGTGCTCAGGTATACGAATTTCTTTGCAGAGATGAAGAGAATCATTGACAGCCAGGAGCTCGGTAAAATCATCACCATTCAGCATAACGAAAATATCGGCAATTTCCATATGGCCCATTCCTTTGTAAGAGGCAATTGGAGGAGGAGCGATCTGAGCAGTCCGATCATCATGCAGAAGTCCTGTCATGACATGGATATTCTATCCTGGCTTGTGGACAGCGATGCCAAACGAATCTCTTCGTACGGCAGCCTCACTTATTTTAAAGAGGAGAATGCGCCGGCAGGCAGCGCTGAGCGCTGCCTGGACTGCAAGGTCGCTGCGGAATGCCGGTTCGATGCAAGAAAAGCCTATTTGCCTGTGCGGGGGCAATGGCCGGCTACCGTCGTTGCAGCAGATCAGACGGAAGAAGCATTGCTGCAGGCACTGCAGACGAGTCCTTACGGACACTGTGTGTACCGGATGGACAATGATGTGTGTGATCATCAGGTGACCCTTATCGAGTTTAAGAACGGGGTTACGGCCACGTTTAACCTGAGCGGATTTACCAATACAATGTGCCGCACGATCAAAATCATGTGCGAGCATGGAGAAATTCGGGGGGACGATGCCCAGAATGTCATTGAGGTCACCCGGTTTAACTCCAATATGGTTGAGGCCAACCAGCAAACGGTCATTCGGCCAGCTTCCCTGAGCGGCGGCCATCTTGGCGGCGATACAGGTCTGATGAACGATTTTTTGGATAATTTGAACAAACCCGATTTCAGCAGCAGATCCTCCATTGACAGGTCTGTCGAAAGTCACATGATGGCCTATGCGGCGGAAGAGGCAAGAGTAACCGGTACCGTAATTGATCTGGATCAGCTCAAAGCGCAGCTGCAGCAAAGCGAAGATCGCCAATAAAAATGCCAGAAACAAAAAAAAGTACAATTTGAAAGCGTTATCCAACGGAAGAACATAATAATAAAACAAATCTAGGTAAAGATATTTATAGCAGTCCCAAAAGCGTGAATGATAAGATATTCATGCTGAAGGGAAACGCTTTCAGTAAAGGGTTTCAAGGAACCCGAATTCTAAAAAGAAACAGGGGTTGAACACATGAAAAAAATGATTTTGCTCTTGTTGGCATGCGTGCTCGTATTGTCCGCTTGTTCAAGCGGCGGGGGTGCCAAAGAAGGGGGAGCGGCTTCGGATCCCAATAAAAAAGAGATCACGATCTGGGCCTGGGACCCTAACTTTAATATTGCAGCCCTGAATATTGCCAAGGAGTTGTATGTGGCCAAGCATCCGGATGTGACCATCAACATCGTGGAATACGCACAGGCTGATATCGTGCAAAAGCTGAACACAGGCTTGAACTCCGGTACGACAAAAGGTCTGCCGAACATCGTGCTGATCGAGGATTACCGGGCGCAGAACTTCCTGCAGGCTTACCCGGATTCCTTCCATGACATGACGAACACGATTGATCCTGCAGCCTTCGCTGATTACAAAATCGGACCGACCAGCGCGAACGGCAAGCAGTACGGCGTTCCGTTCGATTCCGGCGTTACCGGATTGTATGTCAGAACAGACTACCTGGAGCAAGCAGGTTACAAGGTTGAAGACTTGACGAACATTACGTGGGATCGTTACATCGAGATCGGTAAGGATGTCAAAGCTAAAACCGGCAAGGACTTCCTGTCACAGGACCCGAATGACCTTGGGCTGATCCGCATGATGCTGCAGTCCGCAGGCTCATGGTATCTGAAAGAAGACGGAAAGACGCCTGATCTGGCAGGCAACCCGGCGATGAAAGAAGCATTGGAGACTTACAAAAAGCTTATGGATGCCAACATTGTGACCATGACCTCCGACTGGAGTCAATTCCTGGCCGCCTTTAACAGCGGTAATGTGGCAACTGTTCCGACAGGCAACTGGATTACACCTTCCATCAAGGCGGAAGCTTCCCAATCCGGCAAATGGGCTGTTGTACCGTTTCCGAAAATGGCCGGCAACAATTCTGTGAACGCCTCTAATCTCGGCGGCAGCTCGTGGTATGTCATGAACATGGACGGTCAGGATACGGCAGCAGACTTCCTGAAGCAAACCTTCGGTTCAGATACCCAGCTGTATCAGCAAATGATTACCAAAATCGGCGCCATTGGCTCGCTGAAAGCAGCAGCCAGCGGACCGGCTTACGAAGAAGGACAGGAATTCTTCAACGGACAAAAAATCTATGCTGACTTCGCAAAATGGTCGGAACAAATTCCGACAGTGAACTATGGTCTGCATACGTATGCCATCGAGGATATTCTGGCTGTTGAAGTTCAGAATTACATGAATGGCAAGGATGTTGACTCCGTCATCAATGATGCCCAGACACAGGCGGAAGCACAGTTGAAATAAAGCAGCACATGCTGTGTCCAGAGCCATAGACAGATAGCAGGCGCGCGACCCCTTGACGAATGCTGGGCAAGGAATCGCGTGCCTGTTTAAATAAGGAGTGAGTTATATGAGAGAAGCCAAGCCCGGCTTGTCCGGAAGGGTAAAAGCGGGTCTGACCGGCTGGTTGTTCATCGCCGCCGCGGTCATTATGATCTTTGCTTTTTATTTTTATCCCATGCTGCGGGCCCTGATTCTGTCCTTCCAGACCGGAACGGGAACGAACCTTACCTTTACCGGAATTGACAACTATGCGCGGCTGTTTACAGATTCCATGTTTCTGACCGCTGTCAAGAATACGTTTATTTATCTCATTTTCCAGGTCCCGCTGATGGTGATTCTGGCGTTGTTCATTTCTGTGCTGTTGAATGATAAAAACCTGAAATTCAAGGGTTTTTTCCGCACAGCGATCTTTCTGCCCTGCATTACGTCGCTTGTGGCTTATTCCGTCGTATTCAAATACCTGTTCGCCGGGGACGGTCTGGTCAATTCCTTACTGCTGAATCTGCACATGATCAGTGTACCGATTCAGTGGATTACTGATCCGTTCTGGGCCAAGGTGACGATCATTATCGCGATTACGTGGCGCTGGACCGGCTACAACATGATTTTCTACCTGTCAGGTCTGCAAAATATCGATTCATCGATTTACGAGGCGGCGCGGATTGACGGAGCATCGGCGGTACGGCAGTTTTTCAGCATCACCGTTCCGTTGCTGAAGCCGATTATTCTGTTTACGTCTATTACATCGACGATTGGGACACTGCAGCTCTTCGACGAGGTTGTGAATATTACGAAAGGCGGTCCGGGTAATGCCACGACGACCATCTCGCATTACATTTATAACCTGTCCTTCAAATATTCGGCCGACTTCGGTTATGCGGCAACAGTTTCTTATTCGATCGTGATTATGATCATTATCTTGTCATTCCTTCAGTTTAAAGCGGCAGGTGAGCGAAATGGGTAAAACCAAGACGATTTTCACATATATATTTCTGAGTGTGGCGGCATTTGTGTCCATCTTTCCTTTTCTGTGGATGCTGGTCAGCTCCACGAATGCTTCGGTAGATGTTACGAAGGGCCGATTGCTTCCCGGCTCCTTCCTCGGCGAGAATTTCAGCAAGCTGATGGAGCAGGTTGACATCATGACAGCGCTCGGCAACTCGGCCAAAGTCGCAATCACGACCACTGTACTGGCCCTGCTCATTTCTTCCCTGGCCGGGTATGGCTTTGAAGTGTACAGAAGCCGGGCGAAGGATGTCGTATTCAACATCCTGCTGCTGTCTATGATGATTCCTTTTGCGGCGCTCATGGTTCCGCTCTACCGCATGTTCGGGTCGATTACGAATTTCGTTCCTGCGATTGGTATCGATACGTTGGCGGCAGTGGTGGTTCCAACGTTTGCAACGGCGTTTCTGATCTTCTTCTTCCGGCAAAGCTCGAAAATGTTTCCCAAGGATCTGCTGGAAGCGGGCCGGATAGACGGCTTGTCCGAGCTGGGTCTGTTCTTCCGGGTGTATGTGCCGACGATGAAGACGACCTATGCCGCCGCCGCGATTATTACGTTCATGTCGAGCTGGAACAACTACCTGTGGCCGCTGATCGTGCTGCAGACTCCCGAGAATCAGACGATTCCGCTGCTCATTTCCAATCTGGGCTCAAGCTATTCGCCGGATTACGGGGTCATTATGACCGCGATCGTCATCTCAACTCTGCCTACAGCAATTGTATTCTTTGTGATGCAGAAGCATTTTGTAGCAGGTATGGTGGGTTCCGTTAAATAAACTTTTTGCGTGGGAGTGGATTTTTTTGGTGGGAGCAAAGACTTCAAAAGTCAATGAATGGAGCCAGGAGTGGCTGTCGGATGTGAGCGTGTTCGCGGTCAACCGGCTGCCTGCTTATTCGGACCACAAATACTATAAAACAGTGCAGGAAGCGGAAGCGCAGGGACCCATGGCTATGCGCCACAGCCTGAACGGCACGTGGAAGTTCAACTATGCCGCGAACCCGGCCAGCCGTCCGCAGTCGTTCTATCTGGAGGATTTCAACGTGAGCGGCTGGGGTGACATTACCGTACCTGGCCATATCCAGACCCAGGGTTATGGGCAAATGCAGTACGTGAACACGATGTATCCGTGGGACGGGCATCATGAGCTGCGGCCGCCGCAGCTTCCGGAGGGAGACAATCCGGTGGGCAGCTATGTGACCAGCTTCCGTTTGCCGGATTCCATGAAGGAACGGCCTGTATTCATCTCCTTTCAGGGTGTGGAAACGGCGTTGTATGTGTGGCTGAACGGACATTTTGTCGGTTATGGGGAAGACAGCTTTACCCCTTCCGATTTCGAGCTGACTCCTTTCCTGCAGGAAGGGGAGAACCGGCTGGCGGTGGAGGTATACCAGAGAAGCACGGGAGCATGGCTGGAGGATCAGGATTTCTGGCGTTTTTCCGGTATTTTCAGAGATGTGTATCTGTACACCATTCCGGAAATTCATGTCCGTGATGTCAAAGTGCAGGCCGGGTTGGATGATTCCTATACGAACGGTATGCTGGAGCTTAATCTGAGGCTGGAACAAGATGTGCCTGCTCGGGTGCGGGTAGACGTCAAGGATGTGGACCAGCAAATTGTTGCATCGCTGGATGGCTCCTTCACGGAAGGGAAGCTATCCCTCTCCAGCAACATTGAGCAAGTCAGTCCGTGGAGCGCGGAGCAGCCATATCTGTATACCTTGTACATCCATATCTATAACGAGGCCGGGGAACTGGTTGAAGTCATTCCGCAGAAGGCGGGCTTCCGCCGCTTCGAAATGATCAATAAGGTGATGTGCCTGAACGGCAAACGCATCGTTTTCAAAGGTGTAAACCGCCATGAATTCAACTGCCGCACCGGGCGGGCGATTACGAAGGAAGATATGCTGTGGGACATCCGTGCCTTGAAGCAGAACAACATGAATGCCGTCCGCACCTCCCATTATCCGAACCAAACCTTGTGGTATGAGCTGTGTGACGAGTACGGCATTTACGTCATTGATGAAATGAACCTGGAGACGCATGGGTCGTGGCAGAAGCTGGGGGCGGTCGAGCCGTCCTGGAATATTCCGGGCAATCTGCCGGAGTGGCAGGATATTGTCATGGACCGGGCAGTATCGATGCTGGAGCGGGATAAAAATCACCCTTCCATTCTGATCTGGTCCTGCGGCAACGAATCCTATGCGGGCGAAGTGATTCTGAATGTCGCCAACTATTTCAGAGCGGCGGATTCAAGCAGACTGGTCCATTATGAAGGTGTTTTCCACAACCGGGATTACAATGACACAAGTGATATGGAAAGCCGCATGTATGCCAAAGTGGCCGATATTGAACAATACCTGAACGACAACCCGCAGAAGCCATATATCAGCTGCGAGTATATGCACGCGATGGGCAACTCGGTGGGTGGCATGCACAAGTACACGGAGCTTGAGCATAAATACGATATGTATCAGGGCGGCTTCATCTGGGATTATATTGATCAGGCTGTCATGAAAAAGAACCGTTACGGCCAGGAGTATCTTGCCTTTGGCGGCGATTTCGACGACCGGGCGACGGATTATAACTTCTGCACGGACGGTATTGTCTACGCGGACCGGGAGCTGTCGCCGAAGATGCAGGAGGTCAAATTCCTGTATCAGAACATCAAGCTGTTCCCTGACCGCAGTGGAGTGACCGTGAAAAACGAAAACCTGTTCGCGGGAACTCAAGACTATGATCTCGTATATAGCCTGCTCCATGAAGGGCGGGAAATCTACCGCGGCATTCTGCAGCCTGAGGTGGCTGCGGGAAGCGAGGCATTCATCGCGTATGACCTGCCGGACGTGGCCGCTGCACCGGGCGAATATGCGATTCATGCTTCGCTCGTACTGCGCGAGCCTGCGCTGTGGGCACCTGCCGGCCATGAAGTGGCCTTCGGCCAGCATATTTTCCAGGTGGAGGATGCGGTTTCTCCGCAGCTGCCTGCGGGTGAGCTGAAAGTCGTCCAGGGAGACGTGAACATCGGCGTGCATGGCAACAACTTCTCGGTGATGTTCTCGAAGGGAGCCGGCAGCCTGACTTCGCTGCGTTACTCCGGCCGGGAGATGATCGCCATGCCACCGGCGCCGCTGTTCTGGCGGGCTACGACGGACAATGACAAAGGTATGGCATTGGGCTACGAAGCGGGAGCCTGGTTTGCGGCAAGTCTGGCGCGCAAATGTACGAGTGTTGCCATTACGGAAGATCTAGGCTGCGTAACGGTTACCTTCCACTACAGCCTTAGTGTGCATGCAAGTGTGGGAGTGGCTACGGCTTATACGGTGTATGCGGATGGAAGTGTGCGGGTGAAGAACATGTATGAGGGTACATCCGGGCTGCCGGATCTGCCGATTTTCGCCCTGTCGTTCAAGGTTCCGGCGGATTATCGCCATCTGGACTGGTATGCACTGGGGCCGGAGGAGAACTATGCTGACCGTGCTTTCGGCGCAAGGCTGACGACCTTCAGCAATGAGGCGGCAGACAACGTGTCCGGTTATGTGGTTCCGCAGGCGTCCGGCAACCGTACCGGGGTCCGGCGTGTGGACATCACGGACGACCTGCAGCAGGGCATCCGCATTACAGCGCCAGCATCAGCGCCGGTTGAGGCCAATATCTCGCCGTATACCGCGTTCGAACTGGAAAGCGCCTATCATCTGTATGAGCTGCCTGAGGTTCACTATACCGTAATTACGGTGGCGGGCAAGCAAATGGGCGTGGGCGGAGACGACAGCTGGGGAGCTCCAGTTCATGAGGAGTACCGCATCAAGGCGGATCAGTCCCTAGCGTTCGAATTTACGATTCAGCCGCTGTGAAACAGCCAAGCTTCGATGAATGTACGCGTCGATAGACGTTCTTCTTAGATGACACATCCTGGGTTCGACCGGTTCTCCTATGGGGGACCGACCGAACCCAGGATGTTTTTTTAACTCAACTTTAGCAGCATGAAATCGGCAAACAGGCCCTGATATAACAGGGTAAAACGGAGATCTACTGCTGGAGTTGACGCTGAATCAAAGCAGACAGCTTTTTGCTAGCTTTCTTGCAAGAAGAGGTTTCGACCCCTCAGAGTCTAGTAGCCAGAGTGAGATGGGTGTCTATAGGGTGGTGTCTGGCGTGTGATGTCCGGCGTGTGGTGTCCGTTGCCCGGTGCCTAATGCCTAATGCCTAATGCCTTTCCATACAGCTTTGCACGATTATCCCTTTTGATCAGAATGCGGGGGTTGGGGCCTAGGGGAAGGAATAAAGAGAAACGAGAGAAAAGAGATAAGAAAAAGAGGCAGCCCAGATGGGATGCTCGGCCTGAAATAGGAACGCATGTTTGGTATAATGAGAAAAAGAACTTACGTTCGTGGATTATGGATTATGGATTATGGATTATGGATTCGCCGACTGCGCCTAACTGAAGGGAAAGCAACGATGTGGCAGAAGTTGCTGTACATCGGTGTGACGATTCCGGCGATCCCTTACCGCCAACTGATTGCGCGCCAGCCGGATTAGCCTCTTGCGGCTGCGTCCTGATCGCAGGGCTTGAACGAGGAAAGGTGAGCATAAGCTGCGTCGCTTGAACGCTGTGGGCTAGTGTCGGCTAGTATGAACGAGGAAATCGGAAAAATTCAGGTTCAAGCGGCAACGAGGACCCGGGTCTTTTTATTTTTTCGGTGCCTTGCTTCGCTCCCTCCCCCCTTCTCTCACGGTCGGTTTCACATCACCTAAACGCTCTGCTTTCTCCTAAGATCGTCTCATGACCTCGAATCGATCTGCTTCTCCATAAGGCACGATCCAACAAATAATAGACTTATTCAATGGTCTTGAATAGCGTAGCAACAGGCATGTTCGCACCTCAATTGATCCGTTATTTACTTTAGCGGTTACTACTTAGGTCTATTGCATAGGCCTATTACAGAATGGGTTGTCCGCGAAGTGCGTGGGAAAGAGAAGGAAGAA